>JBOGTG010000089.1:0-3547 GCA_050692175.1 Candidatus Limnocylindria bacterium | reverse complement strand
GGACTACACCGTGCCGATCTCCGTTCCGAGCGGCTACGTGCTCGCCGTCGAGGACGGCGCCGATGTTGTGGCCGGCCAGCCCATCGCCAGGCCGGAGCGCCGCACCAAGGGCAAGACCGACATGCCCGCGCCGGTCTCGGGCAAGGTCAGCGTGCACGGCTCCAAGATCACGATCGCCATGAAGGAAGTCGAGGAGCGCGTCTATGAGGTCGAGCACACCGCTCGCCTCAACGTCGAGAACGGGCAGGAGGTCTCCGCAGGCGACTTCCTCACCGAGGGCTCGGCGAACCCGCAGGACATCCTGCGGATCTCAGGCCGCGAGGCGGTCCACCGCTACATGGTCAACGAGGTCCAGAAGGTCTACCGCAGCCAGGGTGTGACGATCAACGACAAGCACATCGAGATCATCGTCCGCCAGATGCTCCGCAAGGTCCGCATCGAGGAGGCCGGTGACACCGAGCTCCTGCCCATGGAGCTCTTCGACCGCTTCGAGTTCGAGGACATAAACGCCCGGACCATCGCCGCGGGCGGCGAGCCGGCCACGGCGCAGACGGTCCTGCTCGGGGTGACCAAGGCGTCGCTCTCCACTTCGAGCTTCCTCGCGGCGGCCTCCTTCCAGGAGACGACGCGCGTGCTGACCGAGGCCGCAGTCATGGGGCAGAAGGACCGGCTCCTTGGTCTCAAGGAGAACGTCATCATCGGCAAGCTCATCCCCGCCGGGACGGGTCTCGCCTCGCGGCGCGACCAGCTCGACTGGATGCCCAAGGCCCGCGCGCTTGCTGGCCTGTTCGGGACCGAAGAGGAAGAAGCGATCCCGGTGCTGCCACCGGAGGAGCTCTCGCTCGAGGACCTGGACGACGACGAGATCGAGGGCGGCGAGGGCCTCGAGGACATCGCAGAGCCGACGGAAGCGGATCTCACCAAGACAGAGGACTGAGTTCTCTCGCGACCTGTAGTCCCCTCTCCCTGGAGGGCGCCAATGGGCGGCCCTCCGCTTTCTATGCTGTGCGTTCCCGAAGCTTTTCCAGTCGCTCAGCAATCCAGAGCTTCAGCAATGACTGCCGAGGCACGCCGAGGCGCTCCGCCTCACGGTCGAGCGCCGCGATCATCCACGCGGGAATGTCTACGTTCACGCGGCGCTGCTCTAGCCCAGGTCGGCGTGCCTTTGAGACATCGAGGTACGCGCTAACGTCCTTCCCGCGATCGAAATCCTCGTCGAACTTACTGGCCTTCACTCTCATAGAGGTCAACCTCCTCTCGCCTCGACGGTCGGACCGAGATGAATCCGCGTCTTCCCTCCACGGTACGTGATGATCGCGGACCACTGCCGCCTGCCGATCGTGCCGATGACCATGTAGCGCGTCTCATCTATCGTCCGTGCGGGGATCTCAACGCGGTGCGGATCGTTCCATAGCCTTGCTGCTTCGTTGAAGTCGGTCCGGCGCTTTGTCTTGTTCGCTGCACTCTTCGCCGCATCGAACTCGACCAGCATTTAGGTATAGAAACTATGCCATTTCGCCACCGCTCTTCTTGATCACGCTAGTGCCACCGGAAGACTGTTGCTCGAGAACCTCGATGGCGACGACGCTCGCGTCGGAGACGATGAGCTCTAGTGTTCCCGGCGCTGGCGGCGGAGGATCGCGACGAAGTCCGGCATGGGCCGCCCGGTCGCGGTGCGGGTCCACGATCGCGGTACCGCGAGGGTCTCGGCGCCACTCCGCCTGACGGCCCGGACGTCCTTCTCGTCCAACACGTGCTGGGTACCGACCTTACGGGAGCGAAGCTTCCCCTCGCGAATCCAGCGGCGGACGGTTTCGGGGTGGCGGCCGATCCGACGGGCGGCCTCTGGGACGGTCAGCATCGCCGTAGCATGCGGCATCCGAGGCCCGGACGGCGGTGCCGCTTTTTTTCAGATGATGTACAAGGCAATGTATAATCAGCTACATGCCGCGGATGATCAGAAAACAGGTGTACATCGAGCCCGAGCAGCAGCGTCTCCTCCGACGCGTCTCCGAGGCGCGCGGAGTGCCCGAGTCAGTGCTCATCCGAGAGGGGATCGAGCGGATGGCTGCTGGCCCGCGCAGGCGCGGGCCTGACAGGGCCGCCTGGGAGCGCGCAAAGCGGTTCATCCGAGCGCGCGGCAAGCTCAGGGTGAAGCAAACCGAGCGCGGCTGGACTCGAGAAGCGATCTATGAGGAGCGGATTGGACGCTACGGACCGCCTGCTCGTTGATACCAACGTTCTCGTCTACGCCGTGGACCCACGGGACTCGGCCAAACAGCGACGGGCGGCACAGCTCCTCGACGACCTGGTGGCTGCCGACCGAGTCGCAATAAGCGCTCAATCACTTTCCGAGTTCTTCAGTGTCACGACGACCCGCCTACCCCACAGGCTTACGCGGGCGGAGGCGCGCGAGCGCGTCGACGATTTCGCGAGCACGTTCCTGGTGCTTGGGGTGAGCGATCTGGTCGTCCTCGAGGCGTGTCGCGCAAGTGCGGATCACGGCCTGTCCATTTGGGACGCCCTGATCTGGTCGTGCGCCAAGCTGAATCAGGTGCGCTTTGTGCTGACGGAGGATGCTCCGCACGGTCGAGCGCTCGAGACCGTCACGTACCTCAATCCATTCGACGCCAGATTCGCGCTTCCCGTTTGAGTCGCGACCACCCGGCGCGGGCGCTTCTCCTCGACCTTCGCTCGGCTCGACGTGTCGCGATGCGTCACGACGAGTGCGTGATCAAGCGGCGCGGTCACCGCTCATCAGGCGGTCCGGCCCGCCGGTAGGCCCGTGCGCGCCCGCGACCGACGATCGCGAGCCGGCCCTCGCGCACGAGGGCGCGCAGGTCGGCCGCTGCCGTGAGCTGCGTAACGCCGCTGCGCTCGGCGGCCTCGCGGCTCGTCCAGACGTGGCCGGCGGCGGCTTCGCGAGCGAGCAGGGCGCGCCGCGCCGTCGCGTCCATGAGCCGAGGAGACGACTTCCGCGACATCGCCGGTTCGCCGAGCGCGCGCTCGTCGAGAAGCGGCATCGCGTACGGCTGATCGGCGCGGGCTGCGGCCGAGAGCCAGCGGTAGGCCCAGTCCTCCGCGAGCTGGCGGGTCTCCGCGAACATCCAGGCGACCCGCGGGGTCGAGATCTGCAGCGCCGCGAGCACGTCGGCGAGCCACCCGGTGCGGACGTTCCCGGAGGCCGCGGCCCTGAGCGCGTCGCTGAGCCGGCCTTCGACAACCAGCGCCGCGTGCGGCGTGGCGGCAAGGTCGGTGAGGGTCAGCGAAAGCTGCCCGCTGATGGCGGAGGTCGCGAGATCACGCGGTGTCTTTCGCTCGACGACCGCGATCACCACGTCCTCTCGGAGCAGGGCGTAGTCACCGGCCGGAAGCTTGCGCCGTTCGAGGCTCACCCCGCGGCCGGAGAAGCGCCACGGATAACGCTCGCTGGCGTCCACCGCGATGTGTAGTGATGCGCCAAACGAGCGCGCGAGCGGCACGCGAATCCCGGGCCGGGCTCGGGCCATCGAGGCGGGCGAGCGCCAGAAGACGAGGGTCCGCCCGC
>JBOGTG010000088.1:0-12218 GCA_050692175.1 Candidatus Limnocylindria bacterium | reverse complement strand
CGGTGAGGGGACCGGCCTCGGCCTGTCGATCGCTCGCGCGATCGTCCAGGCTCACGGTGGAGCGATCCGCGCGACTACCGCGGATGGTGGTGGCGCTGTCTTAACGATCGAGCTCCCGGCGCTGTGACCGCGCTCACGCCGTGGGTGTTGCCTGCCAGAAGCTGAGCCAGTTGCCTTCGTGGTCCTCGACGGTGAACTCCAACTGCCCCCACGGTCGCTCGGCGAGCGGATCGATGATCCGCACGCCCGCACTCTTTAGCCTGGCCTGGAAGCCGGCGAGATCGGAGGACTCGATGTAGATGGCGGAGGACGACGGTGACCCGAGTCGCGCCCGAATGGCGGCGTTGTACTCGTCACCGTAGAAGTCCGCCGCGGTTTCGAGCATCAGGTGCGCGTCGCCTCGCGAGACCGAGGAATTGCCTTCACCTTCGCCGCCCCGGTCGAGCTTGAACTCAAGGGGTCCGGTGTAGAACGCGAGGGCTTTCGCCATGTCCCGGACGCGGATGCTTGTGACGGCACCACTCAATGCAGGGCTCCTTCTTCACGTTTCAGGACGGTCACATCGTCGCACGAGCGGTCGATCCGAGGCGAGCCGCGCGGCACGCTCATGAAAGGCTCATCTTCGGGCCACGCGGCGCTCACCCAGCGGGTCGAGGATCAGCGCTGTGGACACGACTGCACGACCAGCCGACGATCTCCTCGAGGTGGCGCGCGCGCTACTTCTCGTGCAGGGCTCGATCCTCATCGCGACGACGATCGAAGCCGCGATCTGGGGCGCCGCGTTCACGGGACCGGCCGGCGTGCCGGTCCTCATGAGTGCCACCGCGGCCACGATGACTCTCGTCGCACGCGCCCGTCTGCGCCCCGATCGTCCATGGACTCGCCGGCTCGTCTACATCGTTGAAGCCGTGATCCTGGTCACCCTGGCGATCGACACGGCGCTCGCCGTCGCACTGACCGCGGCCCTCCCGCCGGCCGTCGCACTTCTGACCCGCCTTCTCCTTCCGGTCTCCGTGATCCTTCTGCTTCGCCGCGCGACTCGAGCGAGATCCGCATCCATTTCTAGTAGCAACGTCGCCACCACCCTGGAGGGAGCGCCATGAACGCCCCGCAGGAACACGCTGCCGGCTTGGGCGGCGGCAGCCCGCTCTACCAGATCAGCTCGGACCATCTCGCGGCGGTGCTCGCGCTCGGCGTGCTCGCGATCGTGGCGTGGTTGCTTCGCCGAAAGGGCGCGCCGATCCTCGCGCCGATCGAGTGGCTTCTTGTCGCGCTGCTCGCAGGATCGGCTGCGATCCATGCGGGACTCGCGATCGGGCACGATCACCACGCGGCTGGCATCCGCGTCCTGTTCGTCGTCGACGCGGTCCTTCTCGGAGTCATCGCCCGTCGCGTGCTCAGAGGGTCTCCGGCGGGTCGTCTCGGCGTGGCCGTTCTCGTCGGCTCGATCGGCGCTTACTGGGTATCGGCGGTGGGTGGCGCAGCGCCCGACCAGGTTGGGGTGGCGACGAAGCTCGGCGAGATTCTCGCCCTGGCGATCGTGGTCCGGCCCGCTCCGAGCGAGCGTTGGCGGAGGGTGCGCTCGGTCGCCGGAAGCGTTGCCATCGGCCTCGCCGTCGTGGGCACCGCGACGACCTCGTGGATCGGCGCATTCCGCGCATCGGCGGCCGAGCCGGGTGCGGTGGCCGGACATCATGTCCATGGCGGCAGCGTGGCCCCGCCCGGCACGGTGCTGCCAGCTGTCGCGGATCGCGAACCAACGCCCGCCGAACGGGCGGCGGCCAACGAACTCCTGCTCGCCGCGCGCGCGGCCCTCGCGCGCTACGCCGACCCGGCACTGGCTGCTGCAGACGGCTACCGCATGACCGGCCTCGCCGGGATCGACTTCCACGCCACCAACCCCGCGTACGAGATCGACGACCGCATCCTCGATCCCGCGCACCCAGAGACGCTCGTCTACGCCGTCGCCCCGGACGGACGGCCCGTCCTCATGGGCGCGATGTTCATGATGCCGAAGATCGGCACGCGGGGACCCGCGATCGGCGGCCCGCTCACCGTGTGGCACGCGCACCAGCACGTCTGCTTCTCGCTTACGCCACCCGGGTTGGCGGGCCTGCTGAGTCCGCTCGGCACGTGTCCGCTCGGTTCGATCGACGTGCCGCTGACCGCCGAGATGATCCACATCTGGATCGTGCCGGGCACGCCGGACCCGTTCGGCGACCTCGACGAGGCCTGGAAGCGGGCCTACCTGCAGGAGACCGTCACCCGGCGCTGATGCTGGTGGGCTGTGCTGGATTCGAACCAGCGACCTCTGCGATGTGAACGCAGCGCTCTAACCGGCTGAGCCAACAGCCCCAGACTGGAACAGGATAACGATCACCAGCTGCCCCCGCCGCCTCCGCCGCCTCCCCCACCCGAGCCACCACCGCCGCCGCCGGAGAAACCGCTGCCTCCTTTCGACCCCGGCGTCGACGCGATCGCCGAGCCGAGGTTCGACGAAAAACCCTGGAGCGATGAGGAGAGCGCGTTCGCGTTGAACTTCCCGCTGCCGACATACCACGACGCGGTTTGCGCGGACGTGTCGATGTCCTTGAACGCTTTCGCCCAACGCTCCACGCAACCGAACACGATCGCGTACGGCAGGTACTCGGAGAAGATGTTCTCGCGCTCGGCAAAGCGCTGCCGCTCCTTCTCCGCGACCTCCATGTACTGGCGGAATCCGAGCGTACGTCGCAGCAGCTCTGCGCCGGCGGCGGTCTTGGCAGGCATGACTCTCGCGACCCCGAGCGCGACGACTCCGACCGCGGCGACGGCGACCCCGATGAGACCTGAACCCAGCGTGGTCCCGAGGAGCCACGCGATACCGGCACCGGCGAGGATCGCGAGGGAGGCGAGCCCCACGTAGCCGCTGCGCACCTCGTCGGGCCGCGCCATGAACCACTTGCGTTTCGCCGTGTCCGTGTAGAGGGCCTCCTGGGCGGCGCGCAGCGACACGACGAACTTTTCTCGCAGCTCCGAAACCTTCACTTTTTCTCGACCCTTGAAGAGTCCGTTCCAGATGACGCGTTCGTAGAGCAAGAGGCCGTCCGGTGGTTTCCCGGTCGATCGAAGCGTCCAGTCTTCCTTTTCGAACCAGCCGGATTTCTTCTCCGTAATCGTGAGGTAGCCGCGCACCCCGAGGTCGACGATCGTCGCGGTGACATCCTTCTTGTCCGCGCTCTCGTCGAGGATCACCCCGAGCTGTGCCGGACGAAGCTTGTCGGGCGGCTCGTATTCGGGGACGACCGTCTCGCGCTCGCGCACATCACGCCCGACCGTGTACCAGCGCCAGAACAGCGCGGCGAGGCCCGCGAGCAGAACCAGAGCCGCCGGCGCCAGGTTCAGGGGTTGCGGTTCGAAATGCTCAGGGAGAGTCCGGCCGGATTCCTCGAGGATCAGCGCCGGCTCGGCGACGACGCCTTTCGCCAGCGCGGCAACGATCGTCAGCTGTTCCCCCGTCGGAAGCGACCGGGTCGTCTCGAAGTCCGCGCGGCTCGTGGCCATCGTGGCGCGGCACGGTTCCGTCGAACCCCGCGCGCCTTGAAAGCACGTGATCTTTTGCAGTCCTCCCGGCACGTGGAGCGTCGCGCTCACGGCGGACGTGGGCACGGGCCAGCTTCCGCCGTTGACGTTCCAGAAGAGCTCGTCGTGATCGGAGAACGGGTTCATCGCGCCTCCGACGTCGTACGTCAATTTGTAGGTCCGGAGCCCGCTCACCGTCACATCGGGGTCGCCGATCTTTATCACGGTGTTCGGACCGCCCACGCTGACCTGGTAGCGAACCGCTCGGCCGGGGCCGTCGGTTACCGATCGGACGGTCAGCCGATAGAGACGGACGTGGGTCTCATCCCACTCGTACCTGACCGGGATCGTCCGGAAGATCCCGTGCTTTTGCAGCCCGCGGAAGTCGACGTCGATCGTCTCAACGATGTGGAGCGATCCGTCGGACTGGACCGTGATGTCGGACGCGAATCGCTGGAGGACCCAGCCCTCATCAGCGGACGCGGGCGCGCTCCAGAGACCGAGAGCCACGACCGCGAGTCCGACGATGAGAAGGCGGCGCGCCACCGCCAATTTTCTACAGGAATGCGGAGAAGAGCGTCGCGAGGCCCAGGAACGAGAGAAATCCGCCGACGTCGGTGACGGTCGTCAGCACGATCGAGGACGACTGCGCCGGGTCGAAACCCAGCGCCTTGAGGACGAGCGGGATGGCCGCGCCCGAGAGCCCCGCCATCACCATCGCCAGGACCATCGCAACCCCGATCACGATCGTGAGGCCGAGCGACTGGCTCCAGATGAAGACGCCGACCATCGTCGTCGCGGCGATCGCGAGACCGTTGAGGATGCCGACGCCGGCCTCCTTGGCGACCAAACGTGGCCAGTGCCGGAGGCTCACCTCGCGCAGCGCGATGCCGCGCATCGTCACAGCGAGCGCCTGCATTCCGGTGTTGCCCGACTGGCCGGCGACAATCGGCATCAGAACGGCGAGGGCCGTGAACTGCGCGATCGTCCCTTCGAACAGGCCGACCGTGAACGCCGCAAGGAACGCGGTCGCGAGGTTGACCTGGAGCCACGGGAGCCGCTGGCGGACAGCGAAAGGCACGCGCGACAGCGCGCGCTCTTCCTTGCTGACACCGGCCATCGTCTGCATGCTCATCGTCGCCTCGGCTTCGGCCGCCGCCGCGAGCGCGCGGTAGCGGATGACGCCGACGAGGCGCCGGTCGGCGTCGATAACGGGCAGTGTCGCGACGCGCTGCTCGGTGAGGTAGTTCACGATCTCCTCGCGCGTCGCGGTCGCGTAGACGCCGACCGGCTCGCCGCGGACGAGTTCCTTGAGCTTCGTCTCGGGCGTCGATGTCGCGATCTCGCCGAGCGGCACGGTGCCGACGAGCCGCCCGGATGGGTCGGTCAGGTAGATCGCGCCGAGCTCCTTCTCCTTGAAGGTGCGCATCTTGCGAAGCGCGTCGTCGACCGTGGTGTCAGGCGTGAACGCCGTGATGCGCGGGTCCATGAGCGCGCCCGCGGTGTCGAAGGCGTAGGTCAGGAGCTCGCGTACCTCTGACGCGAACCGGCGCGGCAGTCGGCTCAACACCATCTCGCGCTCGTTCGCCTCGAAGCTGGCCACGATCGGCGCCGCTCGCGAGGGATGCATCTGGCGGAGAGCGATCTTCGCGGCCTCGGCGGGCATGTTGCGGAGGACGTCCGCGGCGACACGGGGATTCAGACGCTCGAGGAGCTCGACCGCGGCGTCCGGTCCGGCATCGTGGACGATCAGGGCGGTCTCGCGCGGCATGCGCTCGTCCAGAAACCGCGCGACCTCTTCGGGGTGGTGCTGGAGGTACTCGGCGTTCAAGGCACGGCGCGCCTCGAGCTCGCTGGCGGTCGGCGCCTCCGCGACAGGTACGCCGGCCTCGAGCGGGACGGACGCGATCGCTTCGCTCACGGCCGCAGTATCGCCAGTGCGGAGCGCTCGGCGGGTTCTATCGGGTGTCCGTGCGACGCACCTCGAGCTTTCCATCGGCTTCTCGGACCTCGTAGTGCGGCTGATCGAAGACCGCGGGCCCGCGCACCACGAGGCCGTCACCAAGCCGGTACCGCGAGCCGTGACACTGGCACTCGATCGTGTCGCCCACGATCTTGCCCTCCGAAAGGCTGCACCCCTGGTGCGCGCAGACATCGTGCAGCGCGTCCAGGCCGGAGCTCCGCCGTACGACGACGAGCGTCTGGGCGCCTGCCTTCGCCTTCACCGGCTTGTCGGCCGGTATGTCCGTGACGTCAAGCGCGGTCCATTTGGTGCCACCTCCGCGCCACGCGTGGCGGTCGACCTGGGTCCCGAGGTTGTAGACGAGCTCACCTCCGACGTACGCGCTGGTGATGACGATGAGGAAGCCGATCACGGAGAGCCAGAGCTCCGCGGCCGAGGGTGTCGCGCCAAGCCGCATGACGAACGAGACGATGTAGGCAACGAGCGCGACGACCATGAGCGCGGAGTGGACCGTGCCGAATCGGCGGCTCTTCCCCTCGAGATCGATATAGTCCGCGTACCCCGCGAGCGCGGCGAGCAGCATGAACACGATCCCGACGCCGATCGCGGCGGTCGCCGCGGCACGCTGGCCCGAGAGATCGAGCACCAGCGCGACGAGGTACGCGCCGATCGGCACGTCGGTGATTGCGGGATGCAGCGGGTGGCCGAGCCACACGCCGCCCAGGAAGTCCTTGAGGATGGGGACCGGCTTGTAGAGCGCGGCGAAGATCGCGACGAATAGCTTTCCGAGAGGATCCGCCCACACGGCTTGCGCTTCCAGGATTCGCTCGATCGCGTTGTGTAGCACGCGGGGATTCTATCCACGGGGCCCCCGGCTTCCCCGACTGGCCGGCTAGCGCACGACGATGGAGCTCGCTCCTGCGCTGATCGTCACGGAGACGCGGTCGCGCGCGGCGCCGTAGCCGCTGGTCTCGACGGTGCTGCCGCATGCGACGCACCCGCCGGTCCCGCCGCCCGATCCGAGCCGCGTGTTGTCGCTGCGCAGGGAGAGAAGACCGCCCGTTGTCGAGATCCGCGCCTCCACGCCATCGGGGACCACGAGGACGAGGCTCGAGGCGCCCCCATTCATGCGGATCGAGACGTCGCCACTGGGCTTTGGCAGGACCAAGCGCATCGAGGACGCGCCGACATTGACGGTCGCAGCCGTGACCCGGACATCGGAGAGGTCGATGTCGAACTCGCCCGCACCGACGTTGATCGTGAGCGACGTTGGGACGTCGTTCGCGACGCGGATCTGAATGTCGCCAGAGTTCATCGGACGCAGGAATCCGCTCGGGGAGACCTGGTCGAGCCGGACGTTCGCTCGCGTGGTTCCGGATGTGCGCACCCGCAGGTCGGCGTTCGCGCTGTGCGCCTCCACCAGCGCGGTCGCCCCGCCGCTTACGCGATACGAGCGCGTCCCGCCACCGTTCAGGGTCAGCGCCAGCTCGGTCGCGTCGCCGCGCGACACGGTGACGTCGGCCACCCCGGGTCCGTTGCCGTTCCCGAAGACGAAGATGCCCGGCGAGAGGTTGGGCGAGTAGGCGACGAGCGCAAGGCCCGCCGCGATCACGGCCACCTCCGCGGCGAGGGTGGGCAGCGGCCAGCGGCCGGCGAAGGCGATATCGAGGCCGATAAGGATGAGGAGCAGCGGCCAGAGGCTCGCGATCGCGAGCCAGGAGATACCGCTGATGATCCCGAAATTCGAAAGCAGGAAGACGAGGCCGAGCGCGATGAGGAGAAGCGGCCAGAAGATGCCGCGTCGCGGACGCATGTTCACGACCGCACTCGCTGCACCAGGAAGAGGACCCCTATGCCGATGAGGACGACAGGCCAGACCACCTGCCATTGCACGAACCGGAAGGCGCCCACGTTGCTCAGCAGGAACACGACCCCGAGCGCGATCAAGATGTAGCCGAAGGCAGTCCGCCGGCGCTCAGCCTCGGCCTCGCGGACCGCGGGGTCTACTGGCGCCACGCTCGTCTGCAGAGCAGTCATGGAGTCGCCCTCCATGCGCGCCGTCGTGTCGGTGGTGCCGGCGGCTGGTTTTATGAACGGGGCGGGCTGCCCCGGCTGCGGCATCAGGATCAGAAGGACGATGTACAGGAGGACACCAAGCCCGAAGGTGACGAATGCGGTGACGACGAACACAACCCGCACCACCGTCGCGTCCACCGCAAGGTACTCGGCGATGCCACCGCACACCCCGGCGAGCACCCGGTTGGTGTTGCTGCGCTCAAGTCGTGATTTCACGGACACGCTCCCTTCGTTGCGCGTACTCGTAGGCGATCGCCACCGCCAGCGCGGCGATGGCTGCGATCGGAACGGTCGGTTGTGCGGCCAGGGACAGCAGAGCGCTTGCTGGGATCGCCGCGCGGGCCAACGTTTCGATCCCGGCCGCGAACAGATCCGAGGCGAGCGCAGGCGCAACCGTCGGCAGCGCCGCCGCGATGAGGCCGACAAGTCCGGCCGCGGCGATGCCGGCAACGAGCGTTGACACGAGCGACGCCGCCACGAATGCCGGCCGGTCGGCCCGCGCGCGCGCCGCGATCGCGGCGACGTCGATCCGAGGTGGAAGCTCGGCCGCTTCGAGCCGGAGGGCACGGCGAAGCTGGATCTCGTCGAACAGATCGTCGTCGCGTCGGTCGCTTCTCATCGTCCACGCTCGAGAGCGTCGCGAAGGAGCGCGCGTCCGCGGAGGAGCTGCACGCCGACCGTCGAGGCCGGGCGCCCGGTGACCTGCGCGATCTCGTCCACGCTCAGCTCATTGAAATACCGAAGCACGATCACCACGCGATAGAGCTCGGGAAGCAGGCTGACGGCGGCGCGGATCCGCGCGCGATCCTCGCGCGCGACAGACTCGGCGTCGGGCGCTGCCTTCGGATCCGCGAGTACGGTCGCCTCCTCCACGTCGACCCGACGCCGCAGCTCGCGCCCGCGCTTTCGGACATACGTGATCGCCTCGTTCGTCGCGATCCGCAGGAGCCAGTGCCGAAGCGGCCGGGCCTGGTCGTACCGGTCGAACGCCCGGTAGGCCTTGAGGAAGGTGGAGCTCGCGACGTCGAGCGCGGCATCGCGGTCGCCCGTGATGCGCAGGGCGACGCCGTAGACCTCGTCCTGATGCTCGCGGACCCCTTCCGCGAACGTCACCGGCGTCGCCGCGGCGGTCACCGGAAAGCCAAGTTGCAGGGCGACACTCGCGGCCATTCCCCCTCTGTACGCCCGAGCGTGCGCTCCTATTTCAACAGCCTTTCGAGCGCCGCTCGTGCGGTCGCTGGGACACTCAGGGTCTTGTCCCGGGAGGCACTCCCCCGCTCCAGCTGAACGTCGGCCGCTCGGAGTCCGAGTGCCGCGGCCATGAGCGCCTGCGCCGCCCGGTTCGCAGCCCCACCCTCGGGAGCGGCCGAGACACGGAGGACCAGACGCCCGGCGCGTGCGGCGTCGACGCGATCCGCTCTCGCACGGGGAATGACCCGCACCGGGACCGAGAGACGCTCGGCCATCGCCGATCAGATCGCCGACGGCAGGACGCGTAGGAGCACGTTCGAAACGAGCTGGATCACCAGCAGCGCGATGAACGGCGAGAAGTCGATGCCGCCGAGGAACGGCATCGCGCGACGGATCGGCGAGAGGATCGGCTCGCTCACGCCAAAGACGAAGTCACCCAGTCCGAACGGCAGACGCGCGTTCGGGATCCACGAGAGGATGACGCGCACGAAGATCGCGAGGGTGAGCGCACCGGCGAGCACGTTTATGAACGCCTCGAGGAACACGACCAAAAGGCACGGCGCGCACACGGCCGCTATACGTCCAGCCGGTACCGCGACGGGGTCGGGCCGGTCTGCCCCTGGTAGGACGAGCCGAGCTCGGGGGACCCGTAGGGGTGCTCCGCGGGGCTCGAGAGCGGGAAGAACGACAGCTGGCCGATCCGCATCCCCGCGTAGAGGGTGATCGGGATCGTGTTCACGTTCGAGAGCTCGAGCGTGATGTGTCCGTCCCATGCCGGATCGATGAAACCCGCGGTGCTGTGGATGAGCAGCCCGAGCCTGCCGAGCGAGCTCTTCCCCTCCACCCGCGAGACCATGTCGTCGGGAAGGCGGATGCGCTCGCGCGTCGAACCCAGCACGAACTCACCGGGGTGAAGGATGAACGGCGTTTTCGGCAGGATCTCGACGAGCTCGGTGACATCGTCGAGCGGGCGCGCGAGGTCGATGAACGCGTGCCGGCTCGAGCGGAACACGCGAAAGCGATAGTCGAGCCGGATGTCGACCGAGGCCGGTTGGACGCACTTCGGGTCGAACGGATCGATGCCGATGCGGCCGGCGTCGATCGCGGCCCGGATGTCACGATCGGAGAGGACCACGACGACCGAGTATGCCGGGCTTCTCGCCGGCAGGCCCCGAGCGCGCGCGACCGTCATGCGCCGCGCGGTAGCTCGGCTCTTATCGCCGGCGGCGGCGCTGGCCCGCGACGATGGGCTCGGCGATCAGCGTGATCTGCTCCGCGACGCGGCGATCGCGCGCCTCCTGCCGAATTCGCACGAGTGCCGCGAGCTCGTCGTACAGCGCGTCGATGTCCTCCAGGCGTGAGTAGACGATCTTGAACCGCAGATACGAAAGGGGGTCGCGCTCGGCGAGGCGCTCGAGCACCATCTCGCCGATCCGGCCCGACGCGATCTCGGACGCGCCGCTCTGCCTCACGCTCGCCTCGAGCTCGTCGATCAGCCGATCGATCTCCTCACTGGCAAGGGCTTTCGACGCCGCCTTCCCGATCGCGCTCGCGAGCTTCCGTCGGTCGAACTCCTGGCGGCTCCCGTCGCGCTTCAGGACCTGGATCCGGGCGGACTCGCTCCGCTCAAAAGTGGTGAAGCGCTCCTCGCACCGGTCGCAGACGCGGCGCCGGCGGATGGAGTCGCCGTCCTCGGCCTCGCGCGAGTCGATGACGCGGGTATCGGGATTGGCGCAGGCCGGGCACTTCACAGACACAAGATATGGGACCGCGTGCCACCAAATCTAGGCAACTATCCCTTCGAGGGCGGTAACGGGCGACGGAGGCCGCTTCGGGCAATCCGCAGCGAGTACGGCTTCCCTGGCTCCACGGGATGAACAAGCGTCTCGCCCAGGTCGATATGTAGATCGGCCCCTCGCCCCCAGGACCGCTTGACGTGGGCGGCAAGGAACGGGGCCAGGGCGACAATCGCGTCCTTCACGGCGAGCAGCATGCCCGCGCAGCCCGGCAGGATCGGGAAGAACGTGTCTCCCGCTTCACCCTCGCGCATCGCTATGTGAAAGGTGAAGTCGCACTCCACCTCCACGTCTGGGGGATGGGTGAAGGTCGCAAGTTCTGTGTCGTGTTCGAACGTGCCGAGCCGCACGTCCATGCCCATCTTGGCGCCGGGGTCGCCGGGCAGGACGACCAACTCGCCCTTCTCATTCCGGCCCCGCCCCGCGCGCAATCGGAAGTCGTCGCTAGCGCCACCGAGCAGATGGACCAGTCGGTGACGGTCAAGCCGCGCGAGATCGTGGAGTCGCAGGAGCGTCAGACCGAACTCATGTCTGTGGTACGGCTGCATCGACTCGACGACTGCCCGAGCGCCCTCGGGAAAGAACGCCTCGACCTTCGCGGCGGGACTGCCCTTCTTGAGTCGTCCGCGCTTGTCCTTTGCGAAGTACTCCTCCCGGTGTTCCAAGATCGGAAAGGAAACGTCACGCTCGGCCTTCGTTCCAGCGAGTCGCCACGCGAGATGCTCCAAGGCAGATCGCGCGTCTTGGAGGAAGTCACCGGCTATGGCCGCGATGTAGGCCGGGACTTCCTCGGTGACCTCGACGCGGTATTGCGTTCGTTCCGGCTCTGCCTCACGGATCGTTCGATAAGGGGAACCTTCCAAGAAGGTGTTGACTTCGGCTTCGAGCGATTCGAAATGCTCTTGTGCTCGAAGGAGCTTTACGAGAAACCCCTCATTGACGTTGCGAAACTCGGTCTTCACGGCGCGTAGGATGGAGGCAACATGCCACCGAAACAGGAGCGATTCACACGCAAGGGCGAGCCTTCGCAAAAGACTCGCTCCGGCTTGGAGATTCCAATACCCGAGCGTTCCGAGTTTTTTGGCGGCCTCAACAAGGCCGCATCTACGCCTTCTGCGGCTTCGGCGCGGCGCGGGAAAGGAAAGCCTCGAACATCCCGCGCCCCGTAGCGTCCCGGTTGTTGTAGCGGAACACGTACTCGTCCACGTAGGTCTGCAAGTGCTTCGTGGAGACCCCGTGGTATACGCCGCTGATCCCGCGCCGCAGGAGCGACCAGAACCCTTCGATGGTGTTCGTGTGAACGATGCCGTCCACGTAGACGCGGCGGGTGTGGTTGACGCGCTTGTGCTTGTACCCGCGCTCGCCCATGCGGTTGTAGGCGACGTAGGTGTCCGTGAACAGGGACGACTTCGGGAGGACGCGGACGTGTACGCCCTCTTCGATCTTCTGCGCGAAGTTCAGCCTCGGGGACTCGGGCATGACGCGAGCGCGAATCTTCCCGATCTTGCCGTCGCGCCCACGCTGGACGAATCCGTGGACCGGCTGCTTGCCGACCCATCCGCCACCCTTGCCCTTCGGCTTGCCGTGGTTGCGCCACTTGGAGAGGCCACCGATAAAGGCTTCGTCGGCCT
>JBOGTG010000087.1:0-4019 GCA_050692175.1 Candidatus Limnocylindria bacterium | reverse complement strand
ACCGCGCAGGGTCGCCGGCTCCCACTGCGCCGTCGGCCCCCTCGGCCGATGCGCAACGGCAGACCGGCAAGATCGGACTCGAGTTGCTCGACCTGCTCGCGTCGCCGGCGGTCGCGAGCCGGCGCGTTATCTACCGCACCTACGATCAGATGGTCGGCACCGACACGGTCGTCGGTCCGGGCGCGGATGCCGCTGTGATGCGCATCAAAGGACGCGCTGACGGCATCGCGATCGCGATCGATGCGCAGCCACGACTCGCCGCGTTGGATCCGTTCGTCGGCGCCGCCGCCGCGGTCGCGGAAGCAGCGCGCAATCTCGTCTGCATGGGCGCAACCCCGCTCGCCATCACCGACTGTTTGAACATCGGGAACCCGGAGCGGCCTAAGGGCGCGTGGCAGCTCACGCGGACCGTCGAGGGAATCGCCGCCGCCTGCACGGCGCTCGGCGTTCCCGTCGTCTCCGGCAACGTGTCGCTTTACAACGCGACGCACGGCGCCGATATCTGGCCCACCGCCGTCATCGGCGCAGTCGGGCGGTTTGCCGACGTCACGAAGTACATCGCGCCGACGAGTGGAAAGCCCGGTGATCTCGTGCTGCTCGCGGGCAGCGCGCAGGTTTCGCTCGGCGCGTCCGCGTACGGAGCCTCGCGCGGGATCCACGACGGCCCGGTCGCGATCGACCTCGCGCTCGAGGCGCGCCTGCAGCGTTTCGTTCTGGCGGCGCACGCGCGCGGCGATGTCCGCGCGGCCCACGACCGCGATGCCGGCGGGCTCGGCGTCGCGCTCGCCGAGATCGCGATCCGCGACGTGGTCGGAATGAAGGTCACGCTTCCGGCCATCCGAGGTATCGACAAGCGCGTCGCACTCTTCGGCGAAGCGCCGTCGGGCATCGTGCTCGTGATCGAGCCGGCACGCGAGATGGACGTTCGCGCGCTCGCGAGCGAGCACGAGGTGCCGCTGTGGACGCTCGGGACGGTCGGCGGAGATCTCCTCGAGGTCGCGCCGGTCCTGGGGATGCCCGTTTCGGCTCTCGCGGACGCCCACGCGAGCGGACTCGGCCGTGCGCTCCAAAGGGACGCGTAGCGATGTGCGGCATCGTGGGCATCTGGAACCCCGAGCGCGCCGACCCCACAGAGGCAGCTCGCCTTGCGTTCTTCTCGCTGTACGCGCTGCAGCACCGGGGTCAGGAGTCCGCCGGCATCGCCGCGACGGACGGCCGCGACATGCGGATCGTGCGTCGGATGGGCCTTGTCGGACAGGTCTTCAGCGAGCCAGACCTTGGCGTGCTCGGGGGCCGTGCGGCGATCGGCCACACGCGGTACTCGACGACCGGCAGCTCGCGCATCCAGAACGCGCAGCCGATGGTCGTGCGTGCTGATGGGCTCGGCGAGCTCGCGATCGGTCACAACGGCAACTGCATCAACGCCCGCGACCTGCGCGAAGGCCTCGCGAGCGTAGGAGCCTCGTTCACGACCTCGAGCGATACGGAGGTCATTGCACAGGTCATCGCGCGCGAGGACGGCGCGAGCTGGGACGAGCGCCTGGCGCGCGGGCTTCCGAAGCTCCAGGGCGCTTGGTCGCTCGTCATCCTCACGCCCTCCGCGCTCTACGCGGTGCGCGATCCGCTCGGGGTGCGTCCTCTCTGTCTTGGCCGGAAGGGCGACGCCTGGCTTGTGGCGAGCGAGACGTGCGCGCTCGAGACGGTCGGCGCGCGATTCATCCGAGATGTCGCGCCGGGCGAAGTTCTGAGAATCGACGACCGCGGTCCCGTGACGGTCGCCGACTTCGCGGCGAGCCGCCGTGGACTCTGCGTGTTCGAGCACGTCTATCTTGCGTCGGTCGCGAGCGATCTCGAAGGCGTCTCGGTGTACGCGACGCGCGAGCGCATGGGAGAGACACTCGCCGACGAGCACCCTGCCGCGGCCGACGTCGTCATCCCGGTGCCTGACAGCGCGATCCCCGCGGCCGTCGGCTACGCGCGCCGGAGCGGCATTCCCTTCCGCGAGGGGCTCATCAAGAACCGGTACATCGGGCGCACCTTCATCCAGCCCTCGCCGGAGCTTCGCCGTCAGGGCGTCGCGCTCAAATACAACGCCCTCCACGACGTCCTCGACGGCAAGCGTGTGGTCGTGGTCGACGATTCGATCGTGCGCGGGTCGACCAGCGGCCCGATCGTCGAGCTCCTTCGCGGGCATGGCGCGACCGAGGTGCACATGCGCATCTGCTCGCCGCCGATCCGGCACCAGTGCTTTTTTGGGGTCGACATGGCGCGGAGGGACGACCTCATCGCGTCGCGCAAGGACATCGAGTCGATCCGGCAGCACATCGGAGCGGATACGCTCGGCTACCTCTCGCTCGACGGAATGGTGACCGCGACCGGCGGCAGCGTGGGCGAGCTCTGCACGGCGTGCTTTACCGGCGACTACCTCGTGCCGGTGCAGCTGGAGCTCGCCAAGGATTCGCTCGAGAGCGAGCCCGTGAAAGCATGAGCCTCACGTACCGCAACGCCGGCGTGAACATCGCGCGTGCCGAGGACGCGCTTTCCCGGGTGAAGGAGCGCATCGCGCGCACCAGGCGCCCTGAAGTCATCGGGGACGTGGGCCAGTTCGGCGGACTCTTCGCTTCCCCGGGTCCCGGCACCGCCCTGGTCGCGACGACGGACGGCGTCGGCACCAAGCTCGAGCTCGCCCGCCTCCTCGACCGTCATGAGGTCGTCGGCGCCGATCTCGTACATCACTGCGTCAACGACGCGCTCGCGATGGGCGCGGAGCCGCTCTTCTTCCTCGACTACTTCGCGACTTCGCAGATCGATCCGGGAGTGTTCGCCCGCGTCGTCGGCGCGATGGCCGACGCGTGCGCCCGTTTCGGCGTTGCCCTGCTGGGCGGCGAGACGGCGGAGATGCCGGGCATGTACGCCGCCGACACGTACGACCTCGCCGGCTTCCTTGTCGGAGTGGTGCAGCGCGAGAAAATACTTGGGCCCCACCGCGTGCGCGAAGGCGACGTGCTTGTCGGGATCCCGTCCACCGGCCTGCACACGAACGGGTACTCGCTCGCGCGCGAGATCTGCGCCCGAAGAGCGATGCACGAGCGGAGCGCCTCGCTGCGCGACGTGCTGCTGGCTCCTCGCGAAGAGCTCGGCGGGGCGACCCTCGGCGCCGCGCTCCTCGCCGTCCACCGCCCGTACCTTGCGGAATTCCGCGCGCTGCGCGAGGTCGCCGACGTGCATTCGATCGCGCACGTCACCGGCGGCGGGTGGGAAGGGAATCTCCCGCGCGCGCTGCCCGATGGGACCGGCGCGTGGGTCGACCGCGAGTCCTGGGAGGTGCCGGCCGTCTACTCGCTTCTGGGGAGGCTCGGCGAGCTCGAGGAGCTGGAGCAATTCGACACGTGGAACATGGGGATCGGGTTGGTCGTGGCGATCGCCGCCGACTCGCTCGGCGCGGCGCTCGAGTCAGTCCCCGGAGCCGTCGCACTTGGAAGGGTCGTCCCACATTCAGCTGGACGGAGGGTGATCTTCGGATGACGCTGCCAATCGCGGTCCTCGTATCGGGGCGCGGATCGAACCTTCAAGCGATCCTCGACGCGTGCGCCTCAGGCGAGCTCGATGCGCGCGTCGCGATCGTCGTCTCGAACCATGCCGGCGTTCCCGCCTTGCAGCGCGCCGCGCTCGCCGGTGTGCCGAGCACTGTCGTCACGCTCCGCCGGTATGCCGATCGAGCGGCCGCGCACTCGGTGATGGCCGCCGCCATCGCGGGTGTCGGCGCCAGGCTCGTGGTCCTGGCGGGCTTCGATCACATCCTCGCGCCGATCTTCTTCGTACGACTTCCCGGAGTGCCGGTGATCAACCTCCACCCCGCGCTCCTCCCGCTGTTCGGGGGCCGCGGGATGCACGGCGACAAGGTGCATGCGGCGGTGCTCGCGTCCGGCGCGACCGAGTCGGGCTGCACGGTCCATCGCGTGCACCCCGAAACGGTGGATCTCGGCGAGGTCGTCGTGCAGCGCCGCGTGCCGGTGCTC
>JBOGTG010000086.1:0-32771 GCA_050692175.1 Candidatus Limnocylindria bacterium | reverse complement strand
ACCTGTTGCTCCTCGCGGTGGCCGTCTTCTACCTGCTTCCGGTCTACGTCGTCGTCGTGACCTCCCTCAAGTCCTTCGTCGAGGTCTCGAACTCGACACCGTGGGACCTGCCGCAGGAGCCGAACCTCGACGCGTACGCGGCCGCGTTCGATCGTCTGCGCCCGGCATTGTTCAACAGCGTCTTGCTGGTGGTCCCGGGCACGATGCTTTCCGCCTTCCTCGGGTCGGTGAATGGCTATGTCCTGTCCAAGTGGCGCTTTCCGTATTCAAACCTCGTGTTCACGCTGCTCCTGTTCGGGATGTTCATCCCATATCAGAGCGTCCTCATCCCGGTCGTGACCGTACTCCAGGCGATCAACCTCTACGGCGGGCTCCCTGGGCTGATCCTCGTGCATGTCGTGTACGGGATCCCGATCACGACGCTCATCTTTCGGAACTACTACGCCGCGATACCGACCGAGCTGGTCGAGGCGGCCCGGGTCGACGGCTCGGGCATCCTCGGCATCTACCGGCACATCATCCTGCCGCTCTCGGTCCCTGCATTCGTCGTCGTGCTGATCTGGCAATTCACGAGCATCTGGAACGAGTTCCTCTTTGCGGTCACGATCGCGAGCGACCCTGATCAACAGCCCATCACCGTCGCGCTGCAGGGCCTCGCCGGCAGCCTGCTCGCGCAGTACCAGATCCAGATGGCTGGCGCCCTGCTGACCGCACTGCCCCCCGCGATCATCTACGTCGCGCTCGGGCGCTACTTCATTCGCGGGCTGCTCGCGGGGGCATTGAAGGGCTAGCGGCCTTTCTCGGCATACTGACAAGTAACGTGAAGAACGCTCCGCGCAGGCCCGGATTCGAGACGCTCGCCATCCACGCCGGACAGGAGCCCGAAGCCGTCACCGGTGCCGTCGTCGTCCCCATCTTCCAGACGTCGACGTTCGCGCAGGAGGCGGTCGGGAAGCACAAGGGCTACGAGTACGCCCGCACCGGCAACCCCACGCGTACGGCGCTCGAGACCTGCCTCGCCGCGCTCGAAGGCGGCCGGTGGGGTCTCGCGTTCGCATCCGGGATGGCGGCGACCGACGCGATCGCGCACCTTCTCTCGAAGGGCGACCACGTAGTCATGACGGACGACGTGTACGGCGGAACGTATCGCCTGTTCGCGAAGGTCTTCGATCGGCTGGGCATCGGCCTGAGCGCGGTCGACATGCGCAAGCCGGAGGCGGCGCGGCGCGCGATGCGCCCACGGACCAAGCTCGTGTGGATCGAGACACCGTCGAACCCACTCATGAAAGTGCAGGACATCGCGGCCCTCGCCGAGATCGCGCACAAAGGAAAGGCGCTCGCGATCGTCGACAACACCTTCGCCAGCCCGTACCTGCAGCAGCCGCTGAAGCTCGGCGCCGACGTGGTCCTCCACTCCACCACCAAGTACCTCGGCGGGCACTCCGACGTGGTCGGCGGCGGCCTCGCGGGGAACGACGAGGAGTTGCGCGAGCGCATCGCCTTTCTGCAGAACGCGGCCGGCGGAGTCCCTGGGCCGTTCGACGCGTGGCTCGTGCTCCGTGGGGCGAAGACGCTCGCGATCCGGATGGAACGGCACTCCGCGAATGCGCAGGCCGTCGCGGAGTGGCTCGCCGAGAACCCCAAGGTCACGAGCGTCAACTACCCGGGCCTCGTCACACACCCCCAGCACGCGCTCGCGCGCCGGCAGATGCGGGCGTTCGGCGGGATGCTCTCGTTCGAGTTGCGCGGCGGTGAGGTCGCGGCGAAGCGGATGGCGGCGCGCACGAAGATCTTCGCGCTCGCCGAGTCGCTGGGCGGGGTGGAGTCGCTCATCGAGGTCCCGCTTGCCATGACCCACGGCTCGGTGCGCGGCACAAAGCTCGCCCCGCCGGCCGGACTCGTTCGGCTCTCCGTGGGCATCGAGTCGGTCGACGACCTCATCGCTGACCTGGGGCAAGCGATCGGCTGATGCCGCTGCCGCTCCGGACAGAACGGCTCGTGATCCGTCCCTACCGCGACGACGACGCGACCGCGCTGCACGAGGTGTTCGGATCGCCCGATGTCATGAAGTGGACGCCGAGCCCGCCCTCCAAGGATGTCGCCGAGACCGCGCAGCGTCTGGCGCGCACGATGGCCTTCACCGCGCGTCAGCCTCCCGGTCTCGGCCTCTGGGCCCTCGAGCTCAAGGACACGTCGGAGCTCCTCGGGCAGGTCGGCCTCTTTCCGGTCGAGGGAAAGGGCCCCGAAGTCGAAGTCGCGTACGAGCTCGCACCGCGGGTGTGGGGTCACGGCTATGCGACCGAGGCGGCGCGCGCGCTCATCGAGTACGGCTTCGGCGAGCTTGGCCTGGGACGCGTCGTGGCTCTCATCCTTCCCGACAACGCGCGTTCGCGGAACGTCGCGTCGAAGTGCGACATGGCCCTCGAGCGGCCGGGCCGCTTCTACGGGCTCGATCTGCTCGTGTACGCGCGGGAGCGGCCCTTAGGCTGACTAGTGTGAACGTCGCGATCGCGTTCGGCGCAGGGATCCTGTCGTTTGCGTCGCCGTGCGTGCTCCCGCTCGTGCCCGCGTTCCTCGTGAACATGGCGGGCGAGGCCGCGCTCTCGGGCACGCAGCGAGCGCGCACCCTCGCGCATGCGGCCGCGTTCGTGGTCGGATTCACGACGGTGTTCACGCTCCTCTGGGTCGCGGTGGCGCTCGTCGGCGCGTTCGCGGGCGAGATGGTGTTCTGGCTTCAGCGAGTGGGCGGGCTGCTCCTGGTCGTGCTCGGTATGCAGATGCTCGGACTCATCCGGATCCCATTCCTGGCTCGCGAGCTCGACCTGCGGCTCGAGGGAAATACCAGTGGGCTCCCGCGCAGCTTCCTCATCGGCGTCGCGTTCGGCGTCGGCTTCACGCCGTGCGTCGGCCCGTATCTCGGCGCGATCCTGACCCTTCTCCTGAACGAAGATCTCGCGTCCGGAGCCGTGCTTCTCGTCGCCTATGCGCTCGGCCTGGGCGTTCCGTTCCTGCTCCTGGCCAGCGGACTGGGCGGCGCTCAGCGGATGGCCCGATGGCTCGCCGCGCACATCCGGGTGGTGAATCTGGTCGGCGGTACGCTCGTCATCGCGATGGGTCTCGTGCTCGTCTCGGGACAGTTCGCGCGGCTGCCTCAGCTATTCAACTTCCTGCCACTTCTCGGATGAGCCAAGAACTCGGGGGCCTCCGCCCCCCGGCCCCCGCGCTCTCTGATCGAGACCCGACCGCGCTTCCCAGGTGGATCGCCGCGATCATCATTGGCGCGATCGCGCTCGCGTCGATCGCCGCGCTCCTCTGGCCGCTGCTCGCCAGGCCCTCGACGGCGACGGACGCGGGCGTGATCCGGACGCAGATCGAAGGCGACGGAGTCGCCGGGCGGATCGGCGCGATCGCCCCCGATTTCGAGTGGACGGGCGAAGACGGCCAGACCCTCCGCCTTTCCACCTACCGCGGCAAGGTCGTCGTCGTGAACTTCTGGGCCACCTGGTGCGCGCCGTGCCGCAGGGAGCTCCCGGCGCTCCAGCGCGTCGCCGCGAGCGAGCCCGACGTAGTCGTGCTCGAGGTCGATCTCATGGAGTCGGGGGACAAGGTCCGATCCTTCCTCGACTCGCTCGGGCTCGATCGCCTGCAGCCGGTCCTCGACACCGACGGCGCGACGACACGCCGTTACGGTGTGCTCACTCTTCCGAGCACGTTCTTTGTCGACCGGGACGGGGTCATCCGCCATCTCGAGCTCACCGAGCTGAGCGAGGAGCGGATAAGGGCAGGCATACGTAAGGCGCGCTGAGTGTCTTGAGCGGCACAGAACGTCCATGTCGTGTTTGATCGTGCGCGCTCGCGCCCCGGCGCAGGCTCCACCCATGACTTGGGAGGAGGACACCGCAGTGGAACGCCTACTTCAACTGCTCCGTCCGCGCGCCAAAGAGAGCGGCCAGGCAGACGATGACCCGCAGCGCAGCCGCAGCAACCGGATGCGCTACTTCCTCACCGCCTTCGGCGCGGCGCACTGGGCCGAACGAATCGATGGTCGTCGCGCCCCGGCTCGCCGGGGCAACGGTCGCGCTCTAACGCCCGGCACCTAGAATCGCCCTCGCCGAAGAACATCGGGGAGGGAACGACATGTCGGTAGAGCTCACGATCAAGCTTCCCAACCGCACGGGCCAGCTCGGAGCGCTCGCAGGCGCGCTCGGTGACGCCGGGGTCAACATGAAGAGCATCGCGGCGACGACCGGCGGCGGAACCGGGACCGTCCACATCGTGGTGGACGACAAGGACGCGGCGAAGGCGCGCCGCGCCATCAAGGCGAAGAAGTATCGGATCTCGGGCGACCGCAAGATCGTCGAGGTGCGCCTCGCCAACAAGCCGGGGTCACTCGCCCGTGCCGCGACTCGCCTCGCCAAGAAGAAGGTCAACATCGAGTCCGCGTACATGATTGGTCAGGGCAAGAAGAGCTCGACGCTCGGGCTCGGCGTGAAGGACGCGCGCGCCGCGAACAAGGCTCTCGGCCGCCGCTGACCATCGACCGGTACTCCGGTACCGGCCGATCTGGCCATCGCCAAGACGGAGCACCGAAGCGAGCCTCGCTACATGCATGAGGGAGGTTCTGTATCGGTGCTTCGTCGCTTCTACTCGGCGAGCGAGGGCCTCGCCACGATCGAGTACATCATCGGAGCCGCGGTCGTCCTCGGGACGCTCGTCGTTGGCGTGACCGCATGGAACAACGGCTTGGTTGCGCGTCTCCAGGCTCTCGTCAGCCAGATGCAGGCGGTCCGTTGACGAAGAGCGACGAACGCGGTCTCGCTACGCTCGAGACGACGTTCGCGATCACGATCCTCGTGCCGCTCCTCTTCTCGATCCTCGAGTTCGGATCCGCGCTCGAACGATGGCTGGCGCAGGACGCCGCGACCGTCCAGGCCGCGCGGTACGCGGGAGAGATCGGCGGCGACGCACCGGAGCTGCGCCGTTTCATAGCCGACGAGCTGCGCGCGGCGGGCATCGACCCCAATCGAGTGAGCATCCATGTCGCCCCGTCACGCGTCGGCTGGCGCGAGCCGATCCGCGTGTCGCTTACATCGGCTCACCCGGTGAGCATTCCGTTCCTGTTCTCCACAGCCGTGCCACTTCGCTCGAGCGCGATCTCACGCGGCGAAGTGAATCGATGAACTGGGATCGTGACGATCGGGGGAGCGTCATGGTCCTTACGCTCGTTCTCGCGCCACTCCTGCTCGTCGTGCTCGCGGGTGTGCTGCAGCTCGGCGCGCTCCGGGTCGCGGCCGCGCGTATCCGCGCCGCCGCCGATCTCGCGACGCTCGTCGCCGTCAACGATCAGGACACAGGCGAGCTTGCGAGGTCGGGCACGCTTCGACTTTCCGGAGATGCGGCCGATGTGGCGCGCCAGTACTTCGCCCGCGAGCTCGAGTTGTCGTCTCCATTGCTGGATCGCCCGGCCGACGAGATCGCCGCGGCAGCCGATGTAGCGGCGTATCCCTCAGCGCCTGCCTACGACACACGGACCGGCGCGAGCTACGACCGACCGGCCGTGCGCATCGCCGCGGATGTGCCGGTGCGGACGCCGGTGTTCGGCGCCCTAATCCTCCGCCCCGTGACGATGCTTCATGTCGTCGCTGTGAGCTCGCCACGATGAAGAGCCGCAGCGCCGTCACGGCACTCGCGCTCCTTCTTGTTTGGTCCTCGCCGGCACTCGCTCGGGACCCTTTCCGTGAGGATCGTCATCCCGAGCCCGCTGGGCTGGAGCGTGCCCCGGACCCCGCGCCATTCATCGTGCCGCCCGGCGTCTACTACGTGACCGATACGTATGTCGCGGATGTGGTGACGTCGAGCGGACCACTGACGACGTACTCCACGACCACCATCCACGAATCGACGGGGAGCTACGCGCGGGTGCTCGACACGGTTGGCACCGGGGCGTCAAGTGTCTACGACGGGAGGGCTTTCAACGGCCGGCGCGCCCTCGGCGACGGCCGTTTGGTGGCTGGCACCTACTACGAAACGTACGTGCTCACCGAGGGTGGGTTCGTTCCGGTCAGCATCGTCTTCTTTCAGGACGACGCCGAGCTCGCGCGTCTCCGATCCGTCGACGCAGCTGCTGCCGCTGCGCCCCTGCCCGAAACGCTTGGCCCGAGTTCACGACCGCTCGCGCCGACGTGCTGCGCGGTGGGGCGAACGGTCGCGATGGCAGCGCCCGCGCCAGTCCCAACGACGCCGATCCGGCCGGCCATCTCGCTCCTTCCGCTGAGCGGCTCGTTGGTGACCCTGGAAGTCCTCCGCGGACGCGCGGTTGCGCTGTGGCCGCGCGCGTTCATCGACGATCGCGAGGTTCCCGTTCGGGCGTGGACGGTGATCGCCGGCGAAGCGGGAGAAGCGCTGGCGACTGCCGGCTCGGGGAACGTCCCGTTCCGGACCTCGTGGCGTCGTCTGGCACCTCCGGGCGCCGCCCACGAGGTCGTATTCAGGATCGAGGTCGACACTCCCGAAACCGGCCACCGCACGGTGGACGGGTCGATCGCGGTGGTCATCCGCTCGCCCGCGCTCGAGAATTGATCGGCCGACGCGCGCTCTTCGTGCTCGCGCTCGCTGCCGGACTGCTCGCGGGGACTCTCTACTACCTCGGTGCGCAGCGGAGCCCGGTTGTAATCGCCGCGAGGGATCTCGACGCGACCCATCCGCTCGTCGCCGAGGACCTCGCCATCTTGTCGATTCCCGCCGACGCCGTTCCCGCGGGCGCGCTCGCCGATCCGAGCGGCGCGTTGGGCAAGGTGCCGCGGGCGCCGCTCTGGCGCGGCCAGGTCGTTCTCGGGCCGGCACTCTCCGACCAGGCCGCGTCATTTCACACGGGTCTCGCGCTGCCGAAAGGCATGCGCGCCGTCGCGTTGCCTGTGTCGAGCGCCGCGCAAGCCGTGGGCGGCGCGATCGTTCCCGGCGTGCGCGTCGACGTCATCGCCGTCCCAGTCGTGGGCCGAGCGCCGGGCGGCCGGACCGTCGAGCTTCTGTTGCAGGACACGATGGTGCTCGACGTGCGGTCGGAGACCGGCTCGCCATACGGCGCGGCCATATCGAAAGGTCCCATCTCGAGCCTGGGTGAGCGGATCGGCAGCGTCGTCGTCGCGATCGATTCGCTGGACGAGGTGCGCGTCGCGGACCGGATCGTCACGAGCACGTTCGTCCTGGTACTCGCCGGACCGCGCTGAGTGGCCGTGCTGCGCTGCGAGCGTTTGGCCCGCGGAGATGTGGACAGGGCGATCGCGTCACTCGGTGCCGTGACCCTCGCCCGGACGCCGGTCGGGGCGTTCGTCGAGGTGGACGACCGCATCGTCGATCGCGCTCGTCGCGTTCTCGCCTTCGCGGGCGTGCGCGCCGGCGTTTCACTGGAGACTCTTGCGCCCCGGCCAGGCACACGAGCCGCGATCGGCCGTGACCTCACGCCGCTTCCACTTCCATCGCTCGCCCTCGACCTCGTCCACGTCCGTTCACTCCCACTCGGACCCGAGACGGCTCGACTCTTGCGTCCTGGGCCGTTGCGACGCACGAATGCGGCGAGGCGCGCCCTCGTGCGCGATCTCTTGTCGGGCGTCGACGCATCTGTCGGGTGGCGGCGCCGCGCCTGGACGACGCGCGAGGTACTCCGCACCGCAGAGGCACGCCGCGTCCTACGCCCGGTTGTTTTCGACATCGCCGCGATCGGCGCTCCACCGGAGCGTCGCGCGCTCGCACGCGAAGGCGCGATCGCCCGCTGGCTCTTCGCATGAGCCGGTTGCGCGCGTTCCTCGACGCGTCGCCGATATCGCAGATCGCGCTCACCCTGATGCGGGAGGCGACCGGCAGGACCGAGCCGCTCGCGGCGATCGCGCCGACGCGGCCGGCCGCGCTCAGAAGAGGAAGACGTGTCGGCTTCTGGTCTCTGGCGGCTGGTGCCGGCTCGAGCACCGTCGCGGCTTTGCTCGCCCATCGCTCGGCAGCCGGAGGGGAGCCGCCGCTCCTCGTCGATCTTGACCGCTGGGTGCCCTCGCTCGCGCTCCGGGCGGGCATCACTGCGGCGAACGTCGCGGACGCGCTGCTGCAGCCGGGGCGCGAGGTGGAACTTGTCTCCCGCTGGTCGGCGATCTCGTTCCTACCCGGCGCACCGTCCTTGCACGCCACCTTCGATGGCGAGCGGCTCGTGAGTCTGGTCAACTCATCCGCGGCGGGCCGAGCCGCGGTCCTCGATCTCGGTTCCGGTGCGGATTCGCTCGATCCGGTCATCCTGTCGTCACTCGATCGTCTCTGCGTTGTCGCCGGTACGCGGTCGTCCCAGCTGCAGGCTCTGTTCTGCGCGGCACCACTTCTGGGGCACGTCCCCTGCGCGGTCGGGTTGGTCGTCGTCGGCGCGGGCGACGACGACGCTGGGCGAGTCGCAGAGCGGGTTGGCTTTCCGCTTCTCGGCGCGATTCCGTACGACGCGTACCTCGCTGACGACGCGTTCGCGGCGCGCGCTCCGACATTGCGGGCGGTCGATCGGCTTCTCCGCGCGCTCGCGTGACTGATCCGGCGCTCGTCGCCCGTGTGCGTGCCGAGGTCGCGGCGGGCATTGATCCGGCCGGCCTTCTTGCCATCTACGCCGAGCCCGCACGACGGGCGCTCCTCCGCGAGCGGGTGCGAGTGGCGGCGCGGGTGCCTGTCGCCGAGACCGAGCTCGACGCCATCTGCGCCGAGCTGTTCGGGTTCGGACCTCTTCAGCCGCTCCTGGACGATCCCGATGTGACCGACGTGCTGGTAAACGGTCCGCGGGACGTCTTCTGCGAGCGTTCGGGACGCCTCGAGCGCGTCGACGTTGCATTTCGTGGCGTCGAAGACGTCGCCGAGCTCGCCCACCGCATCGCCGGGACCGTCGGTCGCGAGCTGACGCTTGAACGGCCATTGGTCGATGCGCGGATGCGCGACGGCAGCCGCGCGAACGCCGTCATCGCGCCAATCGGTGGCCCCAGTCTGTCCATACGGAAGTTCAATCGGCGTTCTGTCCCCCTACGCGGACCCGCGCCGTCGTGGGTCGCCAGCGGTCTTCACGATGACGCGGCCGCCCTTCTCGAGGCGTGCGTGCGTGAGCGGGCGAGCATTCTCGTGAGCGGGGCCACGGGATCCGGAAAGAGCACGCTGCTCCGCTCACTTGCCGCGGCGATCCCGGATGACGAGCGGCTCGTCGTGATCGAGGACACGAACGAGCTCGTTCTCCCGCACTCGCACGTCGTGCACCTCGAGTGCATGCAGGCGCGCGACGGGTCGGGCATCGGGATCGCCGACCTCGTCGCGAACGCGCTCCGCATGCGTCCCGACCGCATTCTCGTCGGCGAGGTGCGCACGCCACGCGAAGCCTCAGCGCTCCTGGAAGCGCTCAGCACGGGGCACCAGGGGTCGCTTACGACCATTCACGCCCGATCGGCGGCGAGCGCGATCGACCGGCTGGCGCTGCTCCTTGCGCGCGCCGGAGAGCTTGATGCGGCTGCGATCGCGCGCCACGTGGCGCAAGGGATCGACATCCTTGTGCACGTCGTCCGCGATCGCGCGGGCACGCGATCGGTGCGGGAGATAGCGGCGATCGAGGACAGCGGGGTCATCACGCTCTGGCTGGCTGGCGAGGTCACCGTACGCATGCCCCTGCGTCTTCGAGAGCGACTCGGATGAGCATTGCGGCGGCTGGAGCGCTCGCGGCCGCGCTTTCGGTGACCTGCGCGATCCTTGCGCCTTTCGCACGCACGCGAGCGTCGTCCGCCGTGCGCGTTCGACACCCCGATCTCCGTGCGCTCGACGACGCGAACTGGCGCCGTCCGCTCTGGCAATGGGAGGCGCTGCGCGCGGGCTGCATCGTTGCGACTGCGATGCTCACCCTCGCCGCACCCTTGCCGCTGGTCCCGATGGTGGCGGCGGGTGCGCTCGCTCCGTCCCTAGTCATCCAATGGCAGGCCGCCACCGTTCGCTGGCGAGCGCGACTCGGCACAACGTGTCTGCTTCGCGCGACGGAGGCGGCGCTGCGATCGGGTGCGTCTCTCCCCGAGGCGCTTCGCCGCGCCTCCGACGATGCGACCGAAGAGCGGCTGGCACGACGACCGTTCGTTGAGGCGGTCCGCGCGTTCGACCTTGGCGCTCCGCTCGATCAGGCGCTCCGGACCTCTGCGCGTCTGGCCACCGACTCGCGCTCGCGGATCGCGCTCGAAACTCTCGCTATGGGGATCGCGTCACGGCTGCCACACGACCGCGCCGGGATCCTGCTCGCGGCCGTCGCGGACCGTCTGGCTTTCGAGGAGCGTCTCGACGAGGAAGTACGCGCGCGTACCGCTGGCCTGCGTGCACAGGTTGTCCTGCTCGCCCTGGTCGTGCCGGCGATCGCCGGTTACCTGGCACTCACGGTCCCGTCGCTCGCGGCCACACTTGGGCAACCGATAGGACGGTTTGTCCTCATCCCCGCGGCATTGGCGCTCGAGATGGTCGGTGTCATCGTCAGTCGCCGCGTGATCGACGGAGCGCGGCGCTGATCATCATTGGAGCCGTCCTCGCTGCGACCTCTGTCGCGGCAGCGGTCCTGGCGAGCCGCCCCCGATCTGCGGTCGGAAGGCGTCTCGCGCAGCTCACGCCGCGAGCCCAGATCCCGCGTCTCGCTCGGTCGATGCTCGTCACGCCAGCCCTCGCACAGAGCGGACTCGGCTGGAGCGACAGCGAGCTGGTGCGAGCGAAGATTGTTGCGGGGCTGGTCGGCGCGGCGCTCGTGGCGGCCATCGGCCTCTTCGTTCCGACCGGCCCTCTCGTTGTCGTGGCCGCTGCCTACGCAGGCTTCATCCTGCCGACTCTTCGTGTCGACCGCGCCGCCGCGCAGCGCCGGTCGGAAGCGGCACATGGGCTCGTCACGCTTGTCGAGTGGGCTGAAGCCCTGGTCGCAAGCGGTCGGCCGGTCGAGACAGCGTTCGTTGCAATCGCTGAGACGGGCATTGGTGCCGGGCTGACCGATGAGGCGATCGCGGCTGCAGCGCGCTCGTATACCCTCGGAGCGCCGCTCTTTCCCGCACTCGCGCATGAGGCGGCGGCCGTCGGATTGCCGGCTCTCGCCACGATCGCGAGCGATCTCGAACGCTCCCGCGATCTTGGGCGCGGGGCGCTCGTGGTCCTACGCGATCATCGAGATCGACTGCGGGCGTCGGAGCGCGCCGGCAGTCTCGATGCTGCGGGTCGGATCGAAGGGCGGCTCACGCTCGTTCTGGTCCTCTGCTACCTCCCGGCGCTCATGTTGCTGGTTGTCATACCCCTGTTCCTCGGGCTCCTCGATGGCCTATTTGTCTGAGATATGTGCGTACACTGGGACGATCGAGGCGCACCGAGCATGCCTCGCGAGGGAGTGAACGATGCCGAATTTTGGTGGTCCTGAGCTTCTCCTCATCCTCGCAGTCGTGCTGATCGTCTTCGGGGCGGGGAAGCTGCCTGACGTTCTCGGCCAGCTGGGCAAAGGCGTACGCAGCTTCCGCGACGAGTCGACGAACGACAAGCCGGCATCGGTAGCTGCGGGTTCGACGACGTCTGCGACGACGGCCGCACCCGGGACGACGATCTATTGCCGCAACTGCGGGCGCCCGAACGCGAGCGATTCCAAGTTCTGCACCAACTGCGGCCAAGCGATCTAGCTCACGGGCTTCGGCCAGGACGCCTACGAGTTCGTCCACGGGCGCTACGCGCTCGACCCCGTCGCGGCCACCGTGGCGGGCATTCACACCCACGATCATCGGCTCGGTGATTTCACCGCCGACGGATTCGCCGAGCGCGACCGCTTCCACGACGAGTGGCTCGCGAAATTCGAGAGCCACGCCGAGAGCGATCTCTTTCCCGCGGAGCGTGTCGACCGCGCGCTGATCGTCGCCGACCTGCGCGGAGAGCGCGCCGTTCGTCCGTTCGCCCGCTGGCGCAGGCAGCCCACGCTCTACTCCGACGCGATCACGCGCGGCGCGTACTACGCGTTCCTCCGCGAGCACGCTCCGCTCGCCGAGCGCGTCGCGACGCTCGCGGAGCGGCTCGCCGAAGCACCGGCAGTGGTGAAGGCGGCGAAGGCGAACCTCGATCCGAAGCTCACGCCGCCGGAGTGGGTCGACATCGCGCTTCGCTCGGTGCCCGCGGGCGCCGCGTTCCTCCGCGTCGGCGCGCTGGCGATGCTGCCCAAGGCGACCGCCATCGAGCGCGCCGCCGAGCGCGCCTTCCGCCCCGCTGCCGAGGCGGCCGCGAAAGCGCTCGAGGGCTACGCCGTCTGGCTCGAGAAAACTTTGCGGCCGAAGGGGCGCGGCACGTTCGCGATCGGACGCGACGCCGTCGACGCCTGGCTCAAAGAGAAGGAGCTGCTCGATCACGACGCGGCGTCGCTTCGCTCGTGGGGCGACCAGTTCTACGGCGAGACCGAGGCCTCGCTCAACGTCGCCGCGATCCAGCTGGGTCATCAGGACTGGCGCTCGGCGGTCGAGGCGGTGCGAGCGGACCATCCGTCCGAAGAGACGCTCGTCGAGACATACCGGGCCGAAATGGAGCGCTCGCGCACCGCCGTTGCGACCGCGGGGCTTGCCACGATCCCGTACGGCGAGGACCTCGTCGTCGAGGCGATGCCCGAGTTCCAGCGGCCGACGTATCCGTACGCCGCGTACGTCGGCGCCGGGCCCTTCGAGTCCTCGCGCCGTGGTCGCTTCTGGGTCACGCTTCCCGACCCGGGTGACGACGAGAAGACGCGGCGCGAGCGCCTCGAGGGTCACCCGCGCGCCGGGATCGCGGTCATCGCGTGCCACGAGGGCTACCCGGGTCATCACCTCCAGTTGACCGTCGCTGCCGACCTGCCGTCGCTTCCGCGCAAGGCGATCCGCTCGAATCTGATGGTCGAAGGCTGGGGTCTCTACGTGGAGGAGATCATGACCGAGCTCGGCTACCTTGACTCACCGCAGACCCGGCTCCTGCGGCTCAAGGACCTGCTCTGGCGCGCGGCCCGCGTCAACGTGGACGTCGGCCTGGCGACCGGCGCAATGAGCTTTGACGAAGCGGTTCGGTTCCTGGTCGAGCGGGCGCGCCTCGAGCCGCCGAACGCCGTCGCGGAGGTGCGCCGCTACACGCTCACCCCGCTGCAGCCCTCGAGCTACGCGCTGGGCCGGGCCGCGATCCTCGCGCTCCGCGACAAGGCCCGCGCCGCCGGCTGGGGGATGCGCCTGTTTCACGACCGTCTGCTCGGCGCGGGCTCGCTTCCGCCGAAGCTCCTCGAAAATGACCTCGGGCTCTAAAAGCAGAAGGCCCGCCTTTCGGCGGGCCCTCTTTGCAAGACGAGTTGGGTGTTATTCGGCGAGACGCGGGAGAATCGGCTGCGCGGTGTCGACCGGATCGTAGTTGATCGTGATGTTGCCGTTCTGGATGTTCACGGTCCGCGCGATGAGCTGGCTACCGTTGAGCGTCGAGGGGTTACCCTCGAAGCGGAACTCCGCGCTTGGGATGTAGACCGACCCGGTCCCGTCGAAGGCGCCGTTGCCGCCGATACGCATCGGATCGGTGCAGGCAGGGTCCTGGTAGACGAGCAGGTTCGCCCACGTGCCAGTCGTCTGCGCGCTGAGCGTGCTGGTCGCGTTGCCCTGCAGGTTGATCTCTTCGCAGTCTGGCAAGGCGCCGGGCGCCGCCGGGTACGTGCTGTACGTGTTGTAGAGGAAGACCCCGTTGCCGGTGACGGCGTTGTTGCCGCCGGTGTCCATACCTTCCTTGAGGATGTAGACGCCTGGGTTGAGGGTCATGTCGGTGTTGCCGGCGCCCCCGAGGTTCACGGTGTAGACGCCTGGGATCTGGTTGCCCGAGCCGTCCTGGCACGCCGCGAGCGAGTTGCAGACCGGCAGGCCTGTGACGGCGGGCTTGGGGAAACCCGCGAACGGGTCGGGAATCTGGTTGTGCCCGGGGTTGACCGGGATGCCGATGCTGCCCCAGTAGCCCGTCGCGTTGCCGTTCACGTCGAGGGGATACGGCGACTCGATCGTAAAGCGTGGCGCGCTGTTCTGGTCATTGTAGGCAGCGCTGTTGCATGAGGAGTTCACGAGGATCCCTCCGCCGGTGAGGTGAAGGTCGCCGTTGGACGACGTGGCGAAGGCGCTGCAGGTGTTGCCGCGGTCGAGCGCCATGATCGCGTAGCCGTTGTTGAGCGGCTCGGCGCCGGCGACGCCCCGTGCGCGCACGGGGTTGAACGCGGCCTGGGCGGGCACGAGCGCGGTCTGCACCTGGCGCGTGATCTCGACCTCGACGTGCTTGACGTTGCCGATGTACGACCCGGAGATCGGCGGCCACCAGACGGTGACCGTGGTCTGGGTCGTCGCGTCGGTGCAAACACCTGGCGTCGACAGAGCGCACGCCCCGCTCGAGTACCCGTTGGTACGGGCGTCGGTTCGCGCTGCGCTGATGGCTTCGCTGCCGGTTCCTTGCTGATAGAGCACGACCGCGCCGGCGAAGGCCGCCGCGTCGGCGGCTTCCTGCTCGGCGCGCTTGGCCGAGTAGAGCTGGCCCGCGTCGATCGCGAGCCCGACGGCGAAGAGCAGGGCGAGCATCAGGATCGCGAACAGAACGACGGCCTGACCCTCTTCGCCACCGTCGCGTCCAAAGAATCTGCGGAATGCGTTCATCGTTGAATCACCAGCGTCGATCCCCCCTTCAGGGTTATTTGGAACGCGCCGCCGAGCAGGTACGCCGACGGCAGTGGAACAAACGGCGCGGTAGCGTCGACGATGACGCGGCAGTTCCGGTCGGCGCACTTGACCGCCGGGCTGGTCCCCGCGTATGTGTCGGGGTACTGGACGACCACGGTGACGTTCGGCACGCCGATCGCGGCCGCACGCACGACGTTCGGGATGTTCGTGCAGATCACGATGTCGCACCCCAGGTCGGTTGGGTCCGCTGCGGGGCTTCCCGTTGAGCCATGCACGATCGCGTAGCGCGTGCCTTCGCGCGCGGCGTAGGCGAGCGTGTTCGTTTGCCAGACCGCTCGCGCGACGTCGAAGAGCCCGGTGATGATGAGGAGCATCAGCGGGAGGAGCAGCGCGAACTCGACGAGGGACTGGCCGCGCTCCTCGCTGTTGTGGTCGCGGAAGAAGCGAAGAAGACCGCTCAATAGAAGGTCCTCATCGTCGTGCTGCGGTCGAAGTTCGCGGTGTTGGGGATGAACGGCCACGGCACGATGGTGCGGAACGTGTACTGGACGGACACGGTGACAAAGCACGGCGTCGCGACGGTCGGTGGCCGTATGCACGCCGTGACCCCGTCCGCCTGCGCGATGTCGGCGTTGACGTTGAGGCTCGGGTCACTGGTGTTGATGCCGGGGGTGCGCGCCATCTCGTCGATGGCCCGGCTGATCGCCAGCGCCTGCGTCGGCGTGAAGTTGATGGCGTAGGCTTCGGCCCCGGCCCGCGCTCCGTTCTGGATGGCGAGCTGGAGAGCGAAGGCCCGGGCGAGGTCGGCCGCGCCGATCAGGCCGAAAACGAGCACGGGCAGCAGCAGCGCGAGCTCGACCATCGACTGGCCGAATTCCTCGCGTACCGCATTGCGAAAGCGTCGAAAGAGCCTGCCCACTGGTGGTCAGTCTAGGTAACGAGCAGGCCCTGCCAACCCTTATGCGCTCCCCCGTTAGTACCAGTTCGGAGGCAGCACGCGTACTCCGCCGAATTGACTAGCTAGTCAGCTGCAGCAACGGGTGCGCGCGCCTGCGACAAGACTGACGCGACCAGCGCGAGCGCGTCGGCGATGTCCTTTGTCTCCACACCGTGGTGCGTGACGGCTCGGAGCCGGGGCGAACTTCCGAGGTAGCGGGAGATACGAAGACCTTGTTCGGCGCAGGCCTTCGCGAACGCGCCCGCATCCATCCACGCCGGATCCACCTCGAAGGAGACGATGTTCGTGACCACCCGGTCGGCGTCGATCCGGATCCCGCGGATTTCGGCGAGACCCTTCGCGAACGCCTTTGCGTTCCGGTGGTCGTCCGCCAGGCGATCGCGCATCTCCTCGAGCCCGACGAGCGCGGCGGCAGCGATCACGCCGGCCTGTCGCATCGCGCCGCCCAGGAGCTTTCGCACCCTGCGCGCCTTCGCGATGGTCTCCGCGCTGCCGCACAGGATCGAGCCCACTGGCGCCGCGAGACCCTTTGAGAAGCAGAACTGCACGGTGTCCACCGGGGCGCAGAGCTCGCGCGCGTCGACACCGAGCGCGACCGCCGCGTTGAAGATCCGCGCCCCGTCAAGATGCACCCGCAGCCCGCGGCGGTGGGCGAGGTCGGCGACCGCCTTCGTTTCCTCAACGGTGATGACCGAGCCGCCGCAGTTGTTGTGCGTGTTCTCCAGGCACAGGAGTGACGTGCGGGGGTACATGCCCGCCGGGCGGATCGCGCTCTCGATGTCCGCGAGGGCCGGCAGGCCGGCGCGATTCGGGACGAGACGAGGCTGGATCGAGCCGAGGACGAACGAGGCACCCATCTCGTTCTGGTAGATGTGGGCGAGGTCGCCGAGGATCACCTCGTCGCCCCGCTCAGTCTGGGAGAGAACGCCGCACAGGTTTCCGAGCATCCCGCTCGCGACGTAGACCGCCGCCTCTTTCCCGACCACATCGGCGGAGCGACGCTCCAGGCGGTTCACCGTCGGGTCTTCGCCGTACTGGTCGTCGCCGACCTCGGCGTCAGCCATCGCGCGGCGCATGGCGGGCGTCGGCAGCGTGAAGGTGTCGCTCCGAAGCTCGATCGTCTTTCGTGCGGTCACTGGCCCAGGGCCTCCAACAGACTTCCGAACGCCGCCACCACGAGCGGCGACACGATGATCGCCGGAAGGAAGTCCGCGACCTTTACGTCGCGGATGCTCAAGAGTTTGAGACCCACGCCGATGATGAGCAAGCCGCCGACCGCGCTCTCACGCAGCTGGAGGTCGGAGAGGAGCCCGACGAACAGCGACGCTCCGAGCGCCAGGCCGCCCTGGTAAATCAGGATGATCGGGATCGTGAGGAGGACGCCCCAGCCGAGCGTCGCGGCGAGCGCGATCGCGGTGAACCCGTCCAGCACGCTCTTGACGCTCAACAGGCTCGCGTCGCCGGTGAGGCCGTTCTGGATCGAGCCAAGGAAGGTCAGCGGTCCGACGCAGAAGACGATCGACGCGGTGACGAACGCCTCGGCCACGGTGCTCGTGCCTCTGCGCGCGAAGCGCCGCTGCAGGACCTTGCCGAGCTGGTTCAGCCTCGCGTCCACGCCGACGAGCGAACCGATGATGCCTCCGAGCAGCATCGCGCCGAGGATGAAGAGCAGGTTCGTCGTGTCAATCGCGAACCTCACTCCCATCGCGAGAACGAAGAGGCCCACGCCGCGCACGACATTCTCGCGGAGCCGCTCGGGCAGCCGATCGCCGAGGACGGTGCCGATGAGACCGCCGATGAGTACCGTCGCCGCGTTGAGAAGTGTTCCGGTGAGGGCGGGCACGAGGGTCCGTAGTATGCGGAGCCGGTGACGAACATCGTGGTGTGGTCGGCGTTCTCGACTCCGCCCGAGACGGTCGCGGCCCGATTCCCCGACGACCGCGTCCTCGCGGTCGCCGACGAGAAGGGTCTCGCCGCCGCCGCGGACGCGGAGGTGGCGTTCAGCGGGAACAACCCGCGCCGCGTCCGCCAGCTCCTCGACGCGACGCCGAAGCTTCGCTGGTACCACACGGTGTCGGCCGGCGTCGAGAACATGCCGCTCCCGGAGCTCGCTGAGCGCGGCATCGTGCTCACCAACAACAGCGGGTCATACGACATCCAGATCGCCGAGCACCTGATGGCGTTCGTGTTCGCTGCGTCGCGTCAGCTCCACCGCTACCGGGACCAACAGCGCGCAACCGAGTGGAAGGAGCAGGTGCACCAGGAGCTGCGCGACGCGACGATCGTGGTCTACGGCATGGGGAGCATCGGCGGCGAGATCGCTCGTCTCGCGAGCGCTATCGGAATGCGTGTGATCGGCGTACGGCGCAAGCCGGGGCCAGCCGTACCGGGCATCGATCGTGTCGTGGCCGCCGACCGGCTCGCCGAGGTCGTCGGGCAGGCCGATTACCTCGCGATCGCGGCGCCGCTTACCTCCGCGACACGCGGGGCCATCTCGCGCGACGTGATCTCCCGGATGAAGCCGACGGCCTGGATCATGAACATCGCGCGCGGCGCGATCGTGGACGAGCCTGCGCTGATCGAGGCCCTCCAGACGAAGCGCATCGGAGGCGCGGCGCTCGACGTGTTCACCACCGAGCCGCTGCCCCCGGAAAGCCCGCTCTGGAAGTTCGAGAGCGTCATCATCACTCCGCACCATTCCGGCTCGTCGCCGCGCGCGAATGAGCGAACGCTTGCGCTCTTCGCCGAGAACCTCCGCCGCTACAAGGCGGGCGAGCCGCTCATCAACCGCGTCGACTATGAGGCCGGGTACTAATGCGCGTCGCGCGGCATCGCGTCGCACGGCGGACCGTCGGCTTCACCGAATCGGTCATCCGCGAGATGACGCGACTCTGCACGATGCACGGCGGCATCAACCTGGCCCAGGGCTTTCCGAACTTTCCCGCGCCGCCCGAGGTGAAGGAGGCCGCCAAGCGCGCGATCGATGCCGATATCAACCAGTACGCGATCACGTGGGGCTCGAAGAGCCTTCGCGACGCGCTCGCACGTGAGTACCGCGAGCTCTACGCGATGCAGGTCGATCCGGAGACGATGCTGACGGTGACCTGCGGATCCACGGAGGCAATGATCTCGACGCTCCTTGCGATCTGCGACCCGGGCGACGAGGTCATCGTCCTCGAGCCGTTCTACGAGAACTACGGACCCGACGCCGCGATCTCGGGAGCGACGCCGGTCTTCGTGCCCCTCCGGCCTCCGTCGTTCGAGTTCGACCCCGCAGAGCTCGCCAAGGCGTTCACCCCCCGCACCAAGGCGATCATCGTGAACACGCCGAACAACCCGACCGGCCGGGTGTTCACGCGGGAGGAGCTGGAGACGATCGCCGGGCTGTGCCGCGAGCACGACGTCATCGCCGTCACCGATGAGATCTACGAGCACATCCGCTACGAGGGCGAGCACATTCCGATCGCGACGCTCGAGGGAATGGCCGAGCGGACGGTGACCATCTCGGGCGCGAGCAAGACTTTCTCCGTCACCGGGTGGCGGGTCGGATGGATCGTCGCGGCGCCCGAGCTCACCGCCGCGATCAGAAAGGTGCACGACTTCGTGACCGTCGGCGCGCCCGCGCCACTGCAGGAGGGGATCGCCGTCGCGCTCGAGCTCGGCCGCCCGTACTACGACCGCCTCGCGACCGGGTACCGCGCTCGCCGCGACCATCTCGTCCGCGTCCTCGACGCCGCGGGCCTCAGCCCGAACACTCCGGCGGGCGCGTACTACGTGCTCTGCGATATCCGCCCGTTCGATTTCGAAGATGACGTCGAGTTCGCGAACTGGCTGGTGCGCGAAGTCGGCGTCGCGGGCGTGCCCGGCTCGTCTTTCTTCTCTCGTCGCGAGCTCGGGAGACACCTCATCCGCTTCACGTTCTGCAAGACCGCGGACGTGCTCGAGGAGGCTGGCGTCCGTCTTGGCCGCGTCCGAGAGCTTGCTCGCACGCGCCTGCGTGGCTGACTCCGAGACACTCGTCGCGTCGAGGCGCGCGTAAGAGGCTGATCGTTTGTCTACCCGTCGTTCACGTTCCGAGCGACGGGCTCGAGCTGCGGCGCACCGACGACCGGTGGGCCAACCGCACAGCTCCGCTCAGATGCCGGCGGATGCCGTTACTACAACAACCAGTGGGTGACGATCTCGGTGCCGATCCCGTCGGCATACACGGCGCCCACGCCGCCCGGCGAGCCCGGACCGGGCTGGTGGAAGATCGAATACGACACGCTCGGCACCGGCCAGGACATCACGACCTGGGAAGTGAACATCCGCGGCAACCCCGTCCACCTGATCACGCCCTAGCCCGATCGCGCCGCGAGCGGCCGCGATCGACGAGCGCCGCCGGCTACTGAGCCAGCTTGTCCGCGTCGCCCTCGTGTTCGCGGAGGTATGCGAGGTAAAGGGCGAAGGGATCCGGTGGCGACGCGACGGCTGAAGAGTTGGCCGATGTCGAAAGCCGCTGCGCCATCGCGTCGGCCTCCGCCTGGCGGCCGAGCGCGCGCAACGCCTGCGGGTAGCTGGAGCGCAAGGTGAAGACTCCTTGCGCCGAGCCGAGCGCCAGGCCGCGCTCGAACGCCTCGACCGCTTCGCGGAACAGGCCATACCCATACGAAGCCTCGCCATAGACGAGCCACGCCGCGGACGTCTCGGATGCGTGCGCGTCCGCCTTCGTCCGCTCGTAGAAGTTCTTGCGCATCTCCGCGTTGTCCCAGTCGTCGCCGATGATCGTCTTAAGAAGCGCTTCGTCCTTCGGGTCGTAGATGACCATGTACCGATAGCTGAAGGTCTGCCAGTTGTTATGGAACCACTGGTAAGAGAGGGGCACCATGTTCCCGAGCATCGGGTCGTTCACATAGAAGGTGCTCGCCGCGTTGTCGTACCCGCGGACGACGCGCCAGTGGGAGATGCGGGAGATCTTCGGGTCCTGCATCCATTGGGTGACCATCGGCGCGAAGCCGTTTGCCACCAGGCGACGAACCAGATCGTTGGTCCCGTTGTTGCGCCAGACCGAGCGCAGGCCGAAGTTCTCGGTCACCCATCCGTTGACTCGCTGGGGGCCCATGCCCGAGTTGACGTTCGTACCGCGGAGCGGCACTCGCGCGAACTCCTGCGAGACGTCGATGCCGAACGTCGACAGGGCCATGACCACCGATGCCGGCCCGCAGTTGTTCAGCGACTGCCATACGTGCTTCATCTCATCGAACTTGGCTCCTGCCGGAGCGGCCTTGGGCTGGGGCGCCGGCACCGCGTCGGGAACAGCCTCGACCACCGCCGGGGCTGGCAGGATGACCTCGGCCGAGACTGACGTAGCCGCGTCGGCCACGGGCGCCGCAAGGCTCTGAGCGGGCGCGGAGAAAGGCGAAGCGGCCGCGAATGCGACGCCTCCCACCGCGAGCGCGCAGCCCACAGCCAATGCGAGAAGGGCGATGGGTCGTCCCTTCATTGCCTGAAATGGTAGCCCTTGGCCACCGCTTGCTCGGCTCTGATGCGTACCATCCCGCCATGCGACAAGCCACGCTCGTCCGAGGACGGCTTGCGGAGCACCCGGTTTGGTCGCGAGCGCTCGCGCGCGCGGACCTTGCCGGTCGAGTCATCCTCCCGGTCATCGTGGGCAGTGCGGTCGAAGACCGCGAGAAAGTCGAGGCCGCGCCCTGGCTGGAGCGACTCTCCGTGACCGAAGTCGTGCGCGAGGCGCGGGCCGCCGCGTCGGCCGGACTCGCTGGGCTCCTCATCTTCGGCATCAGCGACCGCAAGGACGAACACGCGATCCTCGCGAGCGAACCTGATCATGTTGTGCCCCGCGCGATCCGTGCCGTGAAGGAAGCCGTGCCCGAGCTCGGCGTTGCGACCGACGTATGCGTTTGCGCGTATACGGCGCACGGTCAGTGCGTGCTCTTCGGCGATCATGGCGCTGACGTCGCCGCGACGCTCGAGCGTCTCGCGGCGATCGCAGAGGTGCACGCCGACGCGGGCGCAGACCTTCTCGTCCCTTCGGGGATGCTCGAAGGTGCGGTGCGCACATTGCGCGAGTCGCTCGCCCCGAGGCGCGCAGAGGTGCCGATCGCCGCGATGGTGAAGCTCGAAAGCTCGCTCTATGTCACGCATCGGGTCGCGGTGGATGCGATAGCGATCTCCGAGCGGGCCGTACCGCTCATCCCAGCCGAGGATGCCGCGGCAGCGGTCGCCCGCGCACGCCGCGACATAGCCGATGGGGCCGACGCGATCATCGTCAAGCCGGGGGCCCCGGGGCTGGACATAGTCGCGCGCCTCGCGGCATTCGCCGACCGGCCGCTGTTCTCCTATTTCACGGCAGACGAGCACGCGCCGTTCGTGTCAGCGGCCGCGGAGGCACCCCTGGATCCGACTGCCGCCGAGCGCGAACATCTGGCCGCCGCGCGACGCGCGGGCGCCAGCCTCGTTATCTCGTCAGGTGCCTGGAGCCTCACCGAATCGTGAGCAGGACGTCCCGCTGAGCCTCGCCACACGTCTTGCGCTTTACGCGATGCTCGCCGGCCTGGTACTGGCGAGCTTCACCATGGTCCCAACGCCGCGCGCATCCGGGATCGTGGCGCTGACGAGCGAGGTCGACCCGCCCGCGGCGCGGGTCGCGCCCATGTCGCGTGGCCTGGTCCGCGACCTCAGCGGGATGGACGAGGTGGAGCTGACGCTCTCGCCCTTTGTGTTGTCCGGCGCGAGCGATCCCCCGGCCACCGAACTCGTGGCCGCGCCTCTGCCCGAGCCGGCGGTCGAAGCGACGCCCGCGCCCGAGCCCGAAGCAACACCCGCGCCCGAACCCGATCCGACGCCTGTGCCCGAACCCGATCCGACGCCCACGCCACCCCCGGTCGCGCGGCCCGTCGTGTGGATGACGAATCCGACCACCCTATGGGCCGAGGGGCACATGCTCGAGCTCATGAACGCAACGCGCGCGCGCGCGGGCGTGGTGCCGCTCGCAATGGACGTCGGCGTCGCGAACACCGCACGCGCGCATAGCGCGGCCGAAGCGCAGGTCCGCTACGTGTATCACGACGGACCGGACGGCACGGCGGCATCTCGCAACGTCCCCGCGTGCGGCACCGGTTGGTACGGCGAGAACACCGGCAAGATCTGGAACGACAACGTCGACGCGCTGCACATCGAATTCATGGCGGAGCCGTGGGAGCCCATCAACCACCGCACGAACATCATGGACCCCGCCTTCCGGCGCGTCGGAGTCGGCGCCGTCATGGGACGGGACGCGATGTATATGACGATGGTGTTCTGCCGCTAGCGCACCGCGCCGCTCTGATAGCGTTCGCACTCGATGGAATACCGGAAGGTCACCCTCCCGAACGGGCTGCGGATCCTCGTTGGCGAGATGCCGGAGACGCGCTCGGTCTCGCTCGCTGTGTATGTGGGAGTCGGGTCGCGCATTGAGACCAAGGACGATGCCGGCACGAGCCACTTCCTCGAGCACATGGTTTTCAAAGGGAGCGCGAAGCGCCCGACCGCGGCCGATATCAGTCAGGTGATCGAGAGCAAGGGTGGAGTGGTCAACGCATCTACCGATAAAGAGGTCACCGTCTTCTGGTCACGTGTTCCGGCGCGCCATTATCTCGTCGCGCTGGATGTCATCGCGGACCTGATCCGCGCACCGATGCTCCGACCGAAGGACGTCGATTCCGAGCGCAACGTGATCGTCGAAGAGCTGCGCATGTATCGCGACCAGCCGCAGGACCGCGTGCATACGTTGGTCGACGAACTGATCTACCCGCGACATCCGCTCGGGTGGGAAGTGGCTGGGCGCGAGGAGGTCGTGCTCGCGATGACGGCGGATCGCCTGCGCGACTTCATGGAGCGCGGCTACGCGCCGTCGCGCACGGTGGTCGCTCTCGCCGGCCCGCTTCGCGCGGATGAGGCGATCGCGGCGGTCGACGAGGCCCTTGGCGGTCTCGCGCCGCGCGAGGTCGTGCGGGCCAAACCGGCCCCGCGCGCCGGCAAGGCGCACGCAAAACTGCTCGGAAAGCATGCGGAGCAGACCAACCTGTGCGTGGGCTGGCGCGCCGTTCACACGACGCATCCCGACAAATACAGCATCGACATGCTCAATGCGGTCCTCGGTGAGGGGATGTCGAGCCGGCTGTTTCTCGAGCTGCGTGAGAAGCGCGGCCTCACTTACGACGTTCACAGCTACGGCGCGAACTACGCCGACGCCGGACACCTCGTCGTGTACGCCGGCTTCGCACCGCAGAACGGCGCCGAGGTCCTCAAGGCGATCATGCGAGAGATCGCCCGTCTCCGCGACGAGCTCGTGCCGGACGTGGAGATCGAGCGCGTGCGTGACTTCGCAAAGGGCCGCCTCGAGCTCCGGCTCGAGGACACGCGTGGGGTGTCGGGCTGGCTCGCGGGTCAGGAGCTCTTCCTCGGACGCGTCCGTTCGGTGGAGGAGGTCTGCGCGATCATCGACGGCGTCACGACGGCCGATATCCAACGCGTCGCGCGGCAATACCTGCGTCCGGAGCTCGCATACGTCGCCGCGATCGGACCGCGCGCGTCTCTCGCCGCGATCGCGCCACCCCTCGCCGAGGAGGTACCGGTCGTGATGGCGTCGTGAGCGCCGAGCGCACGCTCGTCGTCCTCAAACCAGACGCGCTCCAGCGGGGGATCGCCTTCGAGATCCTCTCCCGTTTCGAAAAGCGCGGGCTCCGCTTCACGGCGCTGCGTCTTCTGAGGGTGGACCGCGCGATGGCGGAGAAGCACTACGCCATCCACAAGGGGAAGTTCTTCTACGACGACCTCGTCAAAGTGATCACGGAGTCGCCCGTCGTGGCGGCCGTCCTCGAGGGCCCGAACGCGATCGCGGTGGTGCGTGCGATGGTCGGCTCGACTCGCCCGCACGAAGCCAGCGAAGGCTCGATTCGCGGCGACTACGCGCTCGTCGGTCTCCGGAATCTCGTCCACGCATCCGATTCTCACGAGACCGCCGCGGCCGAAATCAAGCTCTGGTTCCCAGACGGCATCGTCGAGTACACCCGCGACATCGATCGCTGGATGTCCGAGGACAAAGCGCCCAGCTAGGCTCCTCGCGATCGTGCGCGCGAGCAGGTCCTGTCCCAGGGCAGGGGCCTGACCGCGTAGCGGCTCGCGGGGCTCTCGGCTCGCGCACCCTTCCCGCCTTGCAGCTCGCGCGCTCGCTGCGGGCGGGCCCCTGGGGCACCCGCGCATCGCGAGAGCCCCCGCTGCGCCGTGCCACCCGCTCGCGCCGCGTCGCCTAGAGAGGGCGCAGTGCCCTTAAGAATTCATCCGCGAAGGATGCGATCGGGCGTAGGAATCCGTCGGGTTGGATCCCGCCGCCGAGCAGCGCGATGAAGATCACGCTTCCGATGATCCCGGCGACGGGCCGCGGCTCGATCGTCCAACGCTCGACGCCGCTTCCGAAGAGAGCGAGCACTGCGCGGAGCTGGCCGACGATGAGGAGCAGCGTGGCGACCACCAGCGCGGCGCCCGTTAGCGGAGCGAACTGGTAGGCGATGAGCTCCATGAAGAAGCGGCCCGGGAATCCGAGGAGCGGCGGGGCGCCGATCATCGCGAAGCCGCCGACCACGAACGCGAGCGCGGCAAGCGGCGCTTTCCGCGCCGTCGGGCGCTGTGGCGCGCTCACGCGCTCGAGCGTTCCTGCCGCGAGCAGCTGACCCGACGCGGACGCGCCGGTCACGATCACCGTCGCGAGTGCGCCGATGATGCCGGGTCCGGACAACGTCGCGATACCGACGAGGCCCGCGCCGAGGTTCGAGATCACGGAATAGACGACGAGACGGCGCAGATCCGGCGCGCCGCTCGCAAGGAACGCGCCGCCCACGGCAGAGGTCAATCCGATCCCGTGCAGGAGGTCCTGCACCTTCACGACCTGGACGATCGCCGGGAGCAGCCCCGAGAGCGTGAGGATCTCGACGAATGCGATGAAGGTTGTCGGGACGAGGACGCCGAAGTACAGGGCGAGCGCGGCCGGCGGCACCTCGCCCGCGAGGAGCGCCGCGTGCGTGTGGAACGGGATCGCGGCGAGGAGCAATGCGAAGGCGACGACGAGCACGACCACGAGGAGAACGAACGTGTTCGCTGGCTCCTCATGCGGGAGGCTCGCCGCGAGCGCCAGCGCGCCGATGCCGAGGCAGCCTCCCAGCGCGACAAACCCGAAGTGACGGGTCGCCGCCTCGACGGAGCGATTGCGATGGACCTGGAACGTGAACGACCCAACAGGCACCAGGAGGCCAAGCATCAGCAGGGAGAAGATGGCGAGCGGCGCGGTCAGGACGAGCACGCCAAGGGCGGTCGCGCCGACCGCGAGCGCCGTGGGGAAGAAGTTGTACGCGGGCTCGTCGAGCCACACGTCGAGCACGAGGAGGAAGAGCGTCGCGAGGATCACGCCCGACGCGAGGCGGCCGAGTCCGCTCTCGCGCAGCTCCAGATCGAGAATCGTTCCCGTCGCTTCCGGGGGAATCAGGACCACGAGCGCGAATGCCGCCGCTATCGCGACGAGTGAGAACGGGCCGACGATGTTCAGGCGCTTCCGGAGCACGAATGCACCGCACGCCGCGACCGCGAGGACGAGAGGCGCCGCCGCGATGATCAACTCTCGCGCACCACACGCTCGTTCACGATGAGGAATCCACCCGCGAGCGCGATGACCACTTCGACCCAGGCGAGTAAGAGGGACAGTCCGAGCTGCGGCACGCTGAGAAGACGAACGAGCAGCTCGACGCCGGTGATCATGAGGATCGCGCCGAGCGACCCACGGACCGGAGTTCGGGCTGTGACGAGGATCGCGACGCCCGAAGAAATGAGCCAGAACGCGCCGACCTGCGCCGTGACTCCGCTCGGGTCGTCGCCGATGAGCGGAACGGTGACGGTCTCGCTCGACGCGGTGCGAAGCGTCGCGAAACACGCCGCGGTCGCGGCGGCCGCGACGATCGTGGCGAGCCAGAGCCGCCACCCGGGATCCTCGCCATATGTGCGGTCGCGCGCGGCCACATACAGAATCCCGCAAGCGACGAGCGCTCCGCAGCCCTCGACGGCGAGCTGGGTGACAGTGAGCTGGCCCGCCGTCAAAACGTTGGCGGCGAGCGACACCCCGAGCAGGGCGACCGCGGAGTAGCGCAGCTGCCTTGAGCCGTTTGCGGCCAGCGTGGCGAGCGCGACGATGCCAAGGGCGATCACTGGCGCGTCGACCAGACCAGCAGCGCGACGATGAGCACGGCGGCGAGCCACACGCCGGCGCGCTGCTCGAAGACCGCGAACCCCGCCGACGCCACGGTCACGGCGCGCTCGAGCGCTCGAAACGTGGCAGCTCCGGCTGGTACCGGATCGGCTGCCCAGACGAAGCGCTGGAGTCGCGCGGCGAGAGCGCCGAAGCTCGGCAGAAGTGGCCGCAACATGCGGGCCGAGATAACGAGGATCGTGGCCGCGACGACCGTGCCTAGCGCCACGACCGGGTCGATCGGATCGAGCGGCCGCCCCACGACTGCGAGCGCGTCAGGGATCGGAAGCGAGAGCAGGCTCGCGACGAGCGCGGTACTGACGAGCGCGGCGACCGCTGCCGCGATGTCGAGATCGGGCGGCGCCTCGCCCTGCGCGAGACGGCGACCGGCGTGAGCGAGCTCGACGAGGAGTACGACCATGATCACCGGGACGGCGGCGATCGCGGTAATTGGATCCGCGGCGCTGGCCGCGCCGGTCGCCAGACCGATGACCCCCGTCACCGCCCAGACGCTCGTTGACATGATCGCCATGTACACGCGATGCGGCGGCATCCACACGCTCTCCAGGAGAGCCGCGAACGCCGCGCCGGCGAGGATGAAGAGTCCGCTCGCGAGGGCGATCGGTGTGCCGACGGCGAAGGCGATCCAGAGGGTTGCGAGCGTCACGTCATGACGGGCCACCTCCCACTGCTCGGGAAGAGCGAGGGATACCGCGGCCGCGTAGAGGACGGTGAGCGCCGCCGCGGCGAGCACCACGTAGCTCCAGTGGAGCTCATCCCACCCAGCCAGCACCACGGTCGCGACGAGGGTTGTCACGATCCCGCGGCGGGACGCGCGACCGCGTGCCCGAGCCCGGAAGGCGAAGGCAACGAGGACCAAACCGAGCATCGCAAGTCGTGGCGCTAGATCGACCGCCGGCAGCCCCAGGGTCGAAAGGTCGATGCTGGTCACCCCGAGGAGCCGCAGCAGCACGAAGGACGCGGCGACGCCGGCCGGCATCGCGAGGAGTCCGCGGAGTGGTTCGCGTTCCGCGGCGGCGAGCGCCTGCGCGGGTTGATAGCGCCACGGGACGAACGGGTACAGCCCCGCGAATAGGGCCGCGCCTGCGGTCGCGGCGAGGATCGCGCCGGGGCTGATGGCTAGTGGTGAGATCCCGTCGAAGGCGAGCGACGCGCCTCCCTGACGCGCGATGAGCAGCGCGGCGACGACGAATCCCTGGATCCCGACCGTGAAGTACGCCGCGATGCGCATCGCCGATGGAGCCGGCGCGACGAGGAGTGTCGCGAACGCGCTGACCGCCGCGAGGACGGCAATCGCGACGGTCGCCGCGACGAGGTCGACCGTAACCACGACGGAGATGAAGACGAACCCGATGGCGAGAGCGAGCGATGGGAGGAAGCGTGGCGAGGCCGCCGAGCGTGCATTGGCGAGGAGCACCGCCGCGACGTACGCGAACCCGGCAGCGATCGCGACCGTGGCGACCCCATCGAGTCGGTAGGAGGCTTGGATGGTGGGTCCGCCTGCCGCCGACCACTCCCAGAGGGCACGACCCGCGGCGAAGGCCGGATCGGTCAGTTGGTAGAGAAGAAGGGGCGAAATGGCGCCCAGAGTGGCGACCAAGAGGGCGGTCGGCACGCGCCATGCCTGTGCTATCCGCCGCGGGGCGACGAGCAGCGCGACCAGCGACAGCGTTATCGCGGCCGCGAACAACGTGAATTCCGCTCGCACTATCACCCTGCGGTAAGGTAGCCGAGGTGGATCTAAGACTTCTCCCGCAGCAGCAGCTCAAAGTCACGCCCAAACAGATAGCGGCCAACTACATCCTTCAGCTGAGTTCGCTCGAGCTCCAGGACGTGATCAACCAAGAGCTGCAGGAGAACCCCGCGCTCGATCTGGAGGAAGTGCAGAGCTGTCCGCTCTGTGGGCAACCGCTCGCCGGCCGCGTCTGTCTCAACTGTTTCGGGACCGGCAAAGGCCCGTACAAGGGCAGCGATGACATCGAGACCGAGCCCCTCGAAGGAACCAGCCTGATGCAGCGTGACGAGGAGGAGGACGAGCTCGACCCGATCGTTCGGGCCGAGTCCGAGCAGACCCTTGCGGAGTACCTCTCGTGGAACGCGCGTGTGCTGCTCCCGAAGCGGCTGCACGCGGTCGCGGAGTACATCATCGGCAACCTCAACGACTTCGGGTATCTCGAGATATCCCTCGACGAGATCGCCAAGACGATGGAGGTGTCCATCGCCGACGCCACCGAAGTCCTCCAGACCCTTCAGGGAATCGAGCCATGGGGCATCGGGGCCCGCGATACCAGGGAGTGTCTCCTCATCCAGATCGACCACCTTTCCGAGATCGGGGAGGAGGTGCCGGAGCACGTCCGATCAATCGTCGCCGATCATCTCCGCGAGCTCGGCGAGCACAAGTTCGGTGACATCGCGCAGGCTCTTCGCATCACGCGGGAGGACGCGCAGCGGGGCTGGGATTGGTTGAAGCAAAGCCTCAACCCCTATCCGGCGCACGCGTTCGCGGCGGGGCCGGACGGCACGAGCATCGGCGGTCGCCAGGTGGCGCTGCGTCCCGACGTGATCATCCTCCGGAACGAGAAGGGCGAGTTCGAAGTCGAAGTCATCGAGTCGCGGCGATTCTCATTGCGAGTGAACCCGGTCTACCGCCAGCTCGTCGGCCAGCTCCAGGCCGCGCGAAGCGCGGGCGCGGCCGCCCCCGCGATGACCGACGATGAGCGTCAGCACATCCGGCAGTACGTCACACGCGCCAAATTCTTCATCGACAACATCAACCAGCGGCGCCAGACCATCGGCCGCATCACCGATGTCATCGTCGAGTGCCAGAAGGACTTCCTCGAGAAGGGGGTCCAGTCGCTCCGGCCACTAACCCGCGCCGAGGTGGGGGAGCGCATCGGCATGCATGAATCGACGGTGAGCCGTGCCACCGCCGGCAAGTTCGTTCTCCTCCCGGCTGGCGAGGTCATACCGTTCTCGACCTTTTTCACGGCGTCGCTTGGCGTCAAGGACGTGATCAAGAACATCATCGAGGCGGAGGACCGGTCGCGGCCGTACTCGGATCAAGAGATCGTCGAGAAGCTCCGCGAGGAGCACGGGATCCGACTCGCGCGCCGGACCGTCGCCAAATACCGCGAAGAGTTGCAGATCCTCCCGGCCCGACTAAGGAAGCGCTAGCCGCTCTCAACTGCACCGGTCGACTCCGAGCACGGCGGCCGCCGGTCTCGCGTGCTCACGGGTCCCTCCGGCGACCACGGACCGCCCTCGGCATTCGCCTTCGCCGGCCGCTGCGCGGTAGGGTCGCCGGCTCCCACTGCGCCGCGAGACCGTCGTCCGCCGCGCTGTGAGGGACTGGCTGGTTAGGCCCGTGCGGCCTTTCGCTTCGGAGCGTTCCCTTTAGGAGGCGGCGCGCCGAGTGTCTTCGCGATCTCCTCGACCGACGCTGACTCGACGTGGTAGCCGAAGGAGGTCCGGCGCACGCCGGGCAGGTCTTTGCCGCGCATGGCGTCGCGCAGGGCGTGCTCGCGCCAGCCGATCTTCGCGGCGAGCTCGGCCGTCGTCAGCCAGTCGCGGTCCTTGCTCTTCGCCTTCTCTGACGCGTCGGCCTTGGGCGCCGACTTCGATGCTTTTTGCGGTGGCACAAGTCGAACTCTAGCCGGTTTGCGCCACTCGGCGGCCTGTCCTAAAATGAGGTCGAAGCGCTGCGGCCCCCTCCGTCGGGGCGGGCGCCTTTTTCTTGGCCTTTTCGCTTTGGGGGTCGCTTGGAAGGTCTTCTGTGGGTCGTTCCTCTCTCGGGCGTTCTGGCAGTCGCAGTCGCTGGCTACTTCGCGTACGACGTTTTACGTTCGCCCACGGGGACACCTGAGATGCAGAAGGTCGCGGGGGCGATTTACGGAGCCGCGGTCGCCTTCATCAACCGGCAGTACCGGACTATCGCGCTCCTCGCGATCGGCGGCATGGTCGTCATCGGTCTCGTCATCTACGTCTTCGAATCGGCACCCGGCGTCTCCGCGACGGAGCTCGCGATCAAGACCGCGATCGCGTTCATCGTAGGCGCCGCGTGTTCGATGGCGTCAGGGATCATCGGTATGTTCGTCGCGGTCAAGTCAAACTTGAGGACCGCAGCGGCCGCGCAGCACAGCATCGGCGATGCGCTCCGGATCGCACTCCGCGGCGGCGCGGTGTCCGGGATCCTCGTCGTCGGCCTCTCGCTCATCGGCGTGTTCGTGATGTTCATCGCCTATGGCGGCTTCGAGAATCCGGAGCAGGCGCCATTCACGATCGTCGGCTTTGGCTTCGGCGCGTCTTTCGTCGCGCTCTTCGCTCAACTCGGCGGCGGCATCTACACCAAGGCCGCCGATCTGGGTGCGGACCTCGTCGGTAAGGTGGAGGCGGGCATTCCCGAGGATGACCCGCGCAACGCTGCGGTGATCGCGGACCTGGTCGGCGACAACGTCGGCGACTGCGCCGGCCGTGGCGCGGACCTCTTCGAGTCCACCGCCGCGGAGAACATCGGCGCGATGATCCTGGGCGTCGCCATCTACGCGGTCACACAGAATCCGGCGTGGATCCTCTTCCCGCTGGTGGTTCGTGGCGTCGGCTTGATCGCCAGCGTCATCGGGATCTTCCTCGTCCGCGGGAACGAGAAGAGGGATCCGATGGGTTCGCTGAACTCCGGCTACTACGTCACCCTCGTGCTCTCGATCGTGGGGATGTACCTCGTCACGAATCAGATGCTCAACGAGCGAGGGGGATTCCTGTACTTCTTCGGGGCCGGCGTCGTCGGCATCCTGACCAGCCTCGCCTTCGTCTACATCACCCAGTACTACACGTCAGGCAACTGGCGGCCCGTCAAGGAGATCGCGGAAGCCGCCAAGACCGGTCCCGCGACCACGATCATCTCGGGCGTCGCCGTGGGTTTCGAGACCACGGCTTCGTCGGCGATCACGATCGCGATCGCGCTGTTCACTTCGCACTGGCTCGGCGACCAGTGGGGCCAGGTCACCGGCCTGCCGCACGGCGGCATCTACGGCACCGCCGTCGCCACGATGGGCATGCTCATGAGCGCGGCGTTCATCCTTGCGATGGACACCTTCGGACCGATCACGGACAACGCCGGTGGCGTTGCGTCCATGGCGCGAGCCTCTGAGGAGACGCGCGAGCGCACCGACCGTCTCGACGCCGCAGGCAACACCACCAAGGCCCTGACGAAGGGCTACGCGGTGGCTTCCGCCGCCCTCGCAGCGTTCCTCCTCTTCTCGGCGTATCTCGACAAGGTCGCGCAGCTGACCGGCAAGCCGTTCGCTACGGTTGACATCGCCAAAGTCGAGGTGTTCCTCGGCGGCTTCTTGGGCGCGATGCTCGTCTATCTCTTCTCGTCCCTCGCGATCCGCGCGGTGGGCCGCGCGGGCGCCGCGATCATCGAAGAGGTGCGGACCCAGTTCCGCGAGCATCCCGGCATCATGGCCGGCACCGAGGAGCCGGACTACGCGCGTGTTGTGGACATCACCACGGCTTCGGCCCTTCGCAACATGATCGCGCCCGGCCTCCTCGCGATCCTGGCCCCGATCGCGGTCGGTGTCGTGCTCAAAGCGGAGGCCGAGGCGGCGCTTCTGATGGTGGGCACGATGGCCGGGGTGATCCTGGCTACGGTCCTGAACAACGGCGGCGGCGCGTGGGACAACGCAAAGAAGTACATCGAGTCGGGCAACCTGAAGGCCGACGACGGGTCGGTGCTGGGCAAGGGCACGCCGGCCCATGCCGCGGCAGTGGTAGGCGACACGGTCGGTGATCCGTTCAAGGACACCGCGGGTCCATCGCTGCACGT
>JBOGTG010000085.1:0-11280 GCA_050692175.1 Candidatus Limnocylindria bacterium | reverse complement strand
CGCGCGCGACGAGCTCTTCGCGCGGTACTGGGTCGGCCTGGAGCCCCTGCGCAAAGCGGGCAAGCTCGGGGCGATCCTGCTCCAGTACCCCGAGTGGTTCGCCATCTCGAAGGCGAACAAGGAGGAGATCCTTCATGCACGTGAGCTCTTACCCGACGACCGGCTCGCGGTGGAGTTCCGCAACGCGACGTGGATGAGCGATCGCAATCGTGGCGAGACGCTTTCGTTCCTCGAGGAGCATGGCCTCACGTACGTCGCGGTCGACGAGCCACAAGGGTTTCCCTCGAGCATGCCGCCGGTGGCCGCGGTGACGAGCGACGCGCTCGCGATCGTGCGGTTCCACGGCCGCAACACCGAGAACTGGAAGATGCCAGGGCTCACCGCTGCGGAGCGCTTCGACTACTCGTACAAGAAGAAGGAGCTCGAAGAGTGGCTTCCCAAGATCCGGGCGATGGCCGAGGAAGCGAGGGAGATCCACCTCCTCATGAACAACTGCTACGGCGACAAGGCCGTGAACAACGCGGCGGAGCTGGCCAGACTCCTCGAATAGGAGCCAGCGCACGGCGGCCATTGCTTGCGGCTCCGCGTTAGTCTCGGCGCGTGCCGCACCGTCCGCTTTCGGACTTTCATCCGCGCGAACGTCTGGCAGGCGTTCCCCACACCACCCGACGCTTCGCCTGTCGCTCCGCGCTCGCACTTTCGCCGGACGCACAGAACCTCGCCGTCGTGTCCGATCAGGGCGCCGGAACGTACGAAGCCTGGAACCTTCCGGCACGCGGCGGCGGTGAACCGCAGCGTGCGATCACTGTGGAGAGCTCCGCTGTGCGAAGCCTGTGCTGGAGCGCGAACGGTGAGCTCATCGCGGCGGCCGACCGGGGCGGGACCGAGCTGCACCAGCTTCACGTGCGGCACCCCGACGGTCCGACCCTGCCGCTCTCGACCGATCCCGCCGGCCGCGTCCAGAGACTTCTCTCTTGGAACGCGGCATCGCCCGATGGCGCTTTCGTCGCGTTCTCGAGTAACGCCCGAGCCTCGACGGATATGGACATCGTCGTCGCCGATCTGGGGACCCGGACGGAGCGACCGCTTCTCACCGGGGCGTTCTGGCACGTCGTCGGCGGCTGGTCCCCGGATGGCGCCCGGCTTCTGGTGATGAGGGTCCTCGACAACACGACGCAGGACCTGCTCGTTGTCGATCCCCGGACCGGCGAAGCGCGGGAGGTCACGCGGCACGCTGAGGACATGTCGCACATTCCGGCCGGCTGGCTCGCCGACGGACGCGCCCTCGTGATCACCGACGAAGACAGCGACCACCTCTGGCTTGGCGCCCTCGACGTCGCGACCCGGAAGCTCGAGCCGATCGATCGTCCCGATTGGGACGTCGAGCTCGCCGTGTCGTCGGCTGATGGTCGAACCCAGGTCTGGTCCGTCAACGAAGATGGTTACTCGAGGCTGCGCTGGCGGATCGGATCGGGGCCGATCCGTGAGCGTCGCCTGGACGGAGCAGCCTGCGAGGACCTCGTCGTCGCTGCGGACGGGTCGCGCGCCGCGTTCACGCGCTTGTCGCCTACCGAGCCGTGGCAGGTGTGGACGCTCGACACGGCGACCGGCGACGCGCGGATCGCGCTCGGGTCGGCGTTCGCCGTTCCCAAGAGCGAGCTCGTGGATCCGGAGCTGATCCGCATCCCGGGTCCGGACGGCGACATTCCGTGTTTCGTGTACCGGCCACGCGACTCGCGCGGGCAGATTCCCGCGGTGCTGTATCCGCACGGCGGACCCGAGGGACAGTCACGCCCGGCGTTCGGCCCGCACCTCACGCATCTCGCGGCGCTCGTCCATCGCGGCATGGCTCTGGTGGTGCCCAACATCCACGGTTCGACCGGCTACGGTCGCACATGGCAGGCCGCGATCCACAAGGACTGGGGTGGGATCGATCTTCGCGACCTGCGCGCGGTCACCGAGTGGATGACCGCGCAGAAGGATTTCGATCGCTCCCGTCTCGCGGTATACGGAGGCTCGTACGGTGGGTTTGCGACGCTCCTCTGCGTCACGCAGATACCTGAGGTGTGGCGCTGCGCCGTCGACGTGTTCGGTGTCGCGAACCTCGTCACGATGATCGAGAACGCTCAGCCGAACTGGCGCCGGTTCCTCGCGCGCTGGATCGGCGACCTCGAGCACGACCGCGCGAAGCTTGTCGAGCGGTCGCCGATCACGCACATCGATAACGTGCGCTGCCCGATGCTCATCCTCCAGGGCGAGAACGACCCGCGCGTGCCGAAAGAGGAATCCGATCAGGTCGTCGAGCGCCTTCGCGCGCTCGGCCGTCGCGTCGACTACGTCGTCTATCCCGACGAGGGCCATGGATTCACCAAACGCGCGAACGCGGAGGATGCCTACGGACGGATCGTGGATTTCCTGACCAGGGAGCTTGGCGTCTAGCGGAGCGTGCTCCCGAGAAGAACGCCGTTCGCCCAGTACGTCCCGGTCGCTCCCGCGGGCAATAGGTCGAACGTCGCGCTGCCCGTGTAGGGCCAGAGCTCGGCGCCCATCACGACTGCGCCGTCGTAGAAGTCGCCCGCCGCGAGATCGCCGACCTTCCGGCCGTCGCTCGTGGGATGCCCTGGAGATACGGCGACCGATCGTCCGTCGGCGAGACGCAGCTGCACCACGCGGTGCGTCGCCGGCACCGGCGTGCTTCCGATCCCGACGAGCGGACGGGCGACGTGAGTCCCAGCCGTGTCGAGCGTCCACACCATGTCGCCGATCCTGAGGTCTTCAACCGCGATGTCGCCCGAGGGCGTCGCGATGCGTGTCCCGCGCGCCAGGCAGATCGGGCACTGCGGCGGTCCACTCGGGACTCGGCTGGAGATCGCAATGTTTCCGCGCTGATCGATCGTCCCCTCGACGCGAGACTCGGCCGGCGTGCTCGGACTGCCAAACCCGACGAAGATGCCGGTGAAGCGGAACCCGGCGCTCACCTGCTCGAGGTGGAGCGCGCTGAGCATCTTCCACTCGCGATAGACCGCGAGCTCTTGATCGGCCGTGTACGGCGGATTGGTGGAGATGCCGAGGTGCACCAGGATCGCGGTGATGGTCGGGACGTCGCTCTGGATGACGGGAAAGCGCTCGTGCGCCAGGACCTGCTCGTCGGCACGCGCGACCGGGTAGTAGTCGGGATCGCAGAAGGCGAGCGGCCCGAACCGGTCGACGATTCCGTACTTCAGCTGAGCTTGGGTCAGGCCGCCTGGGGCGGGGCTCGGAGTTGGTGACGGCGCCGGGGTCGGGTTGGGCGGCACTGTCCCGGGGACGATCGTCCCCGTAACGGCGGTCGCCTTAATCGTCCCGATCGGCGTGATCGTCGCCGTTCCGGCGGTCGAGGTCGGTGCGGGCGACGAGAGCGTCGCCGCTCCACCACAGCCGACGACCGCCGTAAGAAGCACGAGCACCCAGACACGCATCGCTCTACGAACGGCGGCACTCCCCGTTAGTTCCGCTTTCCCGGGCGCCGGCGGCGAACGTAACGGGTCGCATACACGTCCGCGCCGAGGGAAAGGACCTTGTTGTCGACCCAGCCGGTTTCGAGGATCGCTTCCTGTGCCTCGCCCCAGCTTGGCGCGCCGGGTGGGAGCTTGTCCTTCTTCCACACAACGACCCACGCGGCGCCGTCGGGATGCGTCACGCGTACGAGCTCGTGCCCGAGACGATCGAGATCGACGTCCTCGAGCGCGAAGCAGAGCACCAGCCCGTAGCGTCCGTCCTTCGCGCGGAGCGGCAGCCGGAGGTCGATCACGTCGAGCTGCCCGGCGAGGTGCTCAATCGGCCGGTCGTATGTCGCGACACCGCCGACGCGTAGCGCCGGCATCCCAGGCTTCGCGCCGAGTTTCGGAACGGTTTCGACCGCGGCGCGCATGCCCCGTGGAGGCTTCACGGCCTGAGCCTACGGAACGCCGTATGCACTCATGCTCGGGATGGCATTCGGCATGATTTCCAAGCCGCGTCCCGTCCTGATCGTCGACGACGACGTCGCGACGCTCGCCATCGAACGTCAGCTCCTGGCCGACAGCGGCTTCCGCGTGGTCGAGGCTCATGACGGCGCCGAGGCACTGCGCGTGGTCCAGGACGATCCGCCGGCCGTCGTCGTCCTCGACGTGCAGATGCCGGGCATGGACGGCCCATCGTTCGCCCGCGAGCTGCGCATGACGCTCCGCAGGGTCCCCCTGGTGATCCTCACCGGCGTCGCCGATCCGCGCCGCGAGGCCGATCGCTGCAACGCCGAGGCGTATCTCGCGAAGCCCTTCGACGCGCAAGAGCTTGTGGACGTCGTGCGCCGCTTCTCTGCCTGACCGCCGCCCATACTGCGACCGTGCCCGCGCGCCTTCTGGTCAAAGAGCTGAACGGGGTCGTCGCTCGACCCGCGGACCAGCTCTCCGAGCTTCGCGGAGAGCATCCGTGCTGGCTCGACATCTCCAACCCCGAGGACGAAGAGTTCACCATGGTCGCCAAGGAGCTCGAGCTTCACCCGCTCGCCGTCGAAGATGCGCAGCACGGCCACCAGCGTCCGAAGATCGATCAATACGAGACGCACTACTTCATCGTCTTCTATGCCCTCGAGACGCCGAGCCCCGGCGTCGTCAACTACCACGAGGTCGCGATCTTTGTCGCTCAGAACGCGATCGTGACCGTGCATCAGGGCGACTTCTCGGCTCGGAAGCTCGTCGAGAAGCGCTTCGTCGATGGAAAGCTCCAGACGAGCGGTCTTCTGCTCCACGCGCTCCTCGACACGATGGTCGACCAGTACTTCGAGGTGGTCGACCAGTTCGGCGAGCGCATCGAACTCCTCGAGCAGTTCGTCGCCGAAGAGGCCGGACCCAACCTGCATCGCGCGCATGGGCCCCTCCGGGAGCTCTTCCTCGTGAAACGGGACCTGCTCGAGCTCCGCAAGACGATCGCGCCCGAGCGCGACGTGCTGCAGGTCCTCGTCCGCGGCGACATCCGCGAGCTGCGCGAGACCGGCAAGCGGGCGTACTTCCAGGACGTCTACGACCACATCCTTCGAGTGACGGACGAGATCGACACGTTCCGCGAGCTCTCCTCGAACGTGATCGATGCGTACCTCGCCGCGGCGTCGAACCGGTTGAACGAAGTGTTGAAGGTCCTCACGAGCGTCGCGACCGTGCTGCTCGTGTTGACACTCGTCACGGGGTTCTTCGGACAGAACTGGGAGGCGATCCCATATGGGTCGGTGACGCTGTTCTGGCTCTCGGTTGGCCTCATGGTCCTCGCGGCGGTCGCCATCGCGGTTTACTTCCGCCGCCGGGGTTGGCTCTAACCGCGCTTTGAGCGCGTCGCGATCCGCTGCTAGGCTTGTTTCGCATTGCCCGAGCGGGCTCCGCGTAGTTACGGGGGCGATCTCCTATCCATCGGGTTCCAGATAGCGATCGTGGTGGGCATTCCCTTGCTCGCCGCGGCGTTTATCGGGGACGCGCTCGATCGCCAGCTGGGAACGACGCCGACGCTCGGCCTTGTATCGATCCTGCTCGGGCTGGCTCTCGCGGGGCTGGGGACGTTCTTCGTCTTGCGGCGCTACCTTGCGGCTAACCCGGACCAGCCGGCGAGTGAGAAGGCGCGCGAGGCGGGTCGTGCCTGGGACCGCGAGATCCAAGAGCGCGAGCGAAAGCGCGAAGCAGGGGAGGAGGACGAGTGACGACCGCGACAGCGACCCGGTCTTTCAACCTGTTCGAGCTGCCGACGCGGTCGGTCATCGGGCTCGTCCTGCTGCTGAACGGCGCGGCCGTGGTCATAGCGGCGTTGACCGGCAATCTCCCTCATTGGCCGCCAGGGCAGAGTGACATCCATGTCGCCGAGCAGACGGGTACGCCGATCTTCACGTTCGCCGGTCACGACAACATTTCGGACCTCGGCCCCATCGCGATCTGGAACGACATCTCGATCTCGAACTCCATCTTCACGGCGTGGCTCGTGATGGCCGTCCTCGTTCTCCTCTCGGTCATCGCGACCGCGCGGTTGAGCGAGCATCCGGGCCGCCTGCAGAGCCTCTTCGAGCTCGTTGTCCAGGGACTCACGGACTTCATGCGGCAGGCCGGCGGCAATCGCGTCGTCCGCTACCTTCCCCTTTTCGGCTCGCTGTTCCTGTTCGCGCTGCTCAGCAACTGGCTCTTCATTGTGCCCCTGGTCGGTCAGATCGAGCTGTTGCACGTTCCGACGGCCGACTATCACACCAACCTCGGCATGGCCCTGACCGGCTTCGTCTGGTACCAGGCGGCCGGAATCCGAGAGAACGGTCTCAGCTATTTCACGCGCTGGTTCAATTTCACGGCGTTCAAGGAAGGCAAGCTCGTGGGTGGCGTGATGATCTTCGTCGGCATCATCGAGCTCCTGAGCGAGCTCTTCCGCATCCTCACCCTGACCCTCCGACTCTGGGGAAACATCTGGGGTGGCGAGATCGTGCTGGCGGTTCTCGCAGGGCTTCTCCTAGTACCGAGCTTTGTTCTCCCCTTCATCGGGCTCGAGCTGTTCATTGGGTTCATCCAAGCGTTCGTGTTCGCGTTCCTCGTGCTCCTGTACATCGTCCTTGCGCTCGAGTCGCACGGCGATGAGGAGCACGACGCGCACCCAGAAGTGGCACACGCGGCGGCCTAATTCGCGAGGAGGTAGCAACGCATGAGTCTGGCCTGGCTTGGCGCTGGCATCGCGATCGGCTTCGGCGCGCTCGGAGCGGGACTCGGGATCGGCATCGCCGGCTCGAAGGTCGCCGAGGCGACCGGGCGCAACCCTGACGCGGCCAACGCGATCCGTACGAACGGCATCATCATCGTGGTCTTCGCGGAGTCGCTCGGCATCTTCTCATTCGTCATCGCGTTCTTGCTGCAGGGCAAGGCTCTGTAGGTGGCATTCGGCCTCGGGTTGGCGGAGGAAGCGGCGCCGACGGGTCTCGTCGTTCACCCCTTCTGGGTGCTCGTTTCGATCGTCAACTTCCTCGTCATCCTTTATCTCCTGCGCCGGTACCTCTGGGGACCGATCCTGACCGTGCTGGCGACCCGCGCGGACAAGATCCGCGAGGGGCTGGCGATGGCCGAAGCGGCCAAGGCCGAGCGCGAACGCATGAACGTGGAGGTCGAGCGCCTCCTCGCCGACGCACGGCGAGAGGCGCAGGCGATCGCCGAGCGGACGACCAAAGCCGCCGAGGCGGCCGCGGCCGACCTCCGCACGCAGGCGAAGACCGAGGCCGATCGAATCCGCGAACGCGGTCGCGAGGATGCGAAGCAGCTCCACGATCAGGCGCTCGCGCAGGTGCGATCGGAGCTGGCGGGCATGGTCGTTCTCGCGGCGACCCGCGTCCTCGGTCGCGAGGTGAACGCCGAGCAGCACCGCGCGTTGATCGACCGGTCTCTCGACGAAGCCGCTGCGCAGCTCACGGAACAGAGTTAGTTGGCGCTCTCCGGATCCGCGGCACGCCGCTACGCGGAGGCCCTCCTCTCGCTCGCGCCGGACGAACGTACCGTGGTCGCGTTTCGTGCATCGCTGGAAAAGCTCGCGCCGGTCTTCGACCGCGTCACGATCGCCAGCCTGCGCGACCCGTCCGTACCGATGAAGCAACGCGTTGAGGCGCTGAGCTCGGCACTTGGCGATGAGCCGGACGCCGTCCGCTCGCTCATGGTCCTCTTGCTGGAGAGCGATCGGATTGCCCTCGTGCCGCAAATCGCTCTCGCGTTCGGCGATCTCGTGGACCGTCGCGCAGGGATCGCGAAGGCGCGGATCACGACCGCCGTCCCACTCGACCAACCCGCAGGCCGCGAGCTGGTGCGCCGTCTCGAGCGCACGTCTGGGCTGAGGTTGCGCGCCACCTTCGCGGTCGACCCAACGCTCATCGGTGGCGCGAAGGTGCAGATCGGCGACCACCTGATCGACTCATCGGTACACGCGAAGCTCACCGCACTCGGGCGACAGCTCGCCTCATAGGGAGAAAACCATGACGGACTCGTCGGAGATCACCGACATCATCAAGGCGAAGATCAAAGGCTTCCAAGGGGGCGCCGAGTCCGTCGACGTCGGCACCGTGGTCGAGATCGGAGACGGGATCGCCCGCGTGTACGGCCTCGCGAACTGCATGGCGTCCGAGCTTCTCGATTTCGGGGACGACGTGTTCGGCCTTGCCTTCAACCTCGAGGAAGACACGGTGAGCGCGATCATCCTCGGCGAATACACCGGCATCAAAGAAGGTGGCGAGGTTCGCACCACCGGGCGGATCGCGGAGACTCCCGTCGGCGACGCGCTCGTCGGCCGCGTCGTTGACCCTCTGGGCAGGCCCCTCGATGGGAAAGGTCCGATCAACACGAAAGAGTCGCGACCGGTGGACGTCGTGGCGCCGGGCGTGATCATGCGGCAGAACGTCGATACGCCGGTCCAGACGGGCATCACGGTCATCGACGCGATCACCCCGATAGGCCGGGGACAGCGTGAGCTGATCATCGGCGACAGACAGACCGGCAAGACCGCCATCGCTATCGACACGATCATCAACCAGAAGGGCAAGGAGCTCACCTGCATCTACGTTGCGATCGGCCAGAAAGAATCGTCGGTCGCCAAGATCGTCGCGACCCTTGAAGAAAAGGGCGCGATGGACCACACCATCGTCGTCATCGCGGGCGCTTCGGATCCCGCGACCGTCCAGTACCTCGCCCCGTTCGCGGCATGCGCGATGGGCGAGTACCTCCGCGACAGCGGAAAGGACGCGCTCATCGTCTACGACGACCTCACCAAGCACGCCTGGGCCTATCGGCAGGTCTCGCTTCTCACCCGGCGCCCGCCCGGCCGGGAGGCCTACCCAGGAGACGTCTTCTATCTCCACTCGCGCCTGCTCGAGCGTGCCGCCCGCTTGAACAAGGACGAGGGCGGCGGCTCGCTGACCGCGCTGCCGATCATCGAAACGCAGGCGAACGACATCTCCGCCTACATCCCGACGAACGTCATCTCGATCACCGATGGCCAGATCTATCTCGAGACCGACCTCTTCAACCAGGGTCAGCGGCCGGCAATGAACACCGGGCTCTCCGTGTCGCGCGTCGGCGGCTCCGCCCAGACGAAGGCGATGCGGAAGGTGGCCGGCCGGCTCCGCCTCGAGCTGGCCCAGTACCGCGAGCTGGAGGCGTTCTCGCAGTTCGGCTCCGAGCTCGACCAGGCGACGCAGAACACGCTGGCACGCGGCGAGCGGATGGTGGCGACGCTGAACCAGCCGCAGTACAAGCCGTGGCCGCACGCCGAGCAGGTCGTGGCGCTGTACGCGGGCATCAACGGATGGCTCGACGACGTCCCGGTCGCGCAGGTGCCCCGCCTCCACGACGAGCTGCGCGAGTCGTTGCGCACCGAAGGCACGATCTACAAGGAGATCGAGGAGACGAAGGACCTCGGCGACGACCTCGTGAAGAAGCTCGACGCCGAGCTGACGAAGTTCAAGAAGGGCTTCCGGGTCGAGGAAGAGACGGGGCTCGTGGCCTAGATGGCCTCCGTACAAGATCTGAAGCGGCGCGTCCGCTCCGTCAAGAACACGCGCAAGATCACGAAGGCGATGGAGCTCGTCGCCTCGGCGCGGCTCCGCCGCGCGCAGACGCGGATCGAGGCGATGCGACCCTACGCCGAGACGATGCGCGAGCTGATCGCCGGCGTCGGCCGGGCGAGCTCGTCCGTGCGCGGCCTGCCGCTCCTCCAGCAGCGTGACGACGTGACGACGGTCGGCGTCATCGCGCTCACGGGCGATCGCGGCCTCGCCGGCCCATTCAACGCGCAGATCATCCGCCGTGCCTTCGCGCTCGAGCGGCAGCTGCGCGGCGAGGGCAAGCAGGTGAAGTTCATCGCGATCGGCAAGAAGGGCCGCTCGACCTTCGCCTTTCGCCGCTACGAGACGGCCGGCGAATACGTCGGCTTCACCGACCGCCCCGCGTACGCCGACGCCCAGGCGATCGCCCACCGGGTCGGCGAGCTCTACATCGAAGGAGAGATCGACCGCGCCGTGCTCGTCTACAACGCCTACGTCTCGCCGCTCGTGCAGACGGTGGCCGAGCAGGACCTGCTGCCGATCTCCGCCGACATCCTCGAGACCGACGAGCAGGAACGGCGCGACGACGCGATGCGGGGCGACTTCATCTTCGAGCCCGAGCCGGAGGAGATCCTCGCGCGGCTGCTCCCGGTCTACCTGGAGACGCAGGTGTACCGCGCGCTGCTCGAGTCCGCCGCCTCCGAGCAGGGAGCCCGGATGACGGCGATGCGCAACGCGTCCAAGAACGCCGGCGAGCTGATCGACTCCCTGACGCTGCAGATGAACCGCGCCCGCCAGGCCGAGATCACCCAGGAGATCCTGGAGGTCGTGGCCGGCGCCGAGGCGCTGTCGTAACGCGCTTTCGCTCCCACTAACAATTCAGCTCCGCGGACGTCGAATCTCCCGTGACCGGTCGCAAGCGGATGACCGGCGAACGTTCCGATTGGGAGGGAAAAGGAATGCGTAGACGGACCTTTTGGCTCGTGCTCGGCGCCCTGTGCGTCGTAACGAGCCTGGCCGCGTCGAGCGCTTTCGCGGCTGTGGACGCGAAGCCTCAGGCAAAGGCGGCGGCCGGTGGGACAGTGGTCTTCGGTGCCGATCAGGAGCCGCGGACACTGAACACCTTCACCGTGGAGGGTAACGCGCTGTGGGGCAGCCTCGTCCTGCAGCCCGTGATGACCTTCGCCACGAAGTACAACAACAAGGGCGTGCTCATCTACGACCTGTTCGAGAGCGCGACCCTGAACAGCCAGAAGCCGATGGTCGTCACGTACAAGATCAAGCAGGCGGCGAAGTGGAGTGACAACAAGCCGATCACTGCTGACGACGTCATCTTCACGCAGGCGCGGATCATGGATCCGAAGAACACGATCGCCTCGCGTGTCGGCAACGAGGACATCTCGCGGATCCAGAAGGTGAACTCGAAGACCCTGAAGATGACCTTCAAGAAGCCGTTCGCGGCCTGGCGCTCCCTCTGGGGCCGGATCCTTCCGGCGCACGCGGCCGGCGGCATCGACGCGGGGAACTTCGACCAGTCGTGGCGCAACGGGCCCCCGATCGCCAACGGGCCGTTCCGCCTCGCGAGCTGGAGCCGTGGTAGCTCGATGACGCTCACGCGGAACCCGAACTACTGGGGCAAGAAGCCGAGCGTGAACTCGATCGTGTTCCGCTTCATCCCGGACACGAACACGCAGTTCCAGGCGATGCGTGGCGGCGAGGTGCACATC
>JBOGTG010000084.1:0-27334 GCA_050692175.1 Candidatus Limnocylindria bacterium | reverse complement strand
CGCCTTCCTCGACGGCCTTCACCTCGTCGCGGCGGTCGCAGCGATCGTCGCGCTAGCGGCTGCGCTGCTCTCGGCGTCCCTGCTGTGGCGGGTACCCGCACGAACGGCAGCCGAGGAATCCGCGGCGACGGTCGAAGCGGCGACCTAGTGGGCACCGAAAAAGTGATGGCCGCGGCGCTCCTAGCTATCGTGGCAGGTAGGGCGACTTCGATGAATGCAGGCACAGGCGAGAGGGGGAGGCAATGAGCAAAGTCCGTGTCTTGGTCGGCACGCGAAAAGGCGCGTTCATCCTCGAATCAGATGGCAAGCGTCAGAAATGGACCGTCAACGGTCCGCACTTCGCCGGCTGGGAGATCTATCACGTCAACGGATCGCCAGCCGAGCCAGATCGGCTGTATGCCTCCCAGACCAGCGGATGGTTCGGACAGATCATTCAGAGGTCAGATGACGCAGGTAAGACCTGGCACCAGCCGGGCACGCCTCGAGGCGAGCCGACCAAGACCCCTGAAGGCATGCCCGTCGGTGAGAGCAACAAGTTCGCGTACGACGCGTCTGCCGAGACCGGCAAGGCGCTCACGACGCACCAGTGGTACGACGGTTCGCAGCGGCCGTGGGAGTTCAAGCGGGTCTGGCATCTCGAGCCATCCCTGAACGACCCCGATACCGTTTATGCGGGCGTTGAAGATGCCGCTCTCTTCCGCTCCACCGATGGCGCGCAGAACTGGACGGAGCTCTCGGGCCTTCGAGGCCACGGCACCGGTCCCCAGTGGCAGCCCGGCGCGGGCGGGTTATGCCTGCACACCATCATCGAGGACCCGAACAACAAGAACCGCATCTTCGTGGCGATCTCGTCGGCCGGGGCGTTCCGTACCGACGATGCGGGCAAGACCTGGAAGCCGATCAATCGAGGTCTGCGGTCCCAGTACATCCCGGACCCCGATGCGGAGATCGGCCACTGCGTTCACCGCATCGCGTTGCACCCGTCCAAGCCCAACGTGCTCTTTATGCAGAAGCACTGGGACGTGATGCGCAGCGACGACGCGGGCGACTCATGGAAAGAAGTAAGTGGCAACCTGCCCACCGATTTCGGATTCGTCATCGACGTTCACGCGAACGAGCCGGAGACCGTCTACGTCGTGCCGATCAAGAGCGATTCGGAGCACTTCCCACCGGACGGGAAGCTGCGCGTGTATCGCAGCCGCACCGGCGGGAGTGAGTGGGAGGCGCTCACAAAGGGACTCCCGCAGAGCGATTGCTATGTCAATGTCCTGCGCGACGCCATGGCCGTCGACTCGCTGGATAAGTGCGGCATTTTACTTCGGCACGACGGGCGGGCAGGTCTACGCATCGTCTGATGCGGGCGACAACTGGTCGCCGATCGTTCGCGACCTTCCGCCGGTGCTGTCGGTCGAGGTGCAGACATTGCCATGATCCGCGTCGTGCTTCCGCAGCATCTGCGTGGCCTCGCGGGTGTCGGTAGCGAGGTGTCGGTGGATGTCAACGGGGCCGTGACCCTGCGCTCAGTCCTCGACGCGCTCGAGGCGAGCTACCCGATGTTGCGTGGCACTATCCGTGATCACGGAACGCAACGGCGCCGTCCCTTCCTTCGTTTCTTCGCCTGCGAGCAGGACCTGTCGCACGAACCGCTCGATACGCCATTGCCCCGCGAAGTCATCGCAGGGGAGGAGCCTCTTCTCGTAATCGGAGCCATCGCGGGCGGATAGGCGATGCCGACATGCAGCACCTGATCGACGCTCGCCTTGCCGCCGTGTTTGCCCTGTACGACGAGCTCATCGCCTCGCTGGATGGCGTTCGGCTGCGGCAGAGCCTGCCCGTTCCGTCGAATCCGATCGGGATGCAGCTCTGGTGCGTGGTCGGTGCACGCGAGACGTGGACCCGCGCCATGGAGACGGGGACGTGGGATCCTTTCAAGTGCTCGATCGCGTCCTTCCAAGACACGCAGAAGCCTGGTCTCGTCGCGGATGCCCTCGCGAGGAGCGGCTCAGCGTTCCGTGGCAACCGGAGCAGCGGACCAAGATTCATTTCGGCGAAGGCCTTCGCGATCGTGTAGTCAGTGATGAACCGGACCACCCACCGCGGGGTGTAGTAGATGCCCTGCTCGCGGCGGCGGCTGCTGCCACCGGTACGAAGGTCTTCGAGGTATTGCTCGTAAATTGCACCGAGCACGTCGGCGCCGATCGTGTCGAATGCGTACCTTGTGTATCCCCGTGAAGGACCGTACAAACCTTGGATCGCCGAGGCATAGGGTCCGTCGTCGCTCGCCCAACTATCCACTGCGTGGGTCTGGAAGAGTCGTCGACGTCGATCTTGCGCAGACCATCGAGCTGGTCGCCTGAGCGATGGCGAGCGATCCAGCGTTCGACGATCCGGCCCACGCTGCGCCAGCTCACGCGCAGCAGCTCGGTGATGGCGGTCTTGTCGGCACGCTGGGCGAGCCAGGCGACCTCCTCCTCGAAGGCATACGTGGACCCGCTGTGCGCCGGGGCGAAGGGCACCGCCTCGGTGACGACGCCGTGCTCCGGGCAGCGCAGCCGCCGCAGCGGCATGCGCAGGAAGCAGCGCCGGCCTCCCAGATCCAGGTGGCGCCAGCGCCGCTCGGGTCGGCGGTCATACACCGCGCGCGTGGTGAACGCGCATCGTGGACAGCGCAGGCGCGTGGCCCGGCGCAGGCGGACATCCACGATGAGCCCGTCCGCGGTGAGCTCGACGCCGGTCACGCCGATCTCGGGAAGAGCCAGTAGGCGACGCAGTACCGTGGTATCTCGCACCCCGACCTCCTCGACGGTTCGTCACGTGAGATGCGACAACCTATCGAGCGCGTCGGGGTGCTCTTCTTTCTCAGGAAACTCGGCGGTTCAAAGCCGACCGAGCCATCACGCCATCCACCAAAGGGGCAGGAGCGCGACTTTTCGACCGTTGACGACACTCTCGGGGCGTCTCCTGCTGCGCGAGACGCGAAAGTTCCGGCCGAAAGATTCACACCGCGACGCGCTGAGACTCGCTGAGACCTTGCACCCCGCAATTCGTAAACCGCCGGTCGGCAGTTCGAGTCTGCCCGTCGGCTCTGTTTTTTCCGGAGATCCGCGGTCTCAGGTCCCGCCACGGCTCTCGAAGCCCTCCTGTGCAGCAGTTTTCAGCAACTGGGCTCGGGAGCAGCGTTGGACCCTTTCCCCATCCTCGCCACGCAGTGACCGACCGAGTGATTCGCGTCGACTTCAGCGGCGCAGTGGACGCGGGCAAATACATTGGTTATCGGAAGGTCGGGTGACTGCCGGCTTGGTCTCTGTCGATACGTGCCGACCTATTTCGGAACTCGCGTAGGCACAGGCGGCTTGGTTTCCTGGGCGGACTTCGTACTTCAGTTCGCGGACACCTTTGGCGACCCTGCGACCTTCCCCCATACGTGGCCTAACTTTGGGCCTGGGTAGGGCCCGCCGCTCCGCCGCGCTTCTAGGCGCCGACCTCCGCGCGTTCGGGGTCAGTTCTTCGCGAGGCCATGTCTGCGCGCTTCTCTTCGTCCGCCTCGTCCCGGCGCGCCGCCTCGAGGTCGACGAGCGTCGAGGCGACCTCGGGGTGATCACGCCCGAGCGTCCGCTGGCGGATGACGAGCGCCGTGGAGTAAAACGCTAGGGCTTCGTTGTACCGGCCAGCCTCGTGGTGTAGCGCGCCGACGAGGTGTAGCTCGCTGGCGACGTCGGGATGATTGAAGCCGCGCGCGGACTCCCGGGCGGCCAGGCGGAGGAGTGCGAGTTCGAGATCGTGGCCGTTCCGATCAGAGGCGTTCTGGAGCGGCGCGGGTTTCGGTCCCAGCTTGGCCGACGCCGTGGCGGTCGGTGTCGGAACTGCGGTGCGCTGGGGGGAGCGGGGGGCTCGAAGACGCAAACTGCGCGCCCGACCTGTCGTCGAGCGCCCGGCGTGCATGATTGTGTTGGCCGCGCGCGAGATCGCCAGTGGGGCGATTCGCCTCAGCTCCGTCGCACGGGTGCGGGCGACCGGAGCTAGAGGGGCGACGGTCGCGCGCACTCGTATGGCGATCGTCCGCAACAGGCTGCTCGGGTGTACGAGCCGGGACTCGACGACAGGCCGCGACGCGTCGCGTGCGCGAAGCTCCGCGCGGATCTCGGAGATATCGACCGAGCGGAAATTATCGGCAACCCCCGGCTGTGGCGGATCGTTCTTCCGCCGCCGCCGCCACCACCCCATGCGCACAGTTTACGTCTGGCCCACCTTTGGGAATGCCGGTTCTTGATCACGTGTGTGCGCGAGATACGCGGATGAGGCCATAACGAGTCCGATCCTGGTCCTCTTGCCCTAGGTACGGCGCACGGCATTGAGGGCGGAGATACCGAATCGGTCGTGTGTCGGTTGGGGCCGACCGACGCAGTGGATGGGCGCTGGGCTCTTACGCCATGCGAACTGCGCTGCCTGCTCGGGCTATTTGGCCGAGGAGACGGCAGCCGTACCCGATCCGCTCACGGAAGCCGCGGTACCTGCGGTTGAGGTGGTCTGTCGCTCGACTTGGGAAGCGTCGGAAGGTAACCGCAGCCAACGCCGATGAGGACGGTGAGGAGAAGAGCGAGGCTCGTCAGGGCCCGCATCGACGAGGATTCTACCAACCCCGCAACCGTTAACGGTCGCGGCCCGGCATACCCGATCTATGTGGCGGAATACCGTGCAGTGGCGGTGTGCAGCAACCCGTGCAGCAGTGTGGGCGGAAAAGGGCGATACGCGGCGGGACGCAACGTGCCAGGACGTGCGTAAGTCTGAGGACTTGACGGTGATCGACGCGACTTCGTAAGCCGCCGGTTGGCAGTTCGAGTCTGCCCGTCGGCTCAGTGCTGGTTTTGGTCCGGCGGTTTCTCCATGAACTAGACGCCGTGCGCGAGCTGGCGGGCATACTCAGCGGCATCGTAGTGACCTAGCGATGCAGCAATGAGCCCTTCGTCGCTGATCGTCCACTCCTCGTATCCGGTGACCCGCACCGCGTTCCCGGTGCCGCCCGGCCCGGTGTTGGTGCCCGTGAAGGTCCAGTGGTACTCGATGCGCTCGCCATCCACGACGAGGTCGTTCATGTACACCTGCATGTCCGGAAGGGCCACGTAGAAGCTCCGGGCAGTCTCGGTGATGGCCTCGCGGCCCACGGACGGTGACCCGCCATTGATCGTGAGCCGGCCCTCGGGCGCGTAGTGCTCGGCCACGCGTCTCGGGTCCATGCTGCACCACGCCGCGGTGTACCGCTTGGCGAAGGCTCGGAGCTGATCTCGATCGGGCGTCATTGGGTTGCCTCCTGTCGGGTCAGGCCGGGAGCCTACACGGCCCGACTAGCGCGGGTGGCGCCATCAGTCGTGTGATTGGTTGTAGCTATCTTGTAGCAAGCCGATAGAGACCCCGATACGCCCTTTCGCTGCCAACGCGCGTCACGCTCGGCCCGATACGACCGCCTCCATCTAGAACGACGACGTCCGTGCCCGCCGCTAGGATCACGGAGTGACGACGGCACCGATCGTCCTGGTTCCCGGGTTCTGGCTCGGCGCGTGGGCGTGGGACGAGGTCGCCGCCGCGTTGCGTGCCGACGGCCACGACGTCACCGCGCTGACGCTGCCCGGTCTCCAGTCGGCCGACGCCGACCGATCCGCGATCACCATGTCGGACCACGTCGACGCGATCTGCGACGCGGTCAGGGCGGCGGGGCGTCCTGTCGTGCTCGCCGTGCACAGCGGTGCCGGGGTGCCTGGCTACGGCGCGAGTGACCGGGTCCCCGAGCTGATCGCAGCCATGGTCTACGTCGACACCGGCCCAGCGAAGGGCGCGCTCGACCCCGACTTCGATGCTGTCGAGAAGCCGATGCCCTCGCTCGAGAAGCTCGCGGCAGACGAGAACCTCGACGGGCTCACCGAGCAGCAGCTCGAGACGTTCCGGCGGCGGGCCGTTCCCGAGCCGGGCGCCGCACTGCGCGAGGCCGCCAAACTGACCAACGAAGCGCGCCTCGACCTGCCGAGCACGGTCGTGTGTACCGCGTACACGTCCGCGCAGTACAAGGACGCCGTTAAGGAGGGCCAGACGTGGCTGGGCGGCCTCCCCGAGCTGCGCGACGTCACCTGGGTCGACCTGCCGACAAGCCACTGGCCGATGTGGTCGCGTCCCCGGGAGCTCGCCGGGATCATCGGCGACGTCGCGAAGGCTCACGCCCCGGGTTCTCGGCCAGGACGGATGGCCCGGTCCACCTAGAGATCTCAAGGCTGCGTATGCAGCACCTCATCGACGCGCGCCTCGACGCCGTCTTCGGCCTGTACGACGAACTCATCGCCTCACTGAGTGCCGCCCAGCTGCGGCAGAGCCTGCCGGTGCCGTCGAATCCGATCGGGATGCAGCTGTGGTGCGTCGTGGGGGCACGCGAGACTTGGGCACGCGCGATCGACAAGGGGACGTGGGGCCCGTTCGCCTGCTCGATCGGGTCCTTCGGGGACGCGCAAAAGCCCGGCCTCGTCGCGGATGCGCTGGCGCGCAGTGGCTCCGCATTCCGGGAGGCCGCGATGGCGAACGCCGAGGACGAGACGAGGACCAACTTCAAACTCGCGCTCCTCGAGCACGAGTCGCAGCACTTCGGCCAGATCCTGCGCTACCTGCTTGGCCTCGGGATCGACCCCCCGCCCGGATGGAAGAAGCGCTTCGCCCTGTCGTAGGAACGAACCTCGGGGAACAACGAAAGGCCTGCGTACGTCTTAGGGAAGTGACAAGGCGGACGCTGATCCTTGCGGGGCTGGCGACGATCGCGCTTGGCGTCGCGGTCGGCTTCCTCGCGATGGCCGGCACCGGTGGTGGGTTGCTCACGCAGCCAGCCGGCCGCCACACGGTGGCCGCGCCCATCGACGGTCTCGATGTTCGTGTGCTGGAGTCCAGCCCGCCGCAGTACATGCTCAGTGTCCGCGCCGGTCTCCCCAGCGGATGCGCCAAGCAGGACTCGCATTCGGTCAGCCGCGTCGGCGACACGATCACGGTCATCGTTCTCAACTCGATGCCGAACGGCGATCCGCCGTGCACGATGATCTATGGGTCTTACGAGCTGAATATCAATCTGGGGACCGACTTCCGCTTGGGCTCGACCTACACGGTCCACGTCAACGACAAGGTGACGACGTTGAGAGCGCAGTAGCGTTAACCAGCCAGAGTTTGGCTAAGGGGACATCTGACGAAGCGCGACTGGAACGCCACTAACCGCCCGGTCATCGAGAAGTTCCGTAAGGCAGCTGGCCGGGCGTCCGCCAAGAGCCCTCTTCTCCTGCTGACGACCAAAGGCGCGCGGACCGGCCGGGAGCATGTGACGCCGCTCAACTTCTCTCGCGACGGCGACCGCTACATCGTCATGGCGTCGAAGGGTGGGTCATCGACGCATCCCGACTGGTATCAGAACATCGTTGCCGATCCGGTGGTGACCGTGGAAGCCGACGCGGAGCGTTTCACGGCGAGGGCGCACGTCAGTGAAGGGGCCGAGCGCGAGCGGCTGCTTAAGATCCACAGCGCCGCGATGCCGTTCTTCGGCGCGTATGACCGAAGAGTGAAGCAGCGTCAGATCCCGGTGATAGCCCTGGAGCGCGACCTTCGTCTCTGAGCGCGGGTCACGCCGAGGGTCGAACGGTTGTGCCTAGGCGACCGCGGTCGCGACCTCGACCGAGAGCAGCTCCTCTGCCTGGCCGCGGAATGTGCCCTGGTGCGGAGGAACATCGCCGTAGTCGCGCCCGATCGCGACCTTTACGTGATATCCGCTCGCGACCAGATCGTTCGTGGGGTCGAATCCGCGCCAGCCGTGCGTCGGGGTGAACGCCTCAACCCACGCGTGCGACGCACCGGCGCCGCGGGGCGGGCCGCTCGCGGCGGCCACGGTGTAGCCGCTCACGTAGCGGGCCGGGATCGCGACGGAACGGCACAGGCCCAGCAACAGATGCGCGAAGTCCTGGCACACGCCGCGTGGCTCACCGAGGACCTCGACGACGGTCGTCTCGACCGTCGTGACCCCCGGCACATAGTCGAGGCGCTCGTTGACGAGATGCATGAGCCGCTGCACCGCGTCGAACGTGTCGTCCGCCGACGCTGGACGAAGCGGTCCAGCGAGGGCCTCGAGCTCGGGAACGAGGGGAACGAGCGGCGAGGGGTCGAGGAAATCAGCGAGGGCCGAGGGCGTGAGTGGATCGGGCGGCTGCGCCGGCATCGCGAAGGGATCAGCGAGCAGCGTGTCGATCTCTCCTGACGTCCGGAGCTCCAGGCGCCTATGCGCGCGCGCCAGCGTGACGAGGAATCCGGTGTTGCCGAATCCGTCGCCGTATCGGCGGATGGCACCCGCCGGGTCAACGGCGATGTTGAAACGGCCCCAGCGCTGATGCGCGTCGCTCCGGGGACCGACTCGGACGTCGATGACGCTCTCGACAACGTCCGCGTCGTACTCGAAACGCGTGGTGTGCTCGACGCGAACCTTCACTGCTGCTGCTGGGCGGCCATGAGCATCGCCGCACGCGCGACCCCGACAAGGCGGCTGGATTGCGGCTCATCCCGCAGGTACGTGGCGGTGATCTCGTCCGACACCTGCGCGATCGATCGCTGCACGTCGAACAGAAACTCTTCGAGTCCCATCTCGAAGACCTCGTCGATCGCGGCGTGCTCGACCTCGCCGCGCACGCGCCCGAGCGTGCGGATCCCCGGGCCTGGCTCGTTCGCCGCTGCGCTCCGTAGCGCCGCGACCGCGGTCAGTGCCTCGTCAGCCGCACCGAGCGCGAACCGGACCGACTGAGGGAACACCGGGTTGAGGAGGAGGAACTCGACGATCCGGACCGGCTCGACGCGGAGGGAGTAGAACCGCGCATACGCCTCCGCCGATCCGCACGAGCGCAGGACCGCGAGCCAGCGGACCATGTCGGCGTCGCTCGTCTCCTCGTCGTCGCGCGGCGCGAGGAGGTGCGCCTGCCGGCTGAGAAGACGCACCACACCGTCCGCACGCTCGAGGTACGTGCCCAGGGAGAGGAAGTGCCAGGGCTCGTCGTGCGCGAGCGTCGATCCGGCGAGGCCCTGAAAGTGCTGAAGCCGCTCACGAACGAGACGCTGGAATGACACGCTCTCGCCCTGAGCCCGCCGTTGTGCGCCGGGGAGGGCCAGCGATTGGTAGAGCGTGTTGAGCTCCTCCCACATCTCGCTCGAGATCGATTCGCGGATCCCGCGAGCGAGCTCTCGCGCATGACGGACGCACGAGATCAGCGAGTCGGGATTCTTTTCGTCGGAGAGGAGGAAGAAGGAGACGTCTTCGGCCGAGAGACCGATCGCCCCGACGAGCGGGCCCCAGAAGTCGCTCTCCTCCGTGCCGACGTCGAGCTCGAGGTGGCGTGTCACGTCGATCAGCCGCGACACGGCGATGCCTCGCTCGACGTATCGCGCCGTCCAGTAGAGATCGTCGGCGACACGGCAGAGCATCTAGCCGAGCACCCAGGTGTCTTTGGCGCCGCCGCCCTGAGAGGAGTTCACGACGAGTGAGCCGGCGCGAAGGGCCACGCGGGTGAGGCCGCCCGGCGTCACGTGGATCTCCTTCCCGTAAAGCACATACGGACGCAGGTCGACGTGACGGCCTTCGAGCGATCCGTCGCTCCAGCTGGGGTGGCGCGAGAGCGCGAGCGTGGGCTGGGCGATGTAGCCGCGTGGGTCCGCTTGGACGCGGCGACGGTACTCATCCCGATCCGCCTTCGGCGCGTGCGGTCCGATGAGCATCCCGTAGCCACCGCTCGCGTTTACCGACTTCACGACGAGCTCCGCGATGTGCTCGAGGATGTAGGCGCGCTCGCTCGGGTCCGCGGCTACGTACGTCTTCACGTTCGGGAGGATCTCGTCCTCGGCGAGGTAGTACTTGATGATCGTTGGGACATAGGCGTAGATCGCCTTGTCGTCCGCGACGCCCGTACCGAGGGCGTTCGCCACGCTGATTCGCCCCATCCGGTATGTGGCGAGCAGTCCGGGGACACCGAGGAACGAGTCACGGCGGAACGCGAGCGGGTCCATGAAGTCGTCGTCGACGCGCCGGTAGATGACATCGACCCGCCGTCGCCCGCTCGTCGTGCGCATGTAGACCGTTGCGTCGTCCACGAAGAGGTCCGACCCCTGCACCATCTCGACGCCCATTGCTTTCGCGAGGAACGCGTGCTCGAAGAAGGCGGAGTTGTGGACCCCGGGCGTGAGGAGCACGACGGTCGCAGCGTCCGCTATAGGCGGCGCGATCTCGCGAAGAACGGTGAGAAGATCCTGCGGATAGCCCTCAACGGGCCGGATCGGGTAGTCGGCGAAGATCTGCGGCCACACCCGCTTGAGCACGCGGCGGTTCTCGACGACGTAGGACACGCCGGACGGGACTCGCAGATTGTCCTCGAGCACGAAGAACTCGCCGCGGTGGTCCCGGACGAGATCGCTCCCGACCACGTGCGTGTACACGCCAAGCGGCGGCTCCACCGAACGGACCTCGCGGCGGTAACCGCGAGCGCCAAGGACGAGCTCGGGCGGGATGAGACCGCTCGCGAGGATCTTCTGGTCGTGGTAGATGTCGTGGAGAAAGAGGTTAAGCGCGCGGACCCGCTGCTCGAGCCCGCGCTCGATGCGCTGCCACTCCTCGGGCAGGATGATCCGCGGAACGAGGTCAAAGGGCATGATCTTTTCCAGGCCGCTTGGATCCTGATTCACGGCGAACGTGATCCCGCGCGCCTGGAAGCTGAGATCGGCGGCCCGCTGCCGGCGTGTGACCTCCTGTGCCGAGAGCGTCTCCAGGCGCCGCGCGAGCGCCGCGTAGTGCGGTCGCACCACGCCCGGTGCCGAGAACATCTCGTCCCAGAAGGCGGTCGGGTCATACGCCGCGAGAGGCGAGCGCTGCGAGATCACGCCACGCCAGCGAATTCGTGCAGCTCGACGATCTCCGCCTGCTTCGTGTGGGCCAGTCGCCCGAGAGCCGGACCGCCGTACGTCCCAGAGGTTGGTGTGACGTCGGCGAAGTCGCGGCCGGTCGCGACGGTGATGTAGTCCATGCGAGCGCGGCGGTGATGCGTCGGGTCGTAAGCGATCACCTCCACCTCGCCCGGAGAGCTCGCATCAGGAACCAACGCCTCGACCCACGCATGGGGTGCGCCCTCGCCGAGCATGTGCCCCGAGACATAGCGACAAGGGACGTTCACCAGTCGCAAGAGCGCCAGCAGGATGTGCGCGAAGTCTTGACACACCCCCTTTTGGAAATGCAGCGCCATCGCCGCCGGCGTCGTGTAGCCGGTCACACCGTGTTGATAGGTGATGCTGCCCGAGGCCCAGTCATGGGCGCGCTCTGCGCGCGCACGCGCGTCGTCCGCGGACCGCACGATCTGGATCGCGGCATCGAGCAGTCTCGAATCCGGCGCCGTCAGGGCCGTCGGCCGTAGGTAGCGCAGTGGCCCAAGCTCGGCGGGCCACGGTGCCGGTCGCCGCGCGCTCGATCGTGGGGCGACGCGCTCCACTCGGAAGACCGCCTCGAAGTCGACGGCGTGTGGCACCCGTGACACCACCACGTTGGCCACGCGGTTGCCGAACTGATCTGGCCCCCACGCCACCCGAGCCTCGTCTTCCATGCCTCGGATCGCGAGATCGTGTTCGAGCACACGCTGATCGCCCTCCTGATCGCGCGGAATCATGACGAGGCGCTGCTTCACGTCCCATACAGGGCCGGTGTAGGTGTAGCGATAGTGCTGACGGACGCGATAGACGGCGCGGGCAACGCGGGACCAGTCAGTCACGGCTCGGTCCGCGCGGCTGCCTCCTGGCGGTCCGCATCCTCTTCCGTCGGCGGGCCGCCCGGCCGCTCGGCGGTGATCTCATCCGACCAGACCACGAACTTCGCGAGCCGCGCGGAGCCGAACGCCGTGGAGAGCGCCGTGTCCACGGCATCGCGGCCGCGTCCGATCACCACCCTGCCGACGCGCGGCGTGTTGTGTCGCGCGTCGAACGTATACCAACGGCCTCCGACGTATGCCTCGAACCAGGTGTGGAAGTCCATCGGCACATCCGGCGGCTCGATGGCGATATCCGGGAGATATCCGAACGTGTAGCGGGCCGGGATGTTGAGCGCCCGGCAGAACGCGACCGCGAGCAGGGCAAAGTCGCGGCAGACGCCCGCGCGCTGCTTGTAGATGTCGAGGGCGGTCGTGCTCGGCGTGGACGAGCCGTTCCGAAACACGATGTTGTGATGGACCCAGTCGCACACGGCCTGGATCCTGGCCCAGGTCGGCGGCGTCTCACCGAACAGCTTCCATGCATCATCGAGCAACTGGTCGGACTCCACGTAGCGGCTGGGAAGGGTGAAGACGATCGCCTCGTCAGGAAGGTCCTCGACCGGATGGAGGACCGCGTCTGGTACGACCGGATCTGCGGTCTCTGGGATCTCGACGACGGCGTCGTAGCGGACGGTCGTCAGACCCGGCGGCGCGACGAAGCGCCAGCAGATGTTGCCGAACATATCGTGGTACTCGCGGAGCGGGATCTCAGACGGCTCGATCCACTGTGACTCGTAGACGGCGATGTGCTCCGCGTCCATCCGCGGTCGCACGAGCATGAACATCGGCACGGGAGCGTCCGTCTCCCAGCCGAACTCGCAACCGACCCGCACTCGCATAGGCCAAGTCTACGGAGCCGAGTCCTTGATGACACCGCGCCTAAAGGAAAAGGAGCACCCCTCGGGTGCTCCTTTATTCGCTGGCTTGAGTTGCGGTAGATCTTGGTCGGTGCGATGCCGAGCTGCTGCATCAGGCCTGCGAGGTCGAAGTAGCCGTGCTCGCGCTGGATCTTGCCGCCCTCGAACCAGTCGACGAAAGCGACGTGCATGTCGATCTTCTTGCCGGTTGCGGGGACGGTCATTCCGTTTGGTCCCGCGAGGGGGCCGGTGTGCGTGCCACGGAACGTGACCTCGGTGAACACCTGGTCACCTTCGGCGATCTGGTTGGTCACGTCGCCCTTGGCGTCAGGGAACGCGGTGTGCCAGACCTTCTGCGAAGCCAGGATCTGCGACTTACCGACATACTTGCCGGTCGGGTCGATGGTCTCGGCGTTCTCTGGTGCAGATGGAGCGGATTCAGGTCACGAAGGATCCCCAGGGACGTCAGGGCAAGACCGGCGAGAGCAGCGCCGATCAAGATGACGTCCGAACCAAAGAGCTCGGCCACGTTACGCGTGCACCGTGCGCCGCGTGAGCACCCGCGCGAGACCGACGAACACGGCCGCGCCAATCACGGCGGCGACGATCGTGCCGACGAGTCCGCTACGCGTGTCGACCGGCACGATAAAGATGAAGAGCCAGGCACCGACGACGCCGCCGAGAATTCCGACCACGATGTCGCCGACCAGCCCGTAGCCGCTCCCCTTCATCACGAGGCCAGCGAGCCATCCAGCGATGAGACCGATGACGAGCCAGGTGATGGGTTCCATGCCAAGAGTGTGAATGTCTTACGAGCGCGAGCTATGACGGAATCGTCATGAAACGCTGGCTTCCTGAGCCTACTGTCGAGCCGTGTTAGATATCTGGTTCGTCGCCGGGATCGCGTTGGGCACGATCGTCACAGGCTTCTGCGCGATCGGCTCGTTCGACCGCGGCTCCGATAGCGTGCGCCGCCAGTCGTGGAGCCGGGAGCACGCCGCCCGGAAGCGTGCGCTACTTGCATCTCGCCCCGCGGTTCGCGCGACGCCCGTGTTGACCACCGTCGAAGGATCCATCCGCAAGGCAAGCTGACCTCCGGCCAGACGCGCTTGTTCTTGGCTCTTTAGTACCGCCGTACTCCCCTGTTCGACTAACTACCGATGCTCTTGCCCGCACCACGCCGTTAGTGAGGCATGGAAAGCACCGAGATCGCGCAGGCACGCGCCGTCGACGCACCCGTCGTGGCAGCAGCGCCGACACCGATCCTGGTGGCGGCCGCGGCGCCGGAAGCCCCGGCGTCAGGTGTAACGAGCGATTCGCCGAACGATCACGGCTTGACCGCACTGATCGGCGCGTTGCGGGCGCGTGAGCTCGCGCTGATCGACGCGACGATCCTGAGAGAATCGGCCGCGGAGATCGCGGCAGCGTTGCGCTCCTCGTTCCAGGATCTTCATCTCGAGGACATCCGTTTGGACACGACTCTCGCCGAGGTCCGCGCGCTCGTGGGACGGTTCGATCTGTCGGTGCTCACCTCGGCGATGGCGCAGGTCATGGTCGCGGCGCGCGGCCTGGCGAGTGCCCGCCCACGCGTACATGTCCCGGACGCGAAAGACGGCGCATATCCGCCCCGCGTGAAAACGATCCGCATCAAGTCGGCGGCCCCGCGCGTTCCGCGTCTGCCCGCCCTTCGCGTGCGCTGGCTCCGCGTCCTGTCACGCGGTTTGAGCCTCGGTCTGATCGCTGTGGTCTTGATCTTCTCACCACCGGATCTGTTCGGGAAGGTCGCGAACAGGGTGGTCCCCGTGCTCGGTAACGTTGCGAACGAGGTCAGCTCTGCGATCGGGAACGTTGCGACCGAGGTGCGCTCGGCGATCGACGACAGGCTCGCGGCGGCGCCCGCCGCTCCGACGCTCGCGCGAGCCAGCTTCGAGCTCCCGCCCCTCGGCGCCTATGCCGCTGCCTTCGAATCGCAGGCGCCCTATCCGTCCGCGCGACCGAGTGGCACGGTCGAGTGGGTCGTCGCGCTTCGCAACACCGGGTCCGTCGGTTGGTATCGCGGGATCGATGGGGCGCAGGCGTCGCTCGCGCTCGCGGATGGGACCGCCGCGGCCGTGCAAACGACACCGTATGTCGGGCCAGGTCAGGTCGGCTGGTTCGTCGTTCGCTTCCCGGCGCCGTCGCAGCCTGGCACGTACACGGTTCCGCTGCTTCCGCGTATCGATGGTCGCGGGCCGCTGCCGGATCTCGGCATCCACGCCACCGTCACGGTGTCGCCGAACCCGTAGGTTCCGTCGGCTACCGGTTGATCTTCACCTCTTCGAACCGGTAGTACGACAGCCCGTCGATAAAGAACCCTTCGACGTTGTTGCGCCAGCCGGCCGTGGTGCCGAGGTACGCGATCATGGCGATCGGCGCGGCGTCCGAGTAGATCTTCTGGATCTCTGAGTACAGCGCCTCACGCTTCTTCGTGTCCTGCTCGAGGTCGGCCTTGGTGATCTTGTCGTTTAAGTCCGGATTGTTGTACCGAGTCCAGTACGCGAACGGGCTCGCCCCGCCGCGCATTGCGTAATTCACGATCTCGGTCGGGTCGTTCATGTCGTTGGTCCACGTGGTCGCCGTCGACATGAAGTTCCCCTCTCGATAGTTCGTGCGAAGGACAGCCGCGTCCAGCTTCTGGACGTCCAGGGTCACGCCGATCTTCGCCCACGCTTCCTTCAGGATGGCAGCGGTGTTCGCGAAGATGGTGTTACCGGAGCGCATCTGCAGGTCCATCGTGAACCCGGCCGCGCCAGACGATTTCGACATCAACTTCTTTGCCTTTTCGAGGTCGTACGGATATCCGGGGACGCTTTTGTCGTAGTGGGTGCCTTTCGGAATCGGCGAGTTCATGACCGTCGCCTGTCCGAAGTAGACGTTCTTGATGATCACCTCCTTGTCCGTCGCGTAGTTCAAGGCCTGCCGTACCTTGACGTCGTTGAGCGGTGGCTTCGAGTTGTTCAGGATGATGAACGCTGTCTGCTGCGTGGCGAATGTCTGGGCTTTCACGCCACCCTGGCCGTTCAGCGCGGCGATCTGGCTGAAGGGAACGAAGTCCACGAGGTCAGTCCCTCCACCCTGCACCTTCGACATCCGGGTGTTGTCGTCCGGCACGTACTCGATGCGCACCTCGTCTACCGCGGGCGTGCCGTTCCAGTAGTTCGGGTTTCGCTTCAGGACGATCGGGTCACCCTTCTTCCAACCTTCGCTGTAGTACGCGCCGGTGCCTTTTGTCTTCCACGCCAGAGCGTTTGCGTAGTCCTTCGCGTCGGTGGCCTTCGCCATGTCGGCGGGAAGGACACCGCTCGAGAACATCGCCAGCACGGAGAGGAGCGGCGCGTAGGGCTGGGTCAACGTGATCTTGACGGTCTTGTCGTTGGGCGCGGTGATCTCCCTGATCGCCTTGTAGACGTCCTTCCAGAGACTCTTCTCGCCGGCCCGCGCCGCGTCGAGCGACGCCTTCACGTCGCTTGCCTTCATCGCCGAGCCGTCGGAGAACTTGAGGTTGTTGGCCAGCGTGAAGCTCCAGGTCAGCTTATCGGCGGACGGCTCCCAACTTTTCGCGAGACCCGGTTCGAGGCCGAGGCCGTCCCTGGACGTGCGGAGCAGCGTGTCGTAGACGTTCACCGAGATGAACAGCGCGGGCTTGTCGTCGATCTGCCAGGGAACGAACGGGCTGAATGGCTCCGCGTTGCGCGCCATCCTGAGCACTTCCGCTGTGGGACCTGCACTGGGCGTCGGCTGCGCTCCGGTGCCGGTCTGGGTGCACGCGCCGAGGACCAGCGCTGCGATGAGAGCCCATCGTGTTTTCCCTGCGAACATGAACCTCGCTCTCGGCGAAGTATCTCCTCTGGCAGGCGAGCTCCCTCCGCGGCGCAACTTCCACAGCGGTTGCGCGTACCTGAGTCTCTTGTTCGGCGTTAAGTCCAGGGCTAACGTGGGGGACCGAGGAGGTGCGCGTGTGAGCGTGATCGAGGAGCTCCTCGCGAGGATCAAGGCTCTCTTCGGGCCGAACCGGCCAGCACCACCCACGCAAACCGTCGAAGAACCACCAGCCCCGCAGGTCGTCGCCGCTCCTGAGCCGCCGCCCGCCGCTTTTGAGCCTCCGCTCGTCGAAGAGGCTCCCGCCCTCGTTGCACAAGGTCCGACCCTCGTAGAAGCGGCCCTGACGCTCGTCGAAGAGGCGCCGACGCTGGTCGAAGAGGCACCGACGCTGGTCGACGAGGCTCCGCCGGACCTCGCAGAGGCCGCGGGAGATATTCCGTCCATGCTTCCTCCCACGCCCGCCGGCGGGCTCACGCTGCGACTCGAAACCGAGCGCGGGCCGCGCTCAACGTTCGCGGTAACGAGGTCCGGCGCGACTATCGGTCGCGGACCCGAGAGCACCATCCAGCTCGCGGATCTTTCGGTTTCGCGCAAGCACGCGAGGATCACCTACAAGCAGGGTGCGTACTGGTTGAGCGACCTTGGAAGCATGGGTGGCACCTGGATCGATGGGACAAAGCTCGCGGCCCCTCGACGCGTCGCGACTGGCCAGATCATCGACATTGGTCTGTGCCGGCTGAGCGTGATATCCGCCGGAGCCGACGAAGAATCTCCCGCGGCAGAAGGTTCATCCCACGCCGCCTCAGGCTCAGGATCGAGCCGCTAGGTCAGCTTCCCGTCAGCTGGGGCTCGTCTTGCCACTCGCGATCCGCGTCGGTCTCGGTCACGTCCGCGGCAATTCGTTGATCGCTCCGCCGATCGGCCATGGCCCGCAGAACGAGTCGGCTGATGAATCTGCCGAGCACCCTCGCGAGCTCTTCATCCGCTTCCCCGTACCGCTCCCCGGCCCGCCCTAACACCACGACCCCGAGGTTCCGGGCGCTGTCGCCGAGCGGCACGACCATCACCTCCCTCGTCTCAGCCGCGACCCACGGGCGAAGGGCGCCCTGTCCGATGCGGACGAGCCGCCGCTGGTGGATCGCCTCGGCGAGGACATCGTGCTCGGACAGCTGCATCTGCTCGAACCGGAGATTCTCGTCGGGCTTCGCGGCGCTGAGCTCCAGAGCACCGTCCGGTTCGAACAACCAGATCTGTGCGAGGTCGTGGTCGAGCGCGCTGGTGAGCAGAGCGGTCACGTCCTGGAGCGTTTCAAGGAGGTGCTCGCCGAAGAGCGCGAGGCGCGCGAGCTCGTAGAGCGCGAAGGCCTGGCGGCGGTGCGCCTCATCGCGCCGCGCCATCGTCTCGCGAGCAAGCTCCAGGGCGATCAGCTCGGATACGCCCGATGCGGTGAGCGCGTCTGCCGCTGCGAAGGACCGCCCGACGCGTAGCGCGATCAGGACGCCGCTGACCGCTTCGGTCGCGACGAGTGGAGCGACCATCGCGGCCCCGGCGACGCGATCGTCAGCGAGCCGGGTAGTCGTGTGTGTTTGCACCGTCGCGCCACTCCGTCGCGTCTCTTCGATCGCCGACTGGGTCCTGGCATCGGCGAGGGGATCCTCGGCGACGTTGTGCGCGTAGCGCGTCCGGCCTGGCCCATCGACGAGAAACGTGAGTCCGTCGTAATGCCCGAGCGTCGCGAGTGCCGCGAGCCTGATGGACCATTCGTCCGCATCGCTTGAGATCTGGCGCCTGGCGACGATCGTCGGCGTGAGCAAACGGCTGACGACCGAGGGCATCGCCGATTCCTGTCGAACGATGCGGTCGCCGGCGGCGCGGAAGGACTTGGCCGCCCTTGGCTCCCTGATCGCAGTTCACCTCGACTTTGTTGCGCGCAAGATCTCGCCGACGCGTGCTGGGGAACATCAGCATCGGGGCGTGCGGGGTCGCTCGTCAAACGGGGGTTGTGTCTCTGCATCGTCTTTGCGCGTCGTTTGATTCCGGCCGGCGCTCGAGTTCGATGAAAATGCGATCGATGGCACGCGGAACGCTTTTCACGATCGCGCCGTTCGCACTTGTCGCCGCGCTCGCGGGGAGTGTGGCGCTCGCGGGATTCATCGCGAGCCCGCGTCCTCCGACCGGATCGGTTCCGACGGATCGGCCCACCGCGACGCCGGTCGCGGCCTCGGCATCTTCCGAAGCCACGGCGTCACCGAGCTCCGCGCCGTCGACCGCAGCACCGACCAACGCGAGGCAGTCGAACGACCCAGTCGAGATGCTGCGCGTCCACAACGAGCTCCGCACCGCGGTCGGCGCCCCCGCGGTACGTTCCGACGACCGGGTAACCGCGGCCGCGCAGCGCCACGCCGAGTACCTAGCCCGTTCCGGCGCTATTGGCCACGACGAGACACCTGGAGCCCCTGGGTTCACGGGTATTTCCGTACAAGATCGGCTCGCCGCGCAGGGTTACACCAATGCGACGGCAAGCGAGGTCGCGGCGTCGTCGGATTCTGGAAGCGAGAACGTGCGCTTCCTGTGGGACCTCCCTTACCACCGCCTCGGTCTGATGCATCCGCACGCCGCCGTCTCGGGTTGGGGCCACGCGGAGATCGGCGGGCACACCGCGACGGTCGGAGTGCTCGTGTTCGACTTCGGTGCGGCCGCGCCCGATCGCGTGCGCTCGCCGGCCGCTGGCCAGCGGGTCGCCGGATCGTGGGCCGGTCAGGAGACTCCCGACGCGCTGCCGCCCGGCGCGGCGCGGCCGGTCGGATATCCGGTGATGGTCGTGTACTCGACCGCGCGTGCCGTCGACCTGAAGAACGCGAAGCTTTCCGACGCGAGCGGCCGCGAGGTCGCCATCTCGGTCGTGCCGCAGATCTACGAGCGCGACTACGTCGCGATCGTGCCCGTGGCGCCGCTGGCGTCAGGAGCCCGTTACCGCGTGCGCCTCGAGCTCTCGGTCGCGGGGGCCGACGTCGTGGACGAGTGGGAGTTCGAGACCGAGCGCTAGCGGGTCGGGAGCGTCGCGGGACGTCCAATGAAGGGGAGCTTTTCCCCGATCGTGAGCACCACCGGGACGATCCGGCTCTGCAGGAGCTCCGGTCGGAGCTTCTGCTCGTAGAAGCCGAGTGCCGCGTCGGCCTGCGACAGCTGATCGCCGGATACCGGGCCCTTCGCGGCGGCGCTCTCGAGAAGCGCCTGCAGCATGCTCGGGCTGGCGAACACGGCAAGGATCGGATTCGCTTTGGCAAGCGCCTGAAGCGCGGCGATCTCCTCCGTGCCGATGGCCGCCTTGCCGTGCAGGGGGTCGAGCCAGGCGTCCACGGTCAGCGTTCCGAGCAAAGCCACGTACAGCGCGACCGCCGCCGTCGCCATGCCGATCGGGATGCCGAGCACCTTGTCGACTTTCTTCAGCACGCCAAAACGGTGGATCAGGCCGACCGCGAACATCCCGACGCGGGTGAAAAGCATCGCGCCGACGCCGAGCGCGATCGCGCCCGCCCCAAGCCCCGCGGTGCCGGATGGCAGGGACCCACTGAATGGGCCGTTGAAGAGAAGCGCCATTCCGAAGAGCGCACCGCCGACCGCGACGAGCGGGAGGACGAATCCTCTGGAGAACCCGATGAGGGCGCCCAGGAGGATGAAGGCCACGATCGCGATGTCTGCCACGGTCAAAGTTTAGGCTGCCGAACGAGCGCTCAGGTACCAGACAGATCGGTGACCACAGGAGCGAGCTCTTCGGCATGCGGCCCGCGAAGGCAGAAGTACGTGATGCCGGTCTCGCGCCGCACCCGGGTGATGTGCTCGCGAACCTGGTCGAGAGTGCCGATGCCGCGATAGACCGACGATCCGACCACCGCAGGATCGACTTTCGACTTCTCGGCGACCTCCGCGATCGTCTTCTCGCGCTCGTCCGTCAGGATGACGTCGAGGAAGCAGCTGAGCTCGATCTCCTCGAAGCGCGAGCCCGCGGCCTTGCGAACGGTGTCGATCTGCCCGCGCACGCCGGTGACGGTGACATCGTCCGGCGCCGCGGGCCGCACTCCGGCGCCCGGCGGGATGACCGCGACGATCTCCGCCTCGCGGCCGGCGAGCTCGAGGATCTGGGGACCGCCTGCCGCGATGAGGATCGGGGGCCGCGGCTGTTGCACGGTCTTCGGCCGGCATTCCGACTTCGCGGTGCGGTAGTAGGTGCCTTCAAAGGTCACCTCATCCTCGGTGAAGAGGCGCTTCATCAGTGTCACCGCTTCGGCGAGTCGGGCGACGCGCACCCTGCCGCGGTCGAACGGTATGCCGATGCTCTGGTAATCGCGATCGAACCAGCCCGCGCCAAGCCCGATCTCGACACGGCCGTTCGAGATCACGTCGAGCGTCGCGAACTCGCGCGCCAGCACCACGGGGTTGCGGAAGTCGTTGTCGAGCACGAGGTTGCCAAGGCGGAGGCGCGTCGTGACGGCGGCCGCGGCGCCGAGCGCGGGCATGCTGCTCCACGCTCCACCAACCATGTGATCGGGCATCGAGAGCGTCTCGTAGCCGATCGCCTCGAGGCGCTTCGCGCGCGCCAGCCAATCCCCGCCCGTCGGCTGACCGCCACTCTGCGTCGAAAATCGGATCCTGCGGTCCATCGCTATGACGCTGACATGAACTCCGCGAGAAGTCTGTGGAAGTGATGCACGCCGCTCTCGCGCGCGGGCGAGTAGCGTCCGCGGTCGTACAGGCGCGAACGCACGCCGCGCTGGACCGATTCGACCACGGCCTCGTCCTCGCGCTCCACCCGATCGAGACCGGCGCCCGCGCCGTCGTCGCGCTTCGATGCATCCCATACGAACGGGAAGAATGAGACGCGCGTGCGGTCAACGGCGAGCGGCGTCACGACGTTCACCGAAACGCCCCATGGGTACACGTTGAACATCGTCGTGGGGAAGAGCCAGTAGTAGTACGAGGCGATCTGCCGTTTCGCGTCGGGATGGGATGGAGCGAGCTTGAACGCGGGCTCGCCCGGCTTCGCGATGCCGAGCTGCAACACCGAGAAGCGGTCGAGCTCGACGGCGTACCCACCGTAATCGAGCGTCGTCGCGAGGCTCGAATGCACGTACGGGATGTGAAAGCCCTCGAGGTAGTTGTCGACATAGAGCGCCCAGTTCGCGTTCACCAGGTAATCGCGTGCGCCCGCCGTGTCGTACACGAGCTCGTCGAACGGGAGTCCCGCGAGCCGCGACGTCATCCCGGGCGCGACATCGATGAACGGCATGGCCGGGGACAGCGCCACCATCATGAAGCGCTCCCACCACGAGAGCGCGACCTCCGGGAGGTCATCCGACTTCGACGGGAAGTCCTTCGTGCCCTCGAACTCGGGCATCGAGTGGAATTTCCCGTCGAGTGCGAAGCGGCGGCCGTGATACCGGCAGCGCAGCTGCTGCGCGTGCCCCGGGCCCTCGACGACGAGCGTGCCGCGATGGGTGCAGACATTTGAAAGACAGCGGACGCGGTCGTTCGCGTCCCGGGTGAGGAGAAGCGGCTCGTCGAGCGTGCCCGGCAGCAACGTGAAGGGATGGACCTGGCCCGCAACCTTCACCAGATCCGCGTGCCCGGCGTACTGCCACGTACGCGCGAAGAGACGTTCGCGCTCGAGCCGGAAGATCTCTGGATCGGAGTAGACGCGCGCCGGAAGCGTCCGCGCGACGCGGATGTCGGGGTCTATCTCGAAGAGCGCTTCGCCCACCCTCGCGATGCTAGCTACCGCCGGACGGCACCTTGGCGAGCGTCGTCACGAGCTCGAGCTGGTCGCGCAGGTCGCGCGTGATCACGAAGTTCTCGCGCACGCACTCGCGGCCGGCCTGCGCCATGCGCTTACGGAGCGCGGCATCGCGCAACAGGTCGACGCAGCGCGCCGCGCACTCCTCGGGGCTCGACACGAGATATCCGGATACGCCGTCCTCGATCTGGATGACGATCCCGCCGACCTTTCCGGCGACCACGGGGATCCCCTTCCACAGCGCTTCGGCGACGACGAGCCCGAAGCCCTCGCGGAGCGACTTCTGGACCACGACCGTCGAGGCGCGCTGGAACGCGTTGACCTCGCGGTCCTTGACGCCGTCGAGGTTCGTGAAGAGGAACAGGTCGGGGTCGACGCCGCCGTGCTTCCGCGTCCGGTCGAGATACTCCTGGCCCTCTGGATCGTCGTCGGCGAGGGAGCCGATCATCACGAGCTGTACCTCGGGGACCTCCTTCTTTGTGAGGCGGTACGCATCGATGACTCCCAGCGGGTCCTTCCAGGGATCGAAGCGCGACACCTGGAGAAGGATCGGCCGGCTCGGATCCACGCGGAACCGCCGCACGATTTCGCGCGCCTCGTCGATCGGCAGATCGCGGTTCTTCTCGGAGAAGGGGTCGATCGTCGGCGCCTGGATGAGCACCTTTTGTTTGAGGTCGGGCCGAACGAACTGCGGCATCGTCCAGATCGAAGCGTCGTGCTCCTCGACGAACGGCCGCAGGAAGGACCACACCGGCTGATGCGCGTTCGTCAGGTCGATGTGGCAGCGCCACACCCAACCGGCTCGGTCGGGGTCCTTTGCGAAGTGGCGCAGCGCGACCGCCTGTGGATCGTGCGCGAGGACAACGTCGGCTTCCGTGAGCTGTTCCGCGTTCTCGCGCGCCACGTCGAGGAAGAGCTTCTTCTCGGTCTCGGAGATGTCGAGCTTCATGCCCTGAAGCGCGTTGTGGAACTTCTTCGTGATGTCGTAGAAGGCGGGCGGCGCATCGAGGACGGCCCAGTGGGCGTCCACGCCGGCGTCGCGCAGCAAGGGGACGAGGTTCTGCAAGATTTCCGCGACGCCGCCGCCGTACGCAGTCGCGTTGATGTGGAGCATGCTCCGCCCGGCCGCGGCCTTCGCAAGCGTGCGCAGGTGTTCGTGTCGCTTCTCGCCGATGACCTCCGCGTAGTCCGCGACGCGCTTCTTCGCGGTGACGGGTACTTCGTGCACTACTTGATCGAGCCGGCGAGGAGGCCCTGGACGAAGTAGCGCTGCAGGCTGAAGAAGACGATCAGTGGAACGATCATCAGCAGGAAGGCGCCCGCCGCGAGGAGGTGCCACTCCGTGCCGTACTGGCTGAGCAGATTCTGGATCGCCCTGGTCATCGGGAACTTGCTCGAGTCCTGGACGAAGACGAGGGCCATGAGGAGGTCGTTCCAAACCCACAGGAACTGGAAGATGCCGTAGGCGGCGATGGCCGGGACCGACACCGGGACGACGATCATCCTGAAGATCCGCACATCCGACGCCCCGTCGATGCGCGCCGCTTCGATCATGTCCGGCGGCAGGGTGATGAAGAAGTTCCTCAGCAGGAAGATCCCGAACGGCAGCGCGAAGGCCGTGTGCGCGAGCCACACCGCGCCGTAGCCACGCGTTAGCTGGAGGTCGGGAAGCAGCTCCCGGAACCCAGTGAGTACCGGTATGAAGGCCACCTGTACTGGCACCATGAGGAGCCCCACCACGATCAGGAAGAGGGTGTCGCGGAACGGAAAGCGCATCCACGAAAAGGCGTAGGCGGCCATGGCGCAGATCGCGAGCGGGAGCACCGTCGAGGGGACAGCGATGAAGACCGTGTTCGCGAATGCCTGGAGCATTCCCTGCGCTTCCAGGACCGCGCGGTAGTTCTCGATCGTGAGGTGCAGTTGAGAGATGTCCCACCAACCGGTGGATTGGATATCCGAGCGCGGCCGGAACGAGGTGACCAGCAAGCCGATCGTCGGCACCAGCCAGATCAGGCCGATGAGTGCGAGGAAGACGTGGATGACCGTTTTGTTGAGCGTGGCAACGACCCGCCCGGCCGGGGTCAGCCTCGGTTGGACTACGCCGCCGGCCAGGACGCTCACGTGACCGACCCCGTGCGGAAGCGCCGCACGTTGAAGATCATGATCGGGGTGAGGAGCACGAGCATCACGACAGCCACCGCGGACCCGTAGCCGTACTGCCCTGCCTCAAACGCCTGTTGGAACATCGTGAAGGCGATCACCTGACTGGCCTTGCCAGGTCCGCCGGCGGTCATCACGAAGATGAGGTCGAAGAGCTTGATGACGTTGACGACGAGCGTGACCGCTAGGACCGATATAGGGAGGCTGACCATCGGGAGGATCATCCGGAAGAAGATCTGCCGCTCGGTGGCTCCTTCGACGCGGGCCGACTCGATGACCTCCGCTGGGATGCTCTTTACCGCCGCCGACAGAATGACGGTCGCGAATCCGACCGAACCCCAGATCCCGACCGCGATGAGCGCGAAATTGACGAGTCCCTGGTCGCCCAGCCACGAGATCGGGGCCACCCCAACGGCGCCGAGGACGGCGTTGAGGAAGCCGATGTTCGCGTCCGGCGAGTAGACGAATTTCCAGATAACGGCGAGCGCTGTTGCCGCGATCGCCATAGGAATGAAGACGACCGCCTTGAGGACGGACTCGTAGCGCACCCGAGCCGCGACCACCGCGATGATGAGGCCGAGGAAGATGACGATGCTCGTGTAGAAGACGAGCCAGAGGACGTTGTTCCAGAGCGCCCCCGAGGGCGGGAACGTCGAGAAGTTGAGAAAGTCGGGATCGGCGAAGAGGCGCGCGTAATTATCGAGGCCGACCCACTCGTTGAAGATCCCGTTACGGCCGCGGTTGAAGCTAAGCAGCACGGTGTAGATAGCGGGGTAGACCAGGAAGACGAGGAGCAGAAGACCCGCGGGCGCCAGGAAGAGGATCGTTGCGCCCCACTTTGGACTTTCAGGGCCACGCGCCCGACGCGCAGCCGTCAGGCCCGCTCGTGCGGGAATTTCGCGAGCCGGTGCTATGGGTGTTGGCGCGAGCCCCATCTGTCTCCGTTCGTTAAGGAGCGGGCGGGCCGTTTCTCGCTACCCGCCCGCTCCGTGGATTCAGTTCGAGCGGCTGCTTACTTTTCCGCTTTCCACTTGGTCTGCATCGCTGTTTCGAACGCCGCCCAGTCGACGGTCTTGCCCTGGATCACGGTCTGGAGCGCCGCGCCCAGGTTGTCTCCGCCACCGGAGGGCAATAGGTCGGAGCCGTCGAAACGCACGGCGCTCGCGTTCGCCACCTGTGCCGCCTCTCGCTTGGCGAGGTCGTTTGGATACGCGCTCGCCGGGACAGCCTTGACGGGCGAGATGACCGCACCAGTACCGGCCCACACGGTGCCGGAATCGGCCGAGGTCATGTAGTTGATGAACTCTTTCACACCCGGCTTGTTCGTGAATGCGGCGATGACGTCGCCGCCGATGGTCACGGTCTTACCGCCTCCGACTGCCGGGAAGTCGAACCAGTCGATGGTCTCGCCGACTTTAAGGGCGGTGTTCGTCTGGCCCGTGGCGATACCGCCGACGAAGCCACCCTCGTAATAGAGGACGGCCGGAGCGTTCGCGGCGAACGCCTGGCCGATGCCGTCCGTGAAGCTGCGGCCCAGAGCGGCGGTGATGCCGCCGACTACGAAGTCCTCTTTGATCGCTGACTTCATCGTGTCCACCGCAGCGGTGACCGACGCGTCAGTCCAGGGCAACTTGCCGCTGAAGAGCTGGTCGTACTTTTCCGGGCCCGCCTGTTTCGCGTAGATGTTCTCGAACCAGTCGGTCAGCGTCCACGAGTCAGCCGCACCGAGGCCCATGGGCGTCGTGCCCTTTGCCTTGATATCGCCAAGCAACTTGACGAAGCCGGCGAAGTCGCTGGGGGCCGTGACACCGAGCGTCTTGAACTTGTCAGGCCGGAACCACATGGTGCTCTTGCTGTTGAACTTCACCATGATGGCGTACTGCGTGCCATCGACCTGACCGATCTCGAGAATGCCCGGTGGGTAGTTGGGCTTGAGCGCGTTCGAGTCGATGCCGAGGTCGGAGATCTTCTTGAGGGATCCCTGTCGCGCGAACTGCCGCAGGAAGCCAATCCCCGGGATGATCGCGACGTCCGGCGGGTTGCCGCCGGAGATACGCGTCTGGAGGGTCGTCGCGTAGTTCTGGCGGACGGACTCGTAGTTGGCGATGACTCCCGTCTTCGTCTTGAAGGCGTCGAGCACCTTCTTGAACGATTCCTCCTCGCTGCCGCCCCACAGCGACATGACGTTGATCGTGCTGCCTGGCGCCGCCGTCCCTGACGACGTCCCTGTCCCAGAACAGGCGGTCGCCACGAGTAGAGCGACGAGCGCAACGATGGCTAGAGACCGAGTAGATCGCGCCATTTACACACCTCCCCGTGAGGACTCCCTACAGTACCGCGCCGGGCAGGTCCGCATCCGGAGGATGCGTGAGCTCTGCTGGCTAGGAGTGGCGCCTTCGGCGAGAGTACGCACGTGGGGACGTTCGTCCTGGCGCTCCATTCGCACCTCCCGTACTGCCGTGGGGCGGGCCGGTGGCCGCACGGCGAGGAGTGGATCCACGAGGCCGTGCTCGGCACATATCTCCCGCTGCTCGTACTCCTGCATGACCTGCGCGACGCCGGGGTCGCGTATCGCATCGTCATCGGGCTGACGCCGATCCTCATCGAGCAGCTCGCCGACCGCGACATCAGCGTCCGCACGCTCGAGTACGTCGACGATCAGGTGCTGCGCGCCGAGAGGGACCTTCGGCGGTTCACCGATGCATCGGACCATGGCCGTGCCGAGATCGCCAATTTCTATGTCGGTTCGTACCGTCGCTTGCGCGAGGCGTACCGCGGACGCTTCGGGCGCGACCTCGTCGGCGCGTTCGCAGGCCTCGCGAAGAGCG
>JBOGTG010000083.1:0-2998 GCA_050692175.1 Candidatus Limnocylindria bacterium | reverse complement strand
GCTAGACACCCTCCGTCAATAGGCGCATCACGCGGCCCATCGAATGTTGGCGGCGTGGACGGCTTCATCGTAGGTGCGGTGCAGGCGGCGCAGGTCGAAGAGCAGCTCGAGCAGTCGGTTGCCAAGGGCGCGGAGCGACTCGTTGTGGTTGTGGCCACGGGCCCGGTGACGGAGATAGAACTCCTTCGCCCAGGGTGACCAGCGCCGCGCCTGGTCGGCCCACTGCTGGACGGCGTCGCGGAAGTATTTCGGGCAGGCGCTGCGCGCCTTCACCACCATGCGCCGGCCGCTCTGGATGACAATGGGCGCCGACCCGGCATACGCGCACAGACCAGCGGCGCTGCGGAAGCGATCCGGATTGTCGCCGGTGCCGGCGAGCACCCGGGAGGCGAGGACCGCGCCGAGCCCTGGGAAGCTGAGGAGGATCTCGCCTTCCGGGTGCGACTTCAAAAGGCGGCCGAGCTCACGCTCGTACGCATCGAGCGTCGGCCGCAGCGCGAGCAGCTGCGTGCACAGCGCGGTGACCAGGCGCGCCTTCGCGCGAGCGACCTCGGGGGCGGTACGCAGGGCCGGCGCGCGCAGCGCGGCGACCGCGGCCTCGGCCTTGCGGCCGGCGTTGCGGTTGGCGCCCTGGGCCTTGAGGAAATGCTCGAGCCGCGCGGGCGTGAGCCGCGCGGCGGCCTCGGGTGTCGCATAGCGCGCGAGGAAGCGCAGCGCCGAGGTGGCATCCAGGTCGAACGCGTTGAGCGCCGCGGGGAAGTACTCCAGGAGCGCCGAGCGCAGCTTGTTGCGAAGGCGGGTGTGGTCACGCACCAGCGCGGCGTGGTCCCGCGCGAGGGTGGCGATCTCGCGGCCGAGCTCGGAGTCGGGCAGCAGCGCGCGCAGGCTCGCGCGGTCGGTACGCACCGCGTCGGCGAGGACCGCCGCGTCGAGGCGATCGTTCTTGCCGCCGGCGGGCTTGCGCCGGTCGCGAAAGCGCTCGGCCGCCTTGGGGTTCACGGGGTACACGATGTATCCCGCTTCGACGAGCGCCGCGACGAGCAGCCCGCGGCCGGTCTCGATCGCCACGAGCACCTGCGCGGGGTCGGGTTCGTGTCGCGTGATCGCCGCCGTGAGCTCTGAGACGCCGGATGGATCGTGCGCGATGCGCCGTCGCCAGAGCACGCCGCCTGCTTCGTCGACGAGGCAGACGTCGTGATGGTCTTCGGCCCAGTCGATACCGCAGAAGACCACGCCGGACCTTCCCTTCGACCCGCTGCGACTCCCTGATCGACGAGCCCTCGTGGGGCGACACCCTCCCGGTGCACGCGGGTCCGTTCAGTACGGGAGCGGGACGGTCTAGCTTTAGCCCTCGCGGGGCTGGGCTTCGAGTCCTCGCCCCCGCCAACGTGAACTATCCGCGATCAGGGCTCCGGGGTCATCTCGCCTGCGCGGATGGCCACCACGAGCCGATTTTCAGGCGGCGGGACAGGGCAGTTGTAGTGAGGAGAGAACACGCACGCCGGGTTGTATGCGCGGTTGAAATCCACGAGATAGCCGCCGTCGTCGAGCGCGTCGAGATCGAGGTAGCGCCCGATGAAATAGGACTCGCGGCCGTTCGTCCGATCCTTGAAGAAGATCTGAAGCGAATCCTCGGGAACGCCGGGCTCGAGAAGGCGGGTCGCGGCGACGCGGCACTCGCGGCCGTCGAGCGAGAACGTGAACCATCCGACGCGTTCCGCAGTGCGGTCTCGTTCTCGAGTCGACTCGAGTGCGATCTTCTCAGGATCCGGCTCGAGCGCGAGAATGAATCGGAAGCCCGGCGAGTATGGGAACCAGCGCGGCGACATTCGCTCTCGTTTGGCGTCCGGGTCGATGATCACGACCGCCGGGGCGTTCTGGTGCGATAGCCGTAGGCGATAGCGTCCGAGGCGCACCATCCCGGGGCCGCGCTTGAACCCGTCGACGCGGAAGCCGTCGTCGGTCGCCGCGATGGTGACCGCGGTGCCGGCCTCGGGCAGATCGATGTCGCCCTTCACACCGAAGCGAAGCGTCTGCCCAACCGGAAGCTCGTGCCGCGAGACCGCTGCGAGGAAGGACTCGGGGCCGCTCAGCCACTCGCGGTAGCTTTCGCGGCTCTCCTCGACTTCCCGGGCATTCTCGTCCGTCGGGGTCACGGCGGGAGTATCGCTAGCCAGCGCGTGCCGGTCGAGGCCGCCCGATGGCAAGCGTCGCGCGGCCCTGCGGCGTGGCGAGGGCGACCGCAAAGTAGGCGGCGACGCTCGCCACGCCCACGATCACGAACATCGATTGGAGCCCGACGAGGTTCCCGACGAAGCCACCGACGGCCGGGCCGACGATGGCGCCGAGATCGAGCCCCATGTTGTAGACCCCGGACGAGATGCCGACATCACGACCCTCCGCGCGCAGCTCGGCGATCGAGGCCGCGCTTGTCACTCGGAGCAGGCCCCGGGCGATCCCGGCCAGGAGGAAAAGCGCGAAGAACGCCGCCGGGGCGGAAACGAACCCCAGCGCGACCGTGGTGACCCCGAAGAGGAGAACACCCCAGAAGTTGACCCTGCGGTAGTCAACGAAGCGGAACACCGCCCCCGAGATGAACCGGATGAACGTAGCGGCGCCGGATTTCAGTCCCTTGAGCGCCCCGGACATCGCGAGGGGTATCCCTATGGAGAGGCCGAAGAGCGGGAAGAACGTGTCGACGCTGTCGGAGAGAACGTTGATGTAGAGGGCGATGAGGAATGCCAGCCACACCCGCGGGTCGACGCCGCGGTGCGCTGCGACGAGACCTCGGAAGCCGGGCGCGCGTCGCTCGGCGTTTGGCGGGCTCGCGAGCGCGGGCATGGAGAGGACGAGGACCGCCGAAAGCGCGGGGAGTAATCCGATGAGCGCGAGCGAGATCTCCACTCCGGCACGATCCGCCAGCGCACCGCCGGCGAACGCGCCGAGCGCGTACCCCGTCGAGAGAGCCGCGGTGTACCAGCCCATGACGGAACCGGCG
>JBOGTG010000082.1:0-18339 GCA_050692175.1 Candidatus Limnocylindria bacterium | reverse complement strand
ACGTAGACCGGAAGCAGGTAGAAGACGGCCACCGCGAGGAGCAACAGGTACAGCAGCCCGCGGCCCGGTCGAAGACCGGGACGGCGTCTCGCAGCGAAGGCGACGCTCATGCGCGGCGCTCCTCGCGCTGCTGCCAGATGAGATACGGAACGATGAGCACCGCGACCATGAGGAGCAGCACCGTCGCGATCGCGGCGCCTCGCGCGTAGAGGTTCTGACGGAAGGTCGCGATGAACATGTGCAGGCCCGGCATGTCGGTCGCGAAGCCAGGTCCTCCGAAGGTCATGACGAAAACGAGATCGAAAATCTTGAGCGAGATGTGCCCGAGGATGATCACGGCTGCCAGCAGGATCGGATTGAGAAGCGGCAGGATGATGTGCCGGAGGGTCTGGACCCACGTCGCGCCGTCGACCTGCGCGGCCTCCCGGAGCTCCTCCGGGATCGACCGCAGACCCGCCAGGAACATCGCCATGCAGAAGCCGCTCATCTGCCACACCGCCGCGATCACCACGGCGTAGAGCGCGGTGTCGACGTTGGTGAGCCAGTCCGACTTCAGGAAACCGAGGCCCGCGCGGTCGAAAAGAAGATTGATCCCGTAGTTCGGGTTGAACACCCAGCGCCAGACCGTTCCGGTGACGACGAAGGAGATCGCGAGCGGGAAGAGGAAGACGTTCTGGAAGAAGATCGTGCCGCGGAGACGCTGGTCGAGCAGCAGCGCCGCGCCGAATCCGAGAAGGATCGAGGCCACAAGGAACAGCCCGGTGAACCGCACCGTGTTCGAGAGGTCCGCCTGGAACCGCTCGAGCTCGAAGAGCTGTTGATACTGCTGCAGCCCCACGAAGGTGTAGTCGGGGAGGATCCCGCGCCAAGCGGTGAGCGACACGAATCCCGTATAGGCGATGAACGCGTACACGAAGAGACCGACGAGGACCGCCGACGGCACGATGAGAAGCACCGAAATCAGGCGTTCGCCTGACAACGCGGAGCGGCCCCGCCGGGGCCGCTCCACAAGCACGCGCTGGGCCGTCGCCACTACGTCTTCAGGTATTGGTCCGCCAGCTTGGCAAGGTTCGTCGCCGTTGCATTGTCGTCTTTCCTCTGGACGAACGTGCCCATTTCGTCATTCATCGCCGAGGCGAACGCCTCGGGCGCCGCCGAGCCGTGCGCGATGCTCGGTGTAAGCGAGTCCTTCTTGAAGTCCTCGATGAATTGCTGCGCGACCGCGTCGAAGATGTCCTTCGAGACGTCGGTGCGCGCGGGGATCGAGCCCTTCTTCGGGTTGAACGCGGCCTGTCCTTCCTGCGAGCCGCAGACCTTTATCCAGGTCTTCGCCGCGTCCGGGTTCGGCGCACCCTTAGGCAGCCCAAAGGTGTCGCAGACGATCATGTAGGTTCCCTTCGTACCCGGCGCCGGTGCCGCACCGAAGTCCGTGTTCGCCTTCAGATTGAGGGCCGTGAAGTACCCCTTCGCCCAGTCGCCCATGATCGTGAAGGCGCTCGTTCCCTTGGACACGCGGCCGGCGGCCTCGTCCCAGTCGATCGTCGAGTGATCGCTGTTGATGTAGTCGAACATCCGCTTCGTCGTCGTGATCGCCTGCTTCACCTTCGCATCGCTCCACTGGGTCTTGCCATTGAAGAGGCCACGGTAGGAGTCGGCGCCGGCGGTCGCCACGATGTTGTTCTCGAGCAGCATCGAGATCTGCCAGTTGCCCTTCGAACCGAGCGCAAGCGGCGCCTGGACCTTCCCCTTGAGCTTATCCATCGCGCTGAAGAACTCGTCGAACGTGCTCGGCGGCTTGATGCCGTTGTCGTTGAGGACCTTGACGTTGAACCAAAGCGCGTTGCCGCGGTGAACATTCACCGGGACCGACCAGATCTCGCCGTTGGCGCTGACGATCGTCTTGAGGTCCTTCGGCATGACCGCGTCCCAGCCCTGCTCGTTCCAGATCGAGGTGATCGGGTCCATCTTGCCAGCCTTGACCCAGGTGCTGGTCAGCTCCTGCCCGGCGTGGACCTGGAAGCTGTCGGGCGGCTTGCCACCCTGCATCCGCGTCGCGAGGACGGCCTTCGCGTTCGTGCCGGCGCCGCCGGCGACCGTGGCGTTCTTGATCTCGACGTTCGGGTAGTTCTTCTTGTAGATGTTGAACATTTCCGCGAGTCCGTCGGCCTCGCCGCCGGCAGTCCACCAGCTGAAGACCTCGAGCGTGCCTTTGATGTCCCCCGACGGCTTCAGCGGCGCCGCCTGCTGGCACGCCGCGAGGAGGTCACCGAGGACCACCGCGCTCGCTGCCGCGCCCGAGTACCTGAAAAGCTGTCGTCTGGTAAGGCTCATGCGCTTCCTCCCCTATTTAGGCCCGGGCGATTATCCGCCCGCTTGCTTAGGCCCGTCTTCGCTGGTGCGCCACGAACTCCAGGAGGTCAGCCTTCGTGATGACCGACACCGGCCGGTCGTCCCGCGCCGCGAGCAGCGCCGGCGCGCCGCCGGAGAGCTCCTGGTAGAGGCGCTCGATGTCGTCGGTCGCCTGGACCACCGGGAACGGCGGGTCCATCACGCGCTCGACCCGCTCGTCGACCAGCGCGGGCTCGCGGAAGACGCGATCGAGCATCGTTTTCTCCGAAACGCTCCCGACTATGTCGGTCACCGCACCCGCCGCGCCGTCGGCGGTCACCGGGATCTGCGAGATGCCGTAGCGCTGCATCGTGTCGATGGCGCGGCGCACGGTCTCGGACTTCGAGACGACGATGAGCTCAGGCGTACCGCCGCGATCCTTCATGACGTCGCCCACGTTCGCCGGGATCAGGCCGCCGAGGAAGCCGTTCTGGCGCATCCACTCGTCGTTGAAGATCTTCGAGAGGTAGCTGCGGCCTGAGTCCGCGAGAAGCACGAGGACGAATGCCTTCTCATCGAGGTCCTTCGCGATCTGTAAAGCCGCGAACATCGCGGTCCCCGACGATCCGCCGACCAGGATCCCCTCCTCGCGCGTGAGTCGGCGGGCCGTAAGGAAAGCGTCCCGGTCGGAGACGCGCACCCAGCGGTCGACCATCGCCGGATCGAACGTGCCCGGATAGAAGTCCTCGCCGATGCCCTCGGTCTTGTACGGATGGATGTCGCCCGTGTAGAGCGACCCCTCAGGATCCGCGCCCACGATGACGATGGCTTTCTTCTGTTCCTTAAGGTACCGACCCGCGCCCGTCACGGTGCCTCCCGTGCCTACCCCCGCGACCAGATGTGTAATCCGTCCTTCGGTCTGCTCCCAGATCTCGGGACCGGTGGTGCGGTAGTGCGCCTCCGGGTTCATCGCGTTGTAGTACTGGTTGGGCTGGAACGCGCCGGGGATGTCGCGCGTCAGGCGATCCGCGACTTTGTAATAGGACTCGGGAGACTCGGGCGGCACCGCGCTCGGGCAGATCACGACCTCGGCGCCATACGCGCGCAGGAGATCGCGCTTCTCCTGGCTCTGTTTGTCCGCCATCGTGCAGATGAGGCGATAGCCCCTGATGGCGGCGGCCATCGCGAGCCCGACGCCGGTGTTCCCGCTGGTCGGCTCGACGATCGTCCCGCCCGGTTTGAGAACGCCGCGGCGCTCCGCGTCTTCGATCATGAGCAGTCCGATACGGTCCTTGATCGAACCGCCCGGATTCAGATGCTCGAGCTTCGCGACGATCGCCGGCCGCAGGCCTTTGCCGATGCGAGAGAGCCGAACGAGCGGGGTGTGACCGACAAGCCCGAGGATGTCCGCCGCGATCTCGGTGCCCACCCGGTGATGCTATGCCGCCGCCAATCGCCTCGGGCGCTTCCGGTGCGGCGCCGCGCGTCTATTCGTCCGGAAGCTCGTTCGCCCCAAGGTGCCGCGCCTCATCGCCCTGGAGGAATTCGGCGTACTTCAGTCCGGTGCCGGTGTTGAAGACGACGACCTCCTCGTCCTCGCGGATCCAGCCATCACGGCGGAGGTTCGCCGCGCCCGCAAGGGCCGCGCCACCTTCGGGGCAGACGAGCATCCCTTCTGCCCCGCCGGCGGCCTCCATCGACTGCGCGATCTCTCTTTCGCTGACAGCGATCGCGATCCCGCCAGACTCGCGGAGCGCCTTGAGCACGATGAAGTCGCCCAGGGCCTTCGGCACGCGGATCCCCGCAGCGAATGTGCGCGGGTCCGGCCACGGCTCGGACTCGTCTCTGCCGTCCACGAACGCTCGCACGATCGGCGCACAGCCCTCGGCCTGCACCGCGACGAAACGCGGGCGCTTTTGGTCGAGCCAGCCGATCGAACGGAGCTCGTCGAACGCTTTCCACATCCCGATGAGTCCGACTCCGCCGCCTGTCGGGTAGACGATCACGTCGGGTAGGCGCCAGCCGAGCTGCTCCGCGAGCTCGAAGCCCATCGTCTTCTTCCCCTCGATGCGGTAGGGCTCGCGAAGGGTCGACGCGTCGTACCAGCCGCGATCGGCGCAGACCCGCTTCACGACGGCGCCGGCATCGGCGATCGAGCCGGACACGAGGTAGACGTCCGCGCCGTAGGCCGACGTCTCGCGGATGATCACGTCAGGCGTCGTTACGGGCATAACGACGACGACGCGGATGAGTCCGCGAGCGCCGTACGCACCCCACGCGGCGCCCGCGTTCCCAGCGGTCGGCAGCGCGAGTGTCTTAACACCGAGCTCGGCGGCGCGGGTCACGCCTACAGCCGCACCGCGAGCCTTGAAAGTTCCGGTGGGGAGAAGGCCTTCATCCTTGATGCGCAACCGGGGGATGTTCATCTCGGCGCCGAGACGCTCCGTATCGTTGAGCGGAGTGACTTGCTCGCCGAGGGAGACGAACTTCTCTCCGCTCATCGGGAGAAGCTCGCGGTACCGCCAGAGCGTCTCCGGCCGCTGGCGAAGCGTCTCTTTGGTGACCGAGTCGCGCACGCGTCGCAGGTCGTAGCGCACGAGGAGCGGACCGCCGTCCGACTTGCACACCTGCTGGATCTGATCGACGGGGAAGTCTTCCTGGCACCGCGAGCATTCGAGGTGCGTCGCGAACGAGGTCAAGCCGCACGTTCGATCTTGGCCCCGAGCGCGCGCAGCCTCTTGTCGAGCTCCTCGTAGCCGCGATCGATCTGCTCGACGTTGTTGATCGTGCTCGTGCCCTTCGCAGAGAGCGTCGCAGCGAGGAGCGCCATGCCGGCTCGAATGTCCGGGCTCCTTAAATCTGACCCGTACAGCTGCGACGGGCCGACCACCACGACGCGGTGGGGATCGCACAGGATGATGCGCGCGCCCATGCTCTCGAGCGAGCCCACCCAATACATCCGCCCGGGGTACATCCACTCGTGGATCAGCACGGTGCCCTCGGCCTGCGTCGCCACCGCGGTCGCGATGCTCGTGAGGTCCGAGGGGAATCCCGGCCAGACCTGGGACTGCACCTTCGGGATGGCGCCGCCCAGGTCGTGCTCGATGACCAGGCGGTCGGACGCCTTCACCACGAGGTCGTCACCACGCTCCTCGGTCTCGACGCCAAGGCGTTTGAAGACCATGCGCGTCATGCGCAGGTATTGCGGCACCGCGTTCTTGATCGTGATCTCACCGTGCGTCATCGCGGCGGCGCCGATGAGCGAGCCCACCTCCATGTGATCGCTCAGGATGGTGTGCTCGATGCCTTTGAGGCGCTCGGCGCCATCGATGGTGATGGTGTTCGTGCCCACGCCGTTAATGCGCGCACCCATCTTCATGAGCGCGATGCCGAGCTGCTGGACGTGTGGCTCGCTCGCGGCATTGCGGATGACCGTACGGCCGGGCGCGAGCACCGCGGCCATGAGCGCGTTCTCGGTCGCCGTCACAGAGGGCTCGTCGAGAAGCACGTCCGCGCCTTTGAGCCCGCTCGTGTGAAGGCCGTACCCGCCGGACGAGACGTCGAGCTCGGCTCCGAACGCGCGGAGCGCGAGGAAGTGCGTGTCGTTGCGACGCCTGCCGAGGACGTCCCCACCAGGGAGGCCGAGCTTCACCTTCTTGTAGCGCGCGAGGAGCGGTCCCGCGAACAGGAGGGAGGTGCGGATCTCCCGTGCGAGTGCGCTGGGCACATCCATCGTCCGGAGCTCTCCGGTGATGCGCACCGTGCGTTCGTCGAGCTCTTCGACTTTCGCGCCCAGGGCGCTGACGACCTCGAGCATCCCGCGAACGTCGCGGATCCGGGGCATGTTGCGGAGGGTGACCGGCTCGTCGGTAAGCAGGCTGGCGGCGATCAGCGGGAGCGCTTCGTTTTTGTTGCCTGCCGGTGTGATCTCGCCGCGCAGCGGTGTTCCGCCTTCGACGACGAATCGTGCCATCCCGCGCGAAGCCTAGCCGGTGACCGGAGAGGCGCGCCCGGGCCCGCATTCGCCATTGGGACTAGTAGCCGAGCGCGATCCCGATCTTCGTCCCCTCCACGCCTCCACGAAGCTCGTGTCCGCTGATCTGGATAGCGCCTGGCCGCGCGAAATTCGTGGCGAGGACGTCTTCGACCTTTACCTCGATCTCGTGCCCCATCTCGGCGAGGCCGGCCCGGACATCTTCCGAAATACGCGAGTCGACCTGCAGTTTTTCACCTTCGTCGTGGATGCGCGGCCGGCTCGTGGCGCTCTGCGGGCCGTCGCCGTAGTCGACCAGGTTCACGATCGTCTGCAAGACCGCGCTCATGATCTTTCGTCCGCCTGGCGCGCCGCAGACGAGGAACGGCTCTCCGCGCCGCAGCACGATCGTCGGCGCGCCCGCCCACAGGACGCGTTTGCCCGGCGCGATCGAGTTCGGGCGGCCCGGCCGCGGATCGAACCAGTAGGTGCCGTTGGTGATGACGATCCCAGTTCCTTTGATCATCACGCCCGACCCGAACCCGCCACCGAGCGTTGCGGTCAACGAGACACACATGCGGTCGCGATCGACCGCGTTCACGTGAGTGGTGTTGGGCATGTCGGCCATGGCCGTGAGCCGTTCGGCAAAGGCCGCTCGAACCGCGACTGCAACGCGATGCAGGCTCTCGGCACCCAGTTGCCGATGCCTGGCCAGTTCCTCGCGTGCGAGCAGCGCGAGTGCGCGCGCCACGGTCGGGCCGCCGGTGAGGCCCGGAAGCGTGATCACGCGATGTGCCCGGTAGTGGAGCGTCTGCGGCGGCGGCTCCCCCGCCTCGTACGTCGCGAAATCTTCGCGCGAGAGGATTCCGCCTAGCCGGCGGATGTCGTCGGCGATGGCCGCGGCAAGCTCACCCTGATAGAACACCTTCGCGCCGTCGCGCCCGATGGCTTCGAGCGAGCGCGCCAGATCGGGCTGGAACAGGCGCTCCGGCGGCTCGAAACCTGTCGGCGGACGGTACGGTGCCCCGCCCTCGCGGTAGTACGCACGCTTCGCCTCCGCGTTCTTGTGGAGTCTCGCCGCGTACGTGCCGAAGATGAGCGTCCCGTACCAGTCCATGACGAAGCCGTCGCGCGCGAGGCGGATCGCCGGTTCAAACAGTCGCGCCCATGGCAGCTTCCCGAGTCGCAGGTGCGCGAGCTCGTACGCGGCGACGGCGCCGGGAACGCTGACGGAGAGCGGCCCTTCGACGTTGGCCTCGTTCTTCACCGCCGGCCATCCATACATCCCCGAGCGAGCCTCGCCGCCCACGAGCTCGAACATCTCCGGCCGCGACGCGAGCGGCGCGCGAGTTGAGCCGTCGAACGAGCTCGCCTTTCCCTCGCGCCACACGACGAGGCCGGCGATCCCGCCGAGGCCGCTCCCGATGGGCGACGTGACGCCGAGCGCGAACGCGGTCGCGATCGCCGCGTCCAGTGCGTTCCCACCTTCGCGGAGGATCTCGACCCCGGCCTCCGCCGCGAGCGGATCGGCTGTGACCATGCCGTTCGAAGCGACGGCTTCGGTCTTCGTGAAGACCCACTCGCTCCGCTCCCGACCGGTCATCGCAGGCGTAACCTTGCGGACCGCATGGACGCCACCGACCTCCTCGCGTTCAAGACGATCCCCGACCTCGACCTCTCCCCTGACGGAGCTCGTGTCGCGTACACGGTGAGCTGGATCGACACGAAGAAAGACGAGTATCGCTCCACCATTCATGTCGCGCCGACCGAGGGTGGTAACGCGGTGGAGTTCACCAGAGGGCCGACGCGTGACTCCGCGCCACGGTGGTCTCCGGACGGAACCCAGCTCGCGTTCCTCTCGGATCGGGCCGGCGATGAGCGCCAGCTGTACGTGATGTCGGTGCGGGGTGGCGAGCCGCGTCAGCTGACCAGGGTCTCGGGTCATGCGGGCCCTGCGAGCTGGTCGCCGGACGGAACGAAGATCGCCTTCAGCGCGCGGGTGTGGACCGAGCCGCGCCCCGAGGACGCCGGCGCGCGTGAGCGCTGGAAGCAGCGGCCGCGCCACGTGACGAAGGCGCAGTACAAGACGGACGGGGATGGCTACACCTTCGACGCGCGATCCCACGTGTTCATCGTCGACGTCGCGACCGGCGAGACCAAGCAGCTCACCGACGGCGACTTCGACGACGGCGCCGGGTCCTGGTCACCCGACGGACGCCAGATCGCGTTCGCGCGGACGCGCGGCGGCAAGAGCGAGTACTCGTGGCGCGACATCTGGGTCGCCGACATCGCTACACGCGCCGCACTCCGCATCACCGAAACCGTGGGACGCGCGACGTCGCCGACCTGGTCTCCCGACGGCACCACGATCGCGTGCTACGGCCACGACGCGCAGGTCCCCGGCCTCGGCGACCCTATGGTCCGCGTGTGGACCGTGCCCTCGCGGGGAGGGCAGCCACGGCGCCTCACCGAGCGCTACGACCGCGCGGCGATGCTCCTGCCCCCGCCCACCGTCACGCCGGGTCCGATATGGTCCAAAGACAACGCGAGCGTGACCTTCATCGCGGGAGACGACGGGAACGCGCACCTCGTGCGAGCGATGATCGGCGACGGCTCGACGAGCGTCGTCGTAGGCGGCGAGCGCCAGATCGTGTTCGCGAGTGCCCGGGCGGGTCTGCGCATCGCCTTCGCCGCAGGAGACCTCGCCGCGCCGTCAGATCTGTACGTGACCGCCTGGGACGGAGGCGGCGAGCGAAGGCTCACGCACCTTAACAAGGAGATCCTGTCCCAGATCGCACCGGTCCAAGGCGAACGGCGCACGTTCAAGAGCCCGCACAGCGGCACTCTCGAGGGCTGGGTCTTCTTGCCGGCCGAGCGGCACGGCGCGTCGCCGCTGCTGGTCGACATCCACGGGGGGCCGCAGAGCTTCACAGGGAACGTCTTTTCGCTCACCTACTTCTATCGTTACGTGCTGGCGTCACGCGGCTGGGCGGTTCTCGCGCTGAATCCGACGGGTTCCGGGTCGTACGGACGCGAGTTCGCGCACGGGATCCGCGGCAAGTGGGGCGAGCATGATCTTGCCGAGCAACTCGCGGCGGTCGACCAGCTCGTCGCCGAAGGAATCGCCGATCCGGACCGGCTCGCGGTGGCGGGCTATTCGTACGGCGGATTCATGACGAGCTGGACGATCGGCCACACCGATCGCTTCAAGGCGGCGGTGGTCGGCGCGCCGGTCGTGAATCAGGAGTCCTTCTTCGGGACGAGCGACATCGGGATGTGGTTCGCTCCGTGGGAGATGGGCGCCGGCATCACCGACGGACGGGAGACGTTTCGCCGGCTCTCGCCGATCAACTATATCGACAGAGTCACGACGCCGACCCTCGTCCTCCACGGCGAGGCCGACGACCGCTGCCCGATCGGACAGGGCGAGGAGCTGTTCGCGGGGCTCGTCGCCGCGGGCAAGGTGCCGACGGAGTTCGTTCGTTATCCCGGCGGCAGTCACATGTTCATCGCGTATGGCAGGCCCAGTCACCGCGTCGACTTCAACAGACGTGTCGTCGACTGGGTCACGAGGCACGCTTCGCGCGACTGACGCGCGCCGGCCTCGTGCGCCGATAGGCTAACGGTGTGCCTTATGCGGCGGTCGGCTTCGACCTTCTCACCGCGCTGCTCGACACGTGGACGCTCTGGTCCGACGTGGCGGGAGATCCCGCGCTCGGTCTGCGGTGGCACGGCGCGTCGCAGGCGTTGCTTCGCGGAAAGCGGTACCGGCCGTTCGAAGACATCGTCCGTGAGAGCGCGCGCGAGGAAGGCGTCGACGCGAAACGCGCTGCCGAGCTCCTGCGGCGCTGGGGCGACTTCGAACCCTGGCCGGACGTCCCGCCGGTGCTCGAACGCCTGGACGGGACGAGACGCTTCGTGGTGACCAACTGCTCGCGAAAGCTGGGGCGACTCGCGGCGTTCCGAGCGGGCCGCTTCGAGCTCATCGTCACGGCGGAGGAGGCAGGCGCGTACAAACCCGATCCGCTTCCATATCGGATGGCACTTGAACGCCTCGGGCTCGATCCTGCGGAAGTGCTCTTCGTCGCGGGATCGGCACACGACGTCGGTGGTGCAGCGCGAGTCGGCATGGACGTGTACTGGGCCAATCGGGGCGGCGCGCCGGCCCCGACAGACGGGACGGCCCTGCGCGAGGAGCCGGACTTTCGCGGGCTGCTCGCGACGGTCGGTCTCTAAGTGATCGGTCGGGCCGCGATCACGCAACGCGACGACGGCACCTTGGTCGACCCGCGAACGGACGCCGATTGGCTCGAGTGGGTGGCCGCGGGCTCGATCCGCAGCTGGTGCAACGACGACCTGCTCGTCGATTGGCTCTCCGAGTACGGCGAGCAGCACGGATTCCGTCGCGACGATCAATTGCCGGGGTACGACCAAGTCTTCGATCTGCCGCGCTACCTGATGGAGCAGGGCCAGCGGTTCGAGCAGGCCGTTCTCGCCGACCTGGAGCAGCGGTGGCCGGTCACGCGGATCGCGACGCGGCCTGACGAGGCGCGTTCCCTCGCCGCGGCCGAGGCCACCTGGGATGCGATGAAGAACGGTGCGCCGGTCATCGCGTCGGGTGTCCTGCGCGACCCCGAGAGGCGGACGTTCGGTGTCGCGGACCTGCTCGTCCGGTCCGACGTGCTCGGAGAGCTCTGTCCCGACGCGTTCGTGGGAGATCAGCTCGAGCTACCGGTGGCCGCGATGCGGCACGGACGCCATTACCGGATCGTCGACGTCAAGTTCTCGACACTCCATCTCCTGAAGGATGGAGGCCTCGGCGCGGACTCCATCGACGTGATGACGCAGGCGTGGCTCTACAACGAGGCCCTCGGGAGGGTCCAGGGTTTCACACCACCGGCCGCGTACGTCGCCGGCCGCGCGTGGCGGCTGGGCGGCGCGCGCGGAGACCGTTGCTGGGAGAAGCTCGCTCGCGTTCCGCGGGAGGCTTTCGTCCGATCCCGCGACGAGGATCTCGGGACGGTCGTGGCGCATGCCCTTGCCTGGGTCCGGCGCCTCCGAACCGAGGGTGCGGAGTGGCGCGTTTTGCCAATGCCCTCCGTTCCCGAGCTGTGGCCGAACATGAAAGCGACGAGCGATTTTCCGTGGCACTCGGCAAAGGCAGAGATCGCAGCAAAGCTGGCGGACCTGACCATCCTGCCGCGCGTCAACGCGGAGCTCCGTGCCGCAGCGCACTCCGTCGGTGTGACGCGCTGGGACGACGCACGTACGAACGCCGTGCTGCTCGGCATCGACGGACAGCACGCGCAAACGCTCGATGCCGTCATCGCCGTCAATCGCGACGCGGGCGAGGTGCTGCGGCCCGATCGTGTCAGCGCGGACGAGGAGCAGTGGCGGGTGTCGCCAGCGGCTGAAGCGTTCGTCGACTTCGAATTCGTTCACGACATGGACGACGACTTCAGCACATTCCCGCGCAAGGGCGGCCAGGCGCTCATCTTCCAGGTCGGCACCGGCACCTATCGCGACCGGCGGTGGTCCTTCCACCAGTTCACGGTCGATGACCTCGGGGTGGACGCCGAGGCGCGGATGATCGACGACTGGCTCGCGCACCTGACCGACGTCGCGCGAGACGCCGGCTGCGCGTCGGCAAGCGACGTGCGTCTCGTGCACTGGTCGCTCGCGGAGGAGTCGAACTTCGAGCGCGCCTACGAATCAGCGCGTTCGCGTCACCCCGACCGGAGCTGGCCGCCACTCGCGTGGTACGACCTGCTCGGTCGAGTGTTCCGCGCGCAGCCGATCGTCGTGAAGGGCGCGTTCTCTTTCGGCCTCAAGTCGATCGCGCGCGCGATGCGCGCCCACGGGCTCATCGAGACCGCGTGGGGCGAGGGGCTCGCCGACGGCGCCGGCGCGATGGTCGGTGCGTGGTCCGCCGCGGCGGACTCCCGTGCGCGAGGACGGTCCCTCGCCGAGTCACCGGTGATGCAGGAAATCGCGCGCTACAACGAAGTCGACTGCCGCGTGATGGCCGAGATCCTCGACTACCTACGCAGGGAGCGCTGACGCAAATTGACAGCGTGCGCTAAGCGGGCGTAGACAACAGGCTCGATAAACGCAGGGGGGATGGCTGTGCGAAGACTCATCGCGCTCGTTGCAGTCGTTGCGGTCGCCACGCTTCTCGCTGACGCGCAGCCCGCGACAGCGGACCGCGGCGTGAGCCGTTTCGCGACCTTGCCGGAGGGCCAGCCGGGACATCCGGAAGGCATAGCTGCCGACGCAGCGGGAAATATCTATGCCGCGTCATTCGAGTTCTCGGGCGTCAACAACATCTACGTCTTCGGGCGGAACGGTCGCCTGAAGGACACCATCGGGCTCAACGGACACCTCCCGCTGGGCATGCAATTCGGGCCCGACGGCAAGCTCTACGTGGCCGATTTCGGGAACGGATCGGTGCTCCAGCTCGCGCCACCAGCCCACGCGATCACGCGCACGTATCCCGTGTGCGCCGGCGGGGGCACGACCTGCGGGCTGAACGCCATTGCCTTCAGTCCCGGCGGCCTGCTCTACGTGTCTGACTCGTTCGGGGGCAACATCTTCACGGTCGACCGTTCCACTGGAGCGGTCGCGACGTTCATCCAGGACGAACGCCTGAAGCCGGCCCCGGCTCCGCACGGGTTTCCCGGTTTCGGCGCCAACGGACTCGCTTTCAAAGGGACCGACCTCTACGTCTCGAACACCGCGGACGATCGCATCCTGAAGATCTCGGCCGCCAAGGTAATCAGTACGTTCACCGAGAGCATCAACGGGGCCGATGGCATCGCATGGGACTCGGCCGGTCGGCTATGGGTCTGCGCGAACCAGGAAAACGTCCTGTACGTGCTGAACGGCGCAGGGCGCGTCCTGGACATCATCGGTGGCTTCGAAGGCGTCCGGGATGGGACGCCCCAGGGACTCCTCTTCCCGGCGAGCCCCGTTCAGAGCCGCGGCAGCATCTACGTCACGAACTCCGCGCTCGACTTCCGTCACTTTTTTGCGGACGAAGGGCCGATCACGCGCTTCACGGTCTCGCGAGTACAGCTCAACCCGTCGCGCGACGACGACTGATCCGACACCAGTGAAGGGAGGCGGCATGAGGCCGCCTCCCTCTTAGCTACGTAGATCGGTGACGAGCGGAAAGACCTCTGACGAGAAGCGCTGCATCTCCTCGAGCTGCGGGCTGCACTGAAGGAGTAGAAGGTCAATGCCGATCCCAGCAAGCTCGCGCACTCGCTCCGCGACCTGCTCAGGCGTGCCCACGAGACCGGTTCGCAGACCGCGATTCGAGACGCTGTAATCCTCGAGCGAGATCTTGGTCTCCAGCTGCGAGCCTTTGATGAATTCCTGATAGCTCGCGTACCCTCGCGCGCTCGCGCGAACGTCGGTGATGCGCGCGAGCTCCTTCTTGACGTCTGCGTCGGTGGCCCGCACGATCGAGTAGGCCGCAACACCGAACCGCAGCGGCGGCAGCACGGGATGCTTCGCGCGGCGCGCGCGCATATCTTCGATCTTCCCCGCAAGCACCTCGGGCGGATCGCCGTGCATCAGATAGGCGTCGCACTCGCGCGCGATGAGGTCCTTCGCCGCGGGTGACTCGCCGCCCGCGTAGAGGACCGGCCACGGCTTCTGCACCGGCTTCGGCGCAAGGCGCGCTTTCTTGATCGTGTAGTAGCGGCCTTCGAGCGTGTATTCGTCCCGAGTCCACATGCCCTTGAGGACGGCGAGGAACTCCTCGGTGCGCGCATAGCGCTCATCGTGTTCGATCCAGGCGGCGCCGTACTGACGAGCCTCGGCCTCCCACCACGCGCTCACGACGTTCAGCGTGAAGCGGCCGTTCGAGATCTGGTCGATGGTGGAGGCCTCTTTCGCGACGAGCGCGGGCAGGCGGAAGTTCGGTCGCACTGCGGTCATGAGCTCGAGCCGCTCGGTCAGCGGCGCGAGCGCCGCCGCGGTCGTCCAGGCCTCGAGGCAGTCGGCCTCGGGGCCTTTGATGTCGTTCAGGTTGAGCTCGGCGATGAGCGTGACATCCCAACCGCTCCGATCCGCCTGCTGCGCGAGCTCGCGCTGATACGCGAAGGTCGCCGGCATGCCCTCGTCCTCAACGTTGCGCAGCCATCCGCCGAACACGGGCATCCAGAAGCCGAAACGCACGATGCCGGATTCTATGGACGCGACGAGTGCGGGCTACAGATGCGGGAACGGACCAATGAGCGTACCGAGCCAGACGATCGCCGCGATGCGAGCGAGTCGGGCCGCGAAGACCGCGACAAAGAAAACTCGGTAGGGAACGCCGACCGCCCCAGCCGCGAGCCCGCCGACGTCGAAGAGCGGATTGGGGGGCGCCGCGAACGCGAAGAGCAGAACGCCGGCAAGCAGCGGACGTTCCGCGACCCGGTGCAACCGCCGGTAGATCGGATGCTCGGAGACAAGTCCCAGCTCAGCCCGGCCGGCGAGGAACGCAACAGACTCGCCGAGCACCGATCCGAGCGCCGCCAGGAGGATGACGAGCCAGGGGAACTCGGCGGTCGCGCCGATGTGCGCGACGATCGGGATATACGGGATCGGGACCGCGATCAGTGCGTTCGCGAGGAATGTGACGACGAACGCGCCGAGGTAGGCGAACGACGTGAACGCCCCGTAGTCGATCGGCGCCAAGTAGACCGCGACGTTGAGGGCGACGAGGAACACGATCCCCGCGATCGCGAAGATGACGTGTTTGCGATGGCGTGCCTGGGGCACGCGCGGCCGACCGACGAACAGCACCGCCCGACGCAAGCCAACGAAACGAACCGGCCGATGAACCTCATCCCGGCGCAAGCCATCCCCACCCATCATCACCGCAGCAATCCGATCAACACACTACGTGGCCTATCTGCGAAGCGAGTATCCGACGACCCATCCGCTCGCCAGTTGGTCACCGGCGATATTGATCTCATACCAGTCGAGCCCATCCGCGGGCAGCGGACCGTCGCGGACCGCGACGGCTGTCCCGTTGTCGAGCACGCGCCGCACCGGGAAGAACCCAGCGCTGGCGCGGACGTTCACCGAGTCCGCGTACGGGTTGCACACACGGACGCTGTCGCCCGGGCGCAGGGGTTCGGAGCCCGCGGGTCGGGCTGGAAAAGCCCCTGGCGCCGCGTACCAGTCCGTCACGTCGATTCCCGTGACCGTCGCACCCGCGCGCACCGTCACGCGAACCACCGTGTGGTCCGTGCAGCTCGCGCCGAGTCCGCAGGCCGCGGCTGCCGTATGCGCCCCTGCGAGGGTTGAGGGCTGTCCTTCGACGAACGCTACGACTGAGTACACGCCGGGCTCGACCGCGCTCATCGTGTATGAGCTCGATGCTGGGGGTACGCGCTGCGTGTGCAGCAGGCGATAGGTGCCGGGGTCGTCGACACGTATGGCGAACACCGCGAGGGGAGGGACGAAGTCGCTCGGATAGCCCACCCGCCCGCTGATCGCACCGAGCGCGATCTGCCGCACGGGCGGGCAGACGGCCGGAGCGGGCGACACCGAGACCGCGACGGTGGGCACCGCACCGGTCGGAGAAGGCGACGTGCTGACCGGTGCCGGCGGGGTCGTGCAGCTGAGCGCGAGCGCGATGGCGACGAGGATCGCCATGTTCTTCAACATGCGCAGTAATAGCGCCCCGCGGGTCCTTCGTTCAGGATCAGCTGAGCGAACGGACCCGGATCGTCGGGGTCCCAGACCGCGTTCACGACCTCGCCGCTGGCCGGAAAGAGCGGACGCGACTCTGCGAGCAGGGCGTAGTCGCGCTCGTAGATCCAGCGAAGCCCGTCACGCGGCTCGCCGGCGCGCACCGGCTGGCCGATCGCCTCGCTGTACGCGAGCCACGGAAGATCGACGCCGCTCGCGATCGGGAGCCCGACCCACTTCCAGACGCGCGGATTGACGTCCAGAAGGAGATGCTCCTTCCGGGCCGGATCCCAAATGAACTCGACCTCGCTGATCCCGTGGTACCCGAACGCCTTCAGGATCGCGGACCCTCGCTCGTGTATTTCGGGCACCTGCTCGCCGATCACCAGGCAGCCGGTGCCAAAGCCCTCGGGATACTGCTCGAGCTTGCGACCGACGAACGCGCCGCGCACTTCGCCAGCGGGCGCGACGTACGAGCAGAACGAGTAGAACCCACCGGGAGGGACGTCGACGATCTCCTGCGCGACGCACGCGAGATCTGCCGCGTCGCGCGCGAAGCGCACGAGCTCCGCCGCGTTCTCGGCGCGAAACACCTTTACGCCGAATCGGTCGTAGAAGCGCCGCTGCTCCGCAGGCTTGACGATCGCCGGGTAGCGGATCTCTTTCGCCGTCGCCTTCACGTCGTTCAAAGTGAACGTCTTCGGAATGGGGATGCCGAGGTGGTGCGCATCCGCGTAGAGGCGGCGTTTGTCCAGCACGGCGTCGATCACCGAGAGCTCGCTGAACGGGATGCGGTAGCACTTTTCGAGCTGCGAACGAAAGCGCGCCACAGCCATGACCCACTCGTCGTTTGTCGGAAAGAGGACGGCCCCTTCGAAACGCTTCGCGATCTCCAGTAGGTACTGCACGAACCCTCGCTCGTCATCGAGCGGGTTCGGGCATTTGTGGCGCTGGGTCACGGCGCGGGACGCCTGACCCAGGCCTCGCGGGTCCGGGTCGAGCGCGATGACCTCGACCCCGTGCGCCGCGAGCGACCGCGCCACCGCGAGGCCGGTGATGTGGCAGTTGAACACGAGCGCGCGGGGTGAGAGCTTAGACGCGGTCAAGGGCGCGGTCGATGTCGGCGAGGATGTCGTCAGGATCTTCGATGCCGACCGAGATGCGCAGGAAACCGTCGGTGATGCCGAGTCGCTTGCGCTCTTCCGCGGGAAGGCGCCGGTGGGATGAGATCGGCGGGTGGAGCACCTCCGTGAACAGATCACCGATCGTGGTCGCTGACGCGGCGAGTTCGAGCGCGTCGAGGAACCGGAAGGCGGCGGGCCGGGTGTCGTCCCGCAGAGCGAAGGACACGACCCCGCCGTAAAGACCGCCGAACTGGCGCGTCGCGACGTCGTGCTGCGGATGCTCCGCGAGACCCGGATAGTGAACCCGAGCGACCTTGGGGTGCTCGGCGAGATGCCGCGCGACGCGTAGCGCGCTTTCGCTCTGGCGCCGCACGCGAAGCGCGAGCGTGCGCATGCCTCGGATCGCGAGCCAGGCCTCGTGCGGTGGTAGGTACGCGCCCTCGAGGATGGTTCGGTCGCGCATCGCACCGGCGAGCTCCGCTGAGCCGCCGATCGAGCCACCCATGACGTCACCGTGGCCGTTCACGTACTTGGTGAGCGAGTGGATGACCATCGTGGCCCCGAGCGCCGCGGGGCGGAACAGCACGGGCGTCGCGAACGTGGCGTCCACGGCGAGGCTGGCGCCGTTCTCGCGGGCGAGCCGAGCGAGCGCCGCGACATCGTTCACCCGGAGCAGCGGGTTGGCGATCGCCTCCGCGTAGAGGAGCGTCGTCGGCTTGGCCCGAAGCGCAGCCTCGACGGCGCGGTGATCGGTCGTGTCGACGAAGACGATGTCGGCGGAACGCTCGTGCACCCAACGCTCGAAGAGGGCCCGCGTCTGCCCGTAACAGTCCTCCTGAGCGATCACGCGACCGCCGCGCGCGATCGCACACGCATCCACGGCCGCCGCGATAGCGGCCATGCCCGTGACGAAGCAGGTGACCGCATCGACGCCATCGAGCTCGGCAAGAGCGCGCTCGAGCGCGGCCGTCGTGGGCGTGCCGTAGCGCCCGTAGACATAACCGGACCGCTCGCCGCCGAAGACGGCGTCCTGCTCCGAGGCGGAGCCATAGTCAAAGGCAACGCTCTGCACCAGCGGTGGGACCACTGGCTGACCCTCGCCCGGGGGGAGCGAGCGGGCGGCACGCACGACGCGCGTCCCCGCTCCCAGCTCCCTCCGGTCCATCAAGGGACCAGCGTAGTTGAGGGGCTGCCGCCCCTCAGACCCTGCCGGGGGTTACGAAG
>JBOGTG010000081.1:0-44378 GCA_050692175.1 Candidatus Limnocylindria bacterium | reverse complement strand
CGCGACGGCGTGAGGCCGGGGAGGTACGCCCAGCCGAGGTAGATCCCGGCGGTCGTCGAGTAGTAGTTCAGCGCCTGTGGTGCGTTGCGCGTGAGCGCCTTTTTCATCGCGCGCTCGGCTGGCGAGCCCGGCCCGGCGTTGTACCAGTCGGCATTCACCGTGCGGGTGACACCCGCAAGAATCCAGTCGATGCCCGAATCGGCCCCGCCGAGACGTCCTCTGAACCCCAGGTTCATCACTTTGATCTGCTCGTTGATCTGCGCCTGGGTCACGTTCCCGATGACCCCGTCGGGACTGACGACGTGGAAGTAGACGGGAACGGTCGCCTTGAACTTGGGTCCCCCCTTGCCCTTCGCCTTCTCGGGCAGGGACGCGACGGGCTCGTTCAGCTCCGGCTCGCGCGGCTCCTCGCCGCGGGCGGCCGCGCCGGTGTGGGAGGCTTGGTCGTCGACACACGCGATCGTCGTGGTGGATGCCGCGTACGACGAGCCCGGCGCCGACGTGAATGACGCGAGGATCGCGACGACGGCGAACGTCACCAGCCGTTTCGGTGTTCCTAGCATGGTTCCCTTTCCCCCAATGATTTCTGCCTGCCGCTGCCGCAAGGCCGAACCCCGCGAGCATATCCATCCAGTGAATACCGGCAACGTGAGCAAGTGCTACACGCGCACAATCTCGCGACATGGGACGGCTCTACCTCGTCGCGACCCCGATCGGAAATCTCGAGGACGTCTCGCTGCGTGCGCTTCGGATCCTGCAGGAGGTCCACATGGTCGCCTGCGAGGACACGCGGCACACCCAGATCCTTCTCCGCAAGCACGAGATCCGCGCGAAGCACCTGACGAGTTACACGGAGTTCAACCATCGCCGCAAGGCGGCCGAGCTCGTGGGGCAGATGGACCGCGGCTGGGACGTCGCGCTCGTGACCGATGCCGGCACGCCGGGTCTGTCGGATCCGGGCGAGCAGCTCGTCGCGGCAGCGATCGAGGCAGGACATGAGATCGTGCCGGTCCCAGGGCCCGCCGCGGCGATCGCGGCCCTGGTCGCGTCGGGGCTGCCGACGCGCGAGTTCACGTTCGTCGGATTCCCCGAAAAGAAGAGCGGAGCGCGCCGCCGCGAGCTCAGCGAGCTCCTCGCCGCCGGCCGTACCGTCGTGATCTACGAAAGCCCATTCCGCGTCGGCGATCTGCTCGCGGACCTTGCCGCGGTCGCGCCGGATGCGCTGGTCGCGGTCGCGCGCGAGATGACGAAGCTGCACGAGGAGATCGTCCGCGGGTCGGCGTCGGAACTCGCCGCGCACTATGCTTCCGAGCGCCCGAAAGGCGAGATCACGGTGGTCGTGGCGCCGGCCAAGAACGCTGGGGAGCAGATGCGTGAGGAGCGGGAGCCAGGATCAGAGCGTTGACGTCCTCGTAGCGCGCCGCGGCCGGCGGACGTCGTGAACCGCGAGTACAAGAAGTGGTGGAGTCCCGCGCTCGGACGCGACATGGAGACGCTTGTCTTCGGCGACCGTGGTGCCCCGGTTCTCGTATTCCCGACCTCCATGGGCCGGTTCTATCAATGGGAGGACTTCGGCCTTGTCTCGCACATGGCCCCGCGGATCGATGCGGGATGGCTCCAGCTCTGGTGCGTCGATTCGATCGACAGCGAGTCCTTCTACAACAAGACGGCCACACCGCAGGACCGCGCTCGCCGGCACCTCGCGTACGAGCGGTACGTCGTCGATGAAGTCGTGCCGGCGATTCGCTACACGAACGCGGTCGATCAGCTGATCGTGACCGGAACTTCGTTCGGCGCGTTCCACGCGCTAGCGTTTGTGACGCGGCGCCCCGGCATAGCGCGCAAGGCCGTCGGCATGTCCGGCGCGTACGACACGGCGAAATGGCTGGATGGCGACCGGAGCGGCGAGGCGTACTTCGTGAATCCGCTCGCGTTCCTTCCGAATCTGATCGACGATCGCTATCTCGGCCCCTTACGGGAAACGGAGATCATCATCGCAACCGGCCGCGACGACCCGAACGTCGACGAATCCAAGCGTCTCGCGGGCGTGCTGCAGCAGAAGGGCGTGCCCGCCGAACTCGACCTCTGGGACGGCTGGGCGCACGATTGGCCCTACTGGAAGGACATGGTGGATAGGTACATATGAGCCAAGAACTTGGGGGCGCTTCGCGCCGGGGGCCCCTGCCCCCGCGCCCCCCAGCCCCCGAAAAGGTCGTCGGCCTGCTCATCGGGCGCGAGAACACGTTCCCAGGCCCGTTCATCGAGACGGTCAATCGCAGGGGCGCGTCGAAAGGCGTGCGCGCCGAGATGGCCACCCTGGGCGGCGCGCGCGAGATCGAGCCGCAGCGCTATGCGGTGATCGTCGACCGCATCAGCCACGAGGTTCCGTACTACCGCGCCCACTTGAAAAGCGCGGTGCTGCAGGGAACCGTCGTCGTAAACGATCCGTTCTGGTGGGAAGCGGACGAGAAGTTCTTCGAGTGCACGCTCGCGCGCGAGCTCGGGGTCGCGGTGCCGAAGACGGTCGCCCTCCCGAACAAGTCGTACATCCCCGACATCTCGGACCAGTCGCTCCGGAACCTCCAGTACCCGCTCGATTGGGACTCCCTCATCGAGTACACGGGGCTGCCCGCGATCCTGAAGCCGAACACCGGCGGCGGGTGGAAGGACGTCTATCGCGTCGACACGAAGGACGAGCTCATCTGGGCATACGACCAGTCCGGCGGGCTCTCACCCGGATATCGGCCGAAAACGATGATCCTTCAAGAGTTCATCAAGTGGGAGGACTACATCCGGTGCATCGCCATCGGGCGGAAGGATGTCCTCCCGATCCGGTATGACCCCACGGCGCCGTTTCACGAGCGATACGTCATCAGCCGGCCGGTCGAGGGCGACCTGCGCACTCGCGCCATCCTGAGCGCGATCCGGCTTACCGACGCGCTCGGGTACGACATGGACACCGTCGAGTTCGCTGTCCGCGACGGCGAGCTCTACGCGATCGACTGGCTGAATCCCGCGCCGGACTTCGATAGCTTCTCGATCAAAGAGGACAACTTCGCCTGGGTGCTCGAGAAGATGAGCGATCTCGTCATCGCGTACGCCACGGGGCAGGCGGAGCCGCCGTGGAAGGGGGAGCATCGGTGGTGGCGGCACGTGCGATAGCACGTCGACGCTCGGTCACGGCGCGCGATCCAGTGGTCGCGTACCACGAGATCCTCGAGGATCCGCAAGTCGCGGAGGCGAGCGCGTCGGCGCTCGCCGAAGGGCAGCGGAAGCGCCGGCTGGTGTTCGGCGATCGGCCGCTCTGTGTCTCGCTGCGGCCGAACCTCGTCAGCGATTGGCAGTATGCGGCTGTCAACGAGGCATCCCAGACCATCTATGCCGCGCTCGGCCGGCTCGAGCGCGCCCTGCTCGACGACGAGGACCTCCGACGCCAGCTCGATCTCGACCCGCAGGAAGAGGCGCTCGCGCTACGCGATCCCGGCTTCCGCGCGGCGTCTCCTTCGGCGCGGCTCGACGGGTTCATCGGCGAGGACGGCGTCATTCGCTTCGTCGAATACAACGCGGAATCACCCGCCGGCATGGCCTACAACGACGAGCTCGCTCAGGTCTTCGCGTCGCTGCCGGTCATGAAGAGGTTCCGCGAGAAGTTCCCCTGCAGCGTCGTCCCGACGCGCGGGCGCCAGCTCGCGGCGATGCTGCGCGCGCATCGCTCGCGGTCGGAGCGCGCGCCTACGATCGCGATCGTCGATTGGCGCGGCCTGCCGACGCTGACCGAGTTCGAGATGTTCCAGCGGTACTTCGAATCGCGCGGGGTCTCGACCGTGATCTGCGCGCCCGAAGACCTGACGTACTCGCGCGGGGCGCTCCGCGCAAACGGCAAGGCGATCAACCTCGTCTACCGGCGCGTCCTCACGAGCGAGCTCCTCGCGAAGGACGACGTTTCGCGGCCCCTGGTCCGGGCGTACCTCGAGGGAGCCGTGACCGTGGTGAACAGCTTCCGCGCCAAGCTGCTTCACAAGAAGATGAGCCTCGCCCTCCTTTCGGACGACCGCCATGCCGCGCTCTACACCGCGCCGCAGCGGGCCGCGATCGCGAAGCACATCCCCTGGACGCGCAAGGTCCGCGAAGGGCACACCACGTACGCGGGGAAGGTCGTCGATCTGGGTGACTTCGTCATCGCTCACCGCGAGCGCCTGGTCCTGAAGCCGAACGACGAGTACGGCGGAAAGGGCGTGGTGCTCGGCTGGACGATCGACCAGCACGAGTGGGAGCAGTCCTTCCTCACGGCCCTGGAGAGCTCGTCTGTCGTGCAGGAGCGCGTCCCCGTCCCGCGGCATCCGTTCCCTGTGGTCCTCGGCCGCATGCACTTCCTCGACCTCTCGATCGACCACAACCCCTACCTCTTCTGGGGCGGGGTCTCGGGCTGCCTCGCGCGTGTCTCCTCGAGCGCGCTCCTGAACGTGACCGCGGGTGCCGGCAGCGTCGTGCCGACCTACGTCATCGCCGGCGGACCCATCGGCGCGGGGGAGCGAAGCGCAGCGCGGAGCGACGCGTGAGGGCAACCAACGTGCCGCGCCTGACGATCGGGATCGAAGAGGAGTTCCAGATCGTCGACGGCGAGGGCCAGCTCAAGAGCGCCAGCGAGACGCTCCTTGCCGCGGCGCGGCCGCGCCTGGGTGATCAGATCAAGCCCGAGATGATGCAGTCGGTGATCGAGGCGGGGACGAAGATCTGCGCCGACATCGGCGAGGCGCGCGAGGAGGTCTCCACGCTACGCGGCACCCTCGCCGCGCTCCTCCAGCCGGTGGGTTTGCGAATCGCCTCGGCCGGGACGCACCCGTTCTCGCACTGGCAGGACCAGCAGGTCACCGAGCAGGAGCGCTACAAAATCCTCGAGGACGAGCTGCAGGACGTCATCCGCGAGCTCCTCATCTTCGGCATGCATGTCCACGTCGGCATCCCGGACCCTGAAGGGCGGGTCGAGGTGATGAACGAGGCGCGCTACTTCCTTCCTCATCTTCTCGCGATCTCGACGTCGTCGCCGTTTTGGCTCGCTCGCAACACCGGGCTGAAGTCGTACCGCCAGGTCATCTGGGGCCGTTTCCCGCGCACGGGGATCCCGCCGGACTTCGCGAGCTACGACGAGTACGAGAACTTCGTCGAGCTGCTCGTGAAGACGGCCTCAATCGACAACGGCCGGAAGATCTGGTGGGATCTCCGGCCGCACGCGGTCTTCCCCACGATCGAGTTCCGCATCTGCGATGCGGCCACGCGGATCGAGGAGACGCTCTGCCTCGCGGCGCTCACCCAGGCCATCTGCGCGAAGCTGCTGGTCCTTCGCGAGAAGAACCAGGGGTTCCGGCGCTACCTGCCGAGCCTTATCCAGGAGAACAAGTGGCGCGCGATGCGAGGCGGCATGGACGCCAAGCTCATCGACTACGGGAAGCAGACCGAGGTGCCGATGAAGGAGCTGGCCGTCGAGCTCCTCGAGTTCGTCGACGACGTCGTGGACGGGCTCGGCTCGCGGAAGGAAGCGGAGTACCTCGAGACGATCGCCCGGGAGGGGACGAGCGCGGACCGCCAGATCCGCGTGTGGAAGGAAACGGGGCACCTGCACGCGGTCGTGGATCACGTGGCGTCGGAAACGGTCGCGGGTGTTCCGGTCGTGGCGCTCTAGTGCCCACCGTCACCCAGGCCGTCGAGGCACTGGTCCGCGCGACCGTCGATCTATCCGATGCCGAGATGGACCGGCAATGGGTGTGGCGCGAGTACGACGAAGAGGGTCTGCGTTTCGCGCTCCTCCTCGCCCAACACGAGCTGCGCGATCTCGCGGTGCGGCTCGCCGCGATGCGGCCCGCGCCGCCGTCGCAAGCGCAGCGCATCCTCGGCCACTATCACCACGCCTACCGCGACCTGACCGGCGCCCTCGCCGGCTTGCGCGACCAGGATGTGGACCGGGTACCGCGGGAGGGCGAGTGGCCCCTCCGCGAAGTGGTCGCGCACCTGCTGGGTGCCGAGTACGGGTTCCTGGCCAGCGTCCGCTATGCCCTCGCGCCGGACCGCCCACGTGATGAGAAGGAAGCGGATGAACGCTGGGACTCATGGCGCGACGAACACAAGTACCGCGCGCCGAAGAGGCTCGAGGGCGGCATCGCGGCGGTCCGCAACGCGCTGTTCGAGATCCACCGCCGCGTTCTCGACGAGCTGGGCGGCCTTCCAGATGAGGCGCTCGAGCGCGGGGCCATGTTCTGGGACGGCGAGAAGCCCATACGGTTCCGAATGCACCGGTTCGAGGCGCACCTGATCCAGCACACGGTCCAGGTCGATAAGACGCTCGAGTGGATCGATCGAGGCCCGACCGAGGCGCGCCGCCTGGTGCGCGTCCTCTACCGCGACCTCGCCGCCGTCGAGATGCTCACGTCGACCGGGTTCGGCGAAAAGGAGCGCGAGGAGGTCGCGAAGACGATCAGCGATCGCGCCGCGGAGATCGCAGGGGCAGGGACGCCGGCCTAAGGCGCCGACGCGAGTTCCTTCGCGACCGCGGTCACGACGTCGCCTGCCTTCTTGAGGCGAGACTCGAGGACCACCGATGGCTTGTCCGCGTACACGTGGAGGATGAAATCGGCGGCGCCGATGAGGACAGCCGGGACCCGGCGCCGCGCGAAGCTCGCGTGGTCACTTCCACCGGAACCCGTCGGCTGGGTCGCGACTCCGAGCCTCGTCGCGGCGTCGCGCACCCGGCGCTGCAGGTCTGGCGCGTCATTCGAGACGATGAGCGTGTCGCTGCAGCAGCCGATCACGTCGAGGTTCAGCATGGCGACGAGGCTCTCGACCCGGCCTGGGACAGCCGCCATCTGCGCGACGTAGGCCTCCGAACCGAAGAAGCCCTCTTCCTCGCCGGCGAAGGCCACGAACACGACGGAGTGGCTGAGCGTCGAGCGGGAGGCTGCGAGCGCCCGGGCGACCTCGATCGCGACGGAGGGTCCTGACGCGTTGTCGTTTGCGCCCTGGAAGACCGATCCGTCCGGATCGGTGCCCACACCGTCGAGGTGCCCGCCGACGAGGACGGCGCGCTGGGCATTGTTCGGGTCCGGCGCGCGCAGCAGGCCGACGACGTTGATCGCGTCCACGTCGCGCACCTGCGTGAGCGACACGCTCATGCGGACGGTCGCCGGTACGTCGAATCCGGACACCGGGGCGCTCGGGTCGGCGCGGCGCGCGCGAACGAGGTCCTGCGCGGTCGAGAGTGTCTTTCCCGCCGGCGCGAGCAGCTGGTCCGCGACCTCTTGGCTGATCACGAGCGTCGGGATGGTTTCGCTCTGGAACCGCGGAAGGTACGAGTAGCGGAGGGTCGCTCCGCCGACGATGAGCACGCCGATCGCGCCCTCCTGATAGGCGTTCTCGACGGAGCTGCCGCCGTTCGGGGCGCCGGGCCCGGTGACGAGAGCGATCTTCCCGCGCACGTTCGCGCCGATGAAGTCGTTCTGGCCGCCGGTACGCGCGGCGCCTCCGACCGCGGCGATCTCCGCCTCGGCCTTACCCGAACCCGAACGACCGCCGACGCTTTCGGTGAAGTCCACGCGTGGCTGGTAGGTCCGCCCACCGGGACCCGTGAGCGTGGACATCTCAGTGAGCTCGACGATCGGCATGGTGAAACGCTGGAAGAACGTCCCGCTGTCGCCGAGGGGCTCGAGACCGATCTCGCGGTAGCGATCGGCGACATAGGTGGCGGCATCGCGGTACCCGGCGGAGCCCGAGTAGCGGCCGCCTCGCGCCGCGTCTGCCAGATAGTCGACGTGCGCCTTCGCCTTCGCGGCATCGAACTCGGTCGCGGGCGCAAGGAGGACCGCCGACGGGGGCGCGCTCGGCGACGCTGTCGCGGGACCGGGCGACGTGCACGCACCGAGCGCGATCGCCGCCGCGATCGCGAAAGCGCGGAAGCGCCTCACGTGCCGCCGCGCTCCTCCATGCGGCGGAGCTCCTCCGCGACGACGACGTCGGGGTCGAGCTTTTTGAAGAGCGGCTCCGGCTCGCGGAGTTTCTGCCCCGCAGGCAGGCCCGGCGGCGCCCACGAACCCGTCCACTTCGTGTAGTCGCCGGTGAGCACGTCGTGGGTCGAGCCGTCGGACTCGCGGACCGTGCGACGTTCCGGAGCACCCGCGATCGCGCCGTCGTAGCCGAGGTACTCATGGAGCTTCTGGCTCGAGAAGGGCAGGAACGGCGCGAACATCACCTTCAGGGCGTCCACGCAGCGAAGCGCCACGTACAGCACGGTCCCCGCCCGCTCCTTGTCGGTACCGATGAGCTTCCATGGCTCCGTTTCCGTGAGGTACTGATTGACGAGCGCCGAGAGGTGAAGGAGCTCCTGCAGGGCTGCACGGAAGCGTGCTTCTTCGAGTTGCGTTCCGACCTTCGTGAAACCGGACTCGACCGTCTCGATCAACTTCCTGTCGTCTCCGGTGAGCTCACCGCGTCGGGGCACCTCCCCGAACCGGCGATGGGCATTGACGAGCGTGCGATGCGCGAGGTTTCCCCAGGTTGCGACGAGCTCGTCGTTATTCCGGCGAACGAAGTCGGCCCAGGTGAAATCGGTGTCCTGCGTCTCCGGCCCGGCGAGCATCAGATAGAACCGGAGCGAATCGGCGTCATAACGCGAAAGGAAGTCGTTCACGTAGATCGAGACGCCGCGACTCGTGGAGAACTTCCGCCCTTCCATCGTCAGGAACTCGCTGGATACGACGTTGTACGGGAGCTGCAATGGCTCGCCCCGGCCCCCCGCGATCTGACCGCCATTGCCGTACCCGAGCAGGATCGCGGGCCAGATCGTCGTATGGAAGACGATGTTGTCCTTGCCCATGAAATAGAAGTGGCGCGACTTGGGGTCCTGCCACCACTCGCGCCACGCGTCGGGGCGCCCGACCATTCCGGCCCACTCGACGGCCGCCGAGAAGTAGCCGATCACCGCATCGAACCACACGTACATCCGCTTGTCGGGCCGATCCTGCCAACCGGGTAGTGGGATCGGCACGCCCCAGTCGATGTCGCGGGTGATCGGGCGCGGCTTCAGGTCCGCGATGTAGTTCAGCGAGAAATTCCGAACGTTCGGCCGCCAGTGCGATTGCTTCGAGATCCATTTCGCGAGCGGCTCGGCGAACGCCGGAAGGTCCAGATAGAAGTGCTCGGTCTCCTTGAAGATCGGCCTGGACCCATCGATCCGCGAGCGTGGGTCGATGAGCTGGTCCGGATCGAGCTGGTTGCCGCAGTTGTCGCACTGATCGCCCCGCGCGCCGACGAATCCGCAGATCGGACACGTGCCTTCGATGTACCGATCGGGGAGGGTGCGCCCGGTGGCCTCCTGGAAGGCGGCCATCGCGGTCTTCTTGATCAGGTAGCCCTTGTCGTAGAGGGTCTTGAAGACGTCCTGCACGACGACGCGGTGGTTCTGCGTGGTCGTCCGGGTGAATAGGTCGTACGAGAGACCGAGCGACCGTAGATCGTCGCTGATGATCCGGCTGTATTTGTCGACGGATTCCTTCGGGCTGAGGCCCTCGGCGTCGGCCTGAATGAGAGTCGGAGTCCCATGCTCGTCGGTGCCGCTCACCATGAGCACGTCGTTGCCTTTGAGCCGGTGGTAGCGGGCGAACACATCCGACGGCACACCAAAACCCGCGACGTGCCCGAGATGCCGCGGCCCGTTCGTATACGGCCACGCCACCGCGACAAAGATGCGCTCCGCCATTAGTGAACGTTACCCTCCCGCCGTGATCGACGCGCACGCACATCTGACCGACCGCCGCTTCGCCGCAGATGTCGCCGACGTGCTCGAACGCGCACGGAAGGCGGGCATCGAACGCGTTCTCACGGCGGCGGAGGATGTCGCGTCGAGTGAGGAGGCGCTCACGCTGGCCGCCCGTCACCGTGACGTTCGCGTCGCCGTCGGAGTCCATCCGCATCGCGCGGCGTCCTGGAATGTCGACGCGCTGTCCCGTCTGACGGACCTCGCGCGCGATCCTCGCGTCGTCGCGATCGGCGAGATCGGAATGGACTTCTCCGGCCGGAGCTCGCCGCCGAAAGTGCAGGAAGCGGCCTTCCGGGGCCAGCTCGCGCTCGCGGCGCTTCTCGGGCTGCCGGTCGTCATCCACGTTCGCGACGCGGGCGAGCGCGTGCGCGCCATCCTCGGCGAAGGCGTCGTTCCGCGGGGCATGATCCACTGCTACAGCGAGGGGCCCGATGAGCTCGGCGCCTGGCTCGACCTCGGGCTGCACATCTCCTTCGCCGGCACGCTCACCTATCCCGGCAGCGACGGGCTCAGGGCGGCGGCGCGTCTGGTCCCGGCCGATCGCCTCCTCGCTGAGACCGATGCCCCGTACCTGGCGCCACAGAATGCCCGAGGCCGCCGGAACGAACCGCTCTACGTCGCGGCGACGCACGCGGCGCTGGCACGGGAGCGCGGCCTGGACATAGGCGACCTGGCTGGCCAAATCGCCCGGAACGCCCAGGGCCTCTTCGGGGACCGCTGGGGAACCTAGCGCGCCCGCCGGACGTCTACGCACACACAAGAACCGCCGAAAGCTGGTGAACGACGATGCGCAAGCTCGCCCTCCTCATCGCGGCCCCGCTCCTCCTCGCCGCCGCCTGCACCTCGGGCTCGGCCGGTACGACCGCCGGAGGCAGGTCCGAAGGCGGTGCGCCCGCCCCGGCGTTTGACGCCGCACCGGGGATCGCAGGCGACGCCGCGCTTAGCGCCCCGAACAAGGGCATCCCCACCGTCGTCGTCAGCGGCGACCGGAACCTGATCCTCAGCGCGAAGATCGACATGCGCTCGAAGGACCCGTGGGCGACGAGCGATCGCGCCCAGGCCATCGCGAGCGGCCTCGGCGGCGATGTTCTCAACCTCAGCCAAAGCGGCAGCGGCGACTCCCGCAACGCGAGCCTCACCATCCGCGTGCCTTCCAACCGTTTCGCCGATGCGATGCAGCAGCTGCGGAGCCTCGAGGGCGAGGTCGCGTCGTCCGGCGTCAGCGCCCAGGACGTCACCGACCAGTTCATCGACCTCCAGGCGCGGCTCACGGCGAAGCAAGCCGAAGAGCAGCGGTATCTCGCGATCCTCGGCCGCGCGAACACGATCGACGAGATCCTCAAGGTCGACGGGTCGCTCGGAAACGTGCGCATGCAGATCGAGCAGCTCACCGCTCAGATCAACAGCATCAAGCAGCGCACCGAGTTCTCGACCATCTCGATGTCCATCTCGACGCTCTCCGCTCTGCCCGGCGACACCGCCCCCAAGGCTTGGGATCCCGCGAAGACCGTGGGCCGCGCCCTCGCGGCACTCGGCGCGATGATGCAGGTCTTCGCCGACGCTGTGATCTGGCTCATCGTCTTCGGTTGGCTCCCGCTCCTTGCCCTGGCCGCCGTGGTGTTCGCGGCCCGGCGCCGGCCGGCAGCGCCAACCGCACCGCCCGCACCGACCACGTAACGCAGCACCCTCTCCCCGCGAAGAGCCCGCCGTCCGTGGCGGGCTCTTCGTTTACGTCGGCGCAATCGGACGTGGGGAATTGCCCTTGCACCGGGTTTGACAACCGTCGCAAGAGTCCAAGACCGTAGCCTTCGCCGATGCCCGTCTCCCGCTACGTGTGCATCGCGTTGGTCTCCGCGGCGGCGCTCCTCTTCCAGGTAGCGCAAACCCGCCTCTTCAGCGCTTCATACGGTTACCACCTGACGTATCTGGTCATCAGCGTGTCGCTTCTCGGGGTTGGCAGCGGCGCGACGTTCAGCGCGATCTTCGACCGACGACCAAAGCGGCCGGACCTCGCGACCCTCGCGCTGGCCGCGGCGACGAGCGCGCTCGCGGCGCTCATCCTCGAGACGCACATCGACCCCGGCACCGCGCTCGCCGCGGCGATCCTCGTCGCCTACGTCGCGGGCGCGCTGCCGTTCGTCTTCGCGAGCTGGATCATCGTTCGCAGTCTCCGCGAGGATCCCGTCCGCGCGGGACGTCTCTATTCAGCGGACCTGGCGGGCGCCGCGATCGGGAGCCTTCTCGCCTTCGCCGGCCTGCCGGCGATCGGAGCCCCCGGCCTGTACGGCGTCTCGGCAAGTCTCTCCGCGCTCGCGGCGCTCGCCGTGGCTGGCCTTGAAATCCGGACGGTGGCAGGCGTGGTGGCCGCAGGAGCGTTCACGGCTGCGCTGACGCTCGCGGGCGACGCGATCGCGCCTCCGCAGAGCGGACCCGCGAAGAGAGCGGTCTACGGCGAGGACATCACGCATCTCGCGACTCGCTGGGATCCGCACGCTCGCGTGGATGTCATCCACTACGACGGGCTTCCGACCGGCGAGATGTACCGCAATCTCATCGATCCCGGTTTCATCGCGCCGCGGCCCGACGCGCACTTCATGCTCCTCGATCAGAGCGCGGCGACGCAGATTCTCGACGGCTCCGGCGACATGAGCGTGCTCCGCGCGAGCATCATCGCCGCGCCCTACGAGCTGCTGACACGACCGCACGTCCTGATCATCGGTCCCGGCGGCGGCATCGACATTCAGAACGCGCTGCTCCACGGCGCATCGCGCGTCGACGCGGTCGAGGTGAATCGCGGCGTGTCCGGCCTGATGCGCGGACCGCTCGCCGATTACAGCGGGCACATCTACACCGCCGATCGCGTCAACGTCTTCGAAGACGAGGCGCGCAGCTACATCAGGAGATCGTCGGATCGCTACGACCTCATCCTGATGACCGTCGTCGACAGCTACGCTGCCCTGGCGAGCGGCGCGTACGCGCTGTCGGAGAGCTACCTCTACACCGCGGAAGCCTTCGACGACTACCTGAGCCACGTCGCCGATCACGGCGCCCTCGCCGTCGGCCGCTTCTATCGCGACCCGCCTATCGAGATGCTCAACACCGCGGCCCTCGGGATCGATGCGCTGAGCAGGCGCGGCATCGCCGACCCGCTGGCGCACCTTGTGGTGCTGCGCTACCTGGACTTCGGACTGCTCATCGTTCGTGCCGACGCGTTCGATGTGACGTCGACCACCGCGATCAGGGAGTTCGCCGCGGCGCATCACTTCACGGTCGCGTTCGACCCCTTGAGTCGCACGGGTCCGTTCGCTGAGGGACTCGCGGGGACGCCGGTGCCGGCGACCGACAACAGACCCTTCTTCTTCGCGAACACATTGGGTGAACACGTGCCGGTCGCATATCTGATCCTCTTCGGCGCGCTCATCCCGGCGGTCGTGCTGTCGTGGGGTTTGCTCCTTCTGCCGCTCCGAAGGGTGATGGGCGCCGCGCTCATGACCGCGGCCGGCCGGCGAACCACCGTTCAGGCTCTCGCGGTGGGGTTCGGCTTCATCGCCGCGGAGATCGTCCTTCTCCAGCGACTCACGCTCTATCTGGGCCAGCCCGCGCTCGCCCTCGCGGTCGGACTCGCCGCACTCCTGGTGGGCGCCGCCTTCGGATCGGCAGCTTCGGCCGGCGGCAGACTCGGCGTCGCCCGCGCGGCCCTCGCGAGCGCGATCGTCGTAACCATCGCGTTCCTCGCGTTCGACCGTGTCGCGGCCGCCACGCTCTCGTGGCCGCTCCTCGCCCGAGGTGGGATGGCGTGCGTCGTGTCGATCGCGATCGGACTTCCGCTGGGCTCCGTCTTCCCGACCGTCATCGCGTCCGCCGGCGCGCACGACGACGGACTCGTCGCGTGGGCCTGGGCAGTGAACGGCGCGGCCTCGGTCATCGGATCGATCCTCGCCGTGGTTGCCGCGCTCGCGATCGGCTTCACCGCGGTCGGATTCCTTGCCGCCGCGTGCTACCTCGTCGCTGCGATTCCGGTTGTGAGCGGGCTGCGGCTCGGCGTCGGCGCGGCGAGATCGCCTCAACCGACGTAGGCCCGCGCTCGCTCGTCGGCGCTCACCTCTAAACTCGGCCGCGATGCCCGAGGTGCGCGTGCGGCCGATGACCGAACTCGATATCGAAGGCATCTGCCGGATCGACGAGCGCATCACCGGCCGATATCGCCCTGAGGTCTGGGAGCAGCGGGCCGCGTATTACATCCGCCGCGACCCCGACTCATCGCAGGTCGCGGAGGTGGACGGCCGGGTCGTCGGATTCATGCTCGGCGAGGTGCGCGGCGGCGAGTTCGGCCTCGAGGAGGCGACCGGCTGGGTCGAGTTCTTCGGCGTCGACCCATCCGCGCGCGAGAAGGGCATCGGCCGCCGTTTGATCGAGGCGCTGCTCGGCCACTTCCGCTCGAAGGGCGCGCATGTCGCGCGCACGATGGTCGCCGCGCAGGACAAGGACATCGCAGCGTTCATCGCCGCGATGGGCTTCGCGCCCGCGCCGCTTACGGCGCTGGAGAAGCGGCTCTAGGGGCGACTGCGCCCAGTCGAATCGTCGATGCGAACGCTGCGAGCGGGCACGCGACGATCGCCGTGCCGTTCATCCCGCGGGGTTAGTGCGAGCGTTCCCGCAGAACGAGGGCTCCTAATACTCCCCGGCTGCGGTGGAGGTGGATCATGAGGTCGCTCAACAGCGTCAGACTCGGATTCCGGCTGACGCTCATCATCACGCTTGTCACTCTCATCATGCTGGCGCTGATGTTCGTAGGTCCGGACGGCAGTGTCCTCGGTGCGCCTCAGGTGCTCCGCGCGCGCGCCACGATCGAGGGCGCGCCCGGCAGCGGGATCTCGGGCGAGGCGCGCTTCACGGAGATCGTCTCGCGGTACAGCCCAGTGTCTGAGGTGCGCGTCGCTGTCCGCGTCGCGGGTCTTGCCCCGGGCCTCCATGGATTTCACATCCATGAGACCGGCCAATGCGAGCCGACCGCTTTCACGTCGGCAGGCGGGCACTTCGACCCGGGTCCGTTCGGCAGCTCCAGCCCGGTAGACGCTAACCATCCGTACCACGCGGGCGACCTCCCGAAACCTTGAGGTGAACGAGGCCGGCATAGGACATCTCGAGTACGTTACGAGCCGGGTCACGCTACGGCAGAACGTCGGCAACGGCCTCAGCGTGTTCGACGTGAACGGCAGCGCCGTGATCGTGCACCAGAACGAGGACCGCGGACTGAACGGCGTGACGGGAGCGTCCGGCGGTCCGCGCATCGCCTGCGGTGTGATCGAAGCGGACTGATCGCCTCACGCCCTCCGAATAGCGACCGCCAACATCTCAGATGGGAAGGAGGGTGAGGCGACTGGGGGTCGTCCAGACCGGACGTTCGCTTGGGCGAACGGTATGACCAATCGCGCGCCAAACTCGGTACGCTAGACGCGTGAAAGACGACGTCCGGACGCTGCCGAAGCCGTACCACGACGCGATCGAGCACTGGCAACGGCACAACTTTCCCGACTACCCGAAGCTCGCGGAGGAGTGGGACCGTTTCTTTCCCAAGGACGAGCCCTTCTGCCTCTGCGCGAAAATCGCGGGCGACATCTCCGACGAGATCGAGATCGGCGATCGGACGGGGGAGGCTAAAGCGCTCGCGCCTAAGGATCTCCCCGAAGAGGCCGCGCAGCACCTCCTGATGCAGATCAAGGCGCAGGCGTCGACCGAGTTCGGATCGATCCAGCAGCACCAGGGCACGCTCGCCCGCGCGCAGGAGCCGCAGGACCACGCCTGGGCCCTCCGCGTCATGGCCGAGGAGCTGCGCCATGGCTACCAGATGGTCCACCTGCTCACCAGCGCCGACTGGTCGCCGGTGACGAACACGAAGGCCGCCGACATGGTCGAGGAGATCCTCTCGATGCAGACCGGCTCCCATGTCCTCGCGGCGTTCAACCTCGAGTACGACAGCTTCCTGGACAACGTCGTGTTCGCGGCGTTCATCGATCGAGTGGGGAAGTACCAGCTCACGATGCAGAAGATCTCGGCGTACAAGCCATACGCGTCGAGCATGCCGCCGATGCTGCGCGAGGAAGCCTTCCACCTCGCGGCCGGCGTGATCCCGCTTCGCCGCTGGGTCGAGGCCGCGGCGCGAGGCGACGGGTACATCACGACGCAGGACATCCAGAAGGCGACCCACAAGTGGTTCGGGCGCGGTTTAGAGATGTTCGGCGACGAGCGGGGTGGCCAGACAAACGTGAAGTACGGGCTCAAGGACATGGCGAACCGCGAAGCGCAGGACATGTACGTCGACGAGTGCCAGCGCATGTACGACGACCTGAACGAGCGCTACGTCCGCGCCCGCCAGCCGAAGCTCTCGCGCGACGAGGCCGAGAAGGCCTTCGCTCGGATCAAGTCCGGCGAGGCGGTCGACGGTGTACTGCCCGAGGACCTGCTGCGGCTACCCGATCGACGATTCTTCCGCCGGCGCGGTGAGTACGCGTATCAGATGGTCGGCGCGCACGGGGAGAACTTCAGCGACGTCGAGCAGTACATCGCACACGTGCTCGCGAATCTGCCCGAGGCCTACCGCGCCTCGATCGACGTGAAGCACTGGGCGGACCTGCAACGCAAGGTCACCCGGGGTGAGACGCCGCTGAAGGAAGCCATCAGCTCGATGCCCCGGCTTGCGCGCATGGGCGGTGGATGCCCCTGTGCGAAGTCGGTCCGCTGGGTCCAGGAGGCCGTCAACTAGACGCGTCGAGGGGAGGTCGCCGTGGCGCCGTTCAACGATCGAGTCGAGCCCAAGGACTTCACGAAGATGCCGAAGGAATACCAGGACCTCCTCACGCGACTCCTCACGATCCAGGCCGATTGCGAGATCGGCGGGCCCCATATCTACGTCGACCACTGGACCCTGCGCGCGCCGACCGTCGACGATCAGTGGCGCGTGGCGCGCATCGCGTCGGAGGAGATCGACCACTGCCGAAAGTTCCTCCGGATGCTCGGGCTCATCGAGATCGATCGCTCCGACATCCTCACGCGCCCGCGCAGCAAGCGCGAGGTGGACGCGTTCAAGGAGGACATGCCCACGTGGGCCGACTTCGCGGCTTTTGGAATGCTGATCGACAAGGTTGGCGAGTACCAGCTCGAGGAGATGAACGCGTCGACGTTCCGCGTGATCGAGGACTACCTACCGACGATCCTCCGCGAGGAGAAGGGCCACATCACCTACGGCTATCAGCAGCTGGAGAAGCTCGTGCAGTCCGGGGACTCCGGACGCGCGCAGGCGCAGACGGCCGTCGACAAGTGGTACACCGTTGGCCTCGACATGTTCGGGCAGTCGAACTCGGCGCGCACGGAGCGGTACATCGAGTGGGGTCTCAAGCGGCGCACCAACGAGGAAGCGCGGCGTCAGTACATCGCGGAAGTGGACCCGCAGATCGAGGCGTTGGGCCTCGTCCTCCCCGACAAGCTCAAGGGACGGAAGTACCTGTAACGCTCCCCGACCGCTTCAACCTCACGGTCGCGCTGCTCGATCCGCATCTGGAAGGCGGCCGCGCCGAGCGCGCGGCGATCCGGGCCGAGGGGCGAACGCACTCGTACGCGGATCTCGCGCGTGCGGTCAACCGCGCCGGCAACGGTCTTCGAACGCTTGGCCTCGAACCCGAGCAGCGTGTCGCGCTGGTTCTGCCGGACTCGGCCGAGTTTGTCGCCACCTTCCTCGGCGCGGTGAAGATCGGGGCGGTGCCGGTGACGCTGTCGACTCTGCTAACGAGGCGCGACTACGCATATCTCCTCGCTGATTGCCGAGCACGGGCCCTCGTCGTTCACTCGGGGCTGCTCCCGCTCATCGAGCCGATCCGGAGCGAGCTGCCCCATCTCCGCCACGTCATCGTCGCCGGTGCTGCGGCCCCTGCGACGATCTCGCTCGCGAGCCTCATGGATGGAGTGTCGGACGAGCTCGACGCCGAGCCCACGAGTCCCGACGACATGTGCTTCTGGCAGTACTCGAGCGGCACGACCGGTACGCCCAAAGCGGTCGTGCATCTGCACCGGAGTGCGATCGCCCCCGCGGAGCTCCACGGCCGGCACGTCGCTGCGATCACCCCGGATGACCGCGTCTTCAGCGTCGCGAAACTCTTCTTCTCGTACGGCCTGAACAACTCGCTCGTCATCCCACTCTGGCACGGCGCGACCACGGTGCTCCTGGCGAGCCGGCCGGAACCCGGCGCCGTATTCGCGACCACCGCGGCCGAGCGGCCGACGGTCTTCTACGGCGTGCCGACGGCCTACGCGGCGTTGGTCTCGGCCGCCGAGGATGGCGTCGCCTGCGACCTCTCGTCCGTGCGCGTCTGCATCTCGGCCGGGGAAGCGCTACCACGGCCTCTCTTCGAGCGCTGGAAGGCGCGCTTCGGCCTCGAGATCCTGGACGGGATCGGGTCGACCGAGATCGGTTACATCGCGATCTCGAACGTCGCGGGCAAGGTACGTCCGGGCACCTCCGGACAGCTGATCCCGGGGTACGACGCGAAGATCGTCGATGCCGATGGCGCCTCCGCCAGGCCCGGCGTGGTCGGCGACCTCATGGTGCGCGGGCCTTCGACAGCGCTCGGTTACTGGAACAGGCGAGACGCGACGAAGCGCACCTTTCGCGGCGAGTGGGTCTTCACAGGCGACCGCTACTCGGTCAACCAGGACGGCTACTACACACACCATGGCCGGAGCGACGATCTCCTGAAGGTCGGCGGCATCTGGGTCTCGCCACTCGAGGTGGAGACCGCGCTGCTCGAGCACCCCGCGGTGCAGGAGTGCGCGGTGGTGGGACGCGAGGACGCCGACGGTCTGGTCAAACCCAGCGCTTACGTCGTCTTGAAGGAAGCGGCAGCGCCCGTCAACGACCTCGCCGAGGACCTCCGCGGGTTCGTCAAAGACCGCCTCGCACCGTACAAGTACCCTCGATGGATCGAGTTCGTACCGGAGCTGCCCAAGACGTCTACCGGCAAGATCCAGCGGTTCAAGCTGCGAGCGATCGGGGGGCGCCGCCCCCCGGCCCCCGATTGAGCACGCACCGGCTCAGCTTCACGCTGAACGGCGAGCGCCGCGACCTCGCCGTCGCGGCGGACCGCCTACTCATCGACCTCATTCGCGACGATTGCGGGGCGACCGGGACGAAGCTTGGTTGTGCGATCGGCATCTGCGGCTCGTGCAGCGTGCTGGTGGACGGGGAGCTGCTTACGGCCTGCCTCATGCCGGCCGTGTTCGTGGATGGCAAGAGCATCGTCACCGTCGAAGGGCTCAGCACGGCGTCGCTGACGCCGCTTCAGGACGCGTTTATCCGCGAGGGCGGCTTCCAGTGCGGCATCTGCACGCCGGGACAGCTCATCGCCGCGACCGCGCTGCTGAAGGAGCAGCCGACGCGCGATCGCGAGGACGTCCGCACGTGGATGATGGGGAACCTCTGCCGCTGCACCGGTTACTACGGCATCGAGCGCGCGATCGAGAAAGCCTCGGGGGCCGGGGGCCAGAGCCCGGGGGCCGCGGGCCAGAGCCAGGGGGCCGGGGGGCAGAGCCCCCCGACTCGCTTGTGACGTTCGACTATCACGAGGCGCGATCGCTTGACGAGGTGCTGGAGCTGCTGACGCGTCACGGCGACGACGCGCATCTCCTCGCGGGCGGCACCGCGACGGTCCTCCTCATGCGGCAAGGTCTCCTGCGTCCTGGCCACGTCGTCGGTCTGCGCGCGGTCGAGGAGCTCGGTGGCGTGTCGCGCACTTCCGAGGGCGGTCTCCGGATCGGCGCCATGGCGACGCACCGCGCCGTCGAGCGTTCATCCGACGCCTACGCGTTCAGTCCCGCGCTCGTCGACGCTTTCGCGAGCGTCGCCACGGTGCGTATCCGCAACCAGGCGACGGTCGGAGGGAACCTCGCCCACGCGGATCCGGCGCAGGATCCGCCGCCGATGCTCGCCGCGTTCGACGGCCGCGTGACCATCCGATCGCCACGCGGTGAGCGAACGGTACCGGTGGGGGACGTCGCCGTGGATCACTTCACGTCGTCGCTCGCGCATGATGAGGTCATCACCCATGTCGTCCTCCCACCGGTCGCACCAGGCACGCGCGAGACATATCTGAAGTTCCTTCCGAAGACCGCCGACGACTACGCGACGGTCTCCGTCGCGGCGACCATGCGTCTCGCCGACGACGGGACGATCGCCGACGTCCGGCTGGTGCTCGGCGCCGTCGGACCGACGCCGCTGCGCCTACGGAAGGTAGAGGACGCGATGCGCGGTCAGGCAAGAGATCGCCTGAGCGAGGCGATCGCGATGGTGCCCGACGAGGTCGAACCGCTCGACGACGCCAGGGGCTCGGCGGCCTACAAGCGCGAGATGGCCCGCGTATGGACGGCGCGAGCGTTCAGGCAGCTCCTGCGATGAAGTTCACCCACTCCGCCACCGTGGCGGCTCCGCGAGACAAGGTGTGGGCGCGCCTGATGGACATACCGGCCGCCGCACGATGCGTCCCCGGTGTCGCGTCGGTGCGTCCGAACGGGAAGGACAAGTACCTGGGCACGCTGGCGGTGCAGATAGGCCCGGTCCGGCTGGTGCTGGACGGCGACTTTGCGGTCACCGCGCGCGATGAGACCGCAGGCACCGCGTCGATCCGGGCCGACGCCAAGGACTCGCGCGTCGGGGGTGCGATCCGCGCGACGATGGATCTCGCGCTCATCGAGAAGAGCGGGGAGACCCAGCTTCGGATTGGGACCGACCTTGCCGTGATGGGGCGGCTCGGTGAGTTCGGACAAGCCGTCATCAAGCGCAAGGCCGACCAGCTCATGCGGGACTTCGCCGAATGTCTGGCCCGTCAGGTGACGATGCGGTGACCGGAGTCGGCGTACTTCCCCCCGCGTCGATCCTCGACCAGCCCGAATACCGCGTCGAAGGCCGGGACAAGGTGACCGGCGCCGCGCGATTCGCGGCCGACATGGCACGGCCAGCGATGCTGCACGCCGCGTTCGTCACGAGTCCGTATCCGCACGCGCGCATCGTTTCGGTGGACGCAACCGCGGCCCGAGCACTCGCCGGCGTGCGCGCGGTGCTGACCGGGTCGGACACGAGGCCCGCGCGGTTCGGCCGTCGGTTGCTGGACTGGCCGGTCCTCTGCTGGGACCGCGCGCTCTTCATCGGCGACCGGATCGCCGCGATCGCCGCCGACACGCCACAGATCGCGGAGGAAGCCGCGCGGCTTGTCGAGGTCGAGTACGAGGAGCTTCCCGCGATCCTCGACACCGCCGCCGCGCTTGGAGCGGACGCCCCGGTGCTCCACCCTGACGCGTCCGCGTACGCGTTCCTCGGCGGTGTCCGCGCGTCGGTGCCTCATCCGAACGTCCAGGGCCACGCCGTGCACGCGCACGGGGACGTCGAAGCCGGGTTCGCCGCGGCATATCGCGTGTACGAGCACACCTTCGAGGTGCCGCGCGTCCATCAGGCATACCTCGAGCCCCGCGCGGCGCTCGTGTGGCTCGACGGCGACATCGTCCGGGTCGTCACGACCAACAAGGCGCCGTTCTCGCTCCGAAACCACCTTGCGAAGAGCCTCGGCATCCCCGAGTCGCGCATCGTGGTCGACGCGGGGCACATCGGCGGAGACTTTGGCGGCAAGGGCCTCTCATTGGACGAGTTCGCGCTCTACTTCCTGGCGCGCGCGACCGGCCGTCCGGTGCGATCGGTGATGAGGTACGCCGACGACCTGCAGGCGACGAACACGCGCCACGCCGCGCGGATCACTCTTCGAACAGGCGTCGACCGCGAGGGCCGGATCCTGGCGCACACGTCGCGCGTCGTGTTCGACGGCGGCGCGTACGCCGCCGGCAAGCCCGTGCCCACGCTCATGCCCGGCGACGCCATGCTCACCCTCGCCGGCTACCGCGTTCCCGCGGCGCGGGTCGAGGCGATGACCGTTTACACGAACCAGGTGCCCGCCGGCCATTCGCGCGCACCGGGCCAGCCGCAGAACGCGTTCGCGGCCGAATCGCACATCGACCTCATTGCGCGAGATCTCGGGATCGACCCGCTCGCGGTGCGCGTGCGAAACGCCGTCCGGCAGGGCGACGTCGATGTCACCGGTCAGCCCTGGCACGGTACCGACGGGCCGGCACTCCTCGCGCGGCTGGGCAAGGCGTCGCGATACGAGGAGGTCTCCAAGAACCTGCGCGAGATCGGCGCGAGAGGAGGTGGCTTCGGCTTCGCCCTGGGTGTGCGCCACGTCGGACGTGGGCGCGCGTCGGCGCTCCTCCGCCTGATCGACGGCCGTGTCGAGCTGCACACGGGCGTATCCGATCAGGGCGGCGGCGCGCACACGCTCTTCCAGCGGATCGTCGCAGCCGAGCTCGGCATCCCACTCGATCGGGTGGTCGTGGTGCGCGGAGCGACCGACGCCGTCCCGCGCGATCCCGGGGTGGGCGGCAGCCGCGTGACCCCGGTGCAGGGCGGCGCCGCGCTCGACGCGGCGCGCAAGCTCAAGGCGAAGCTTGGCGAGCTCGGCCGGTCGATCGACGACGCCGGCCCGGTCGAGGTCACGGGCGAGGCGTCGCAGGAGACGCACGAATCGTCGATGTACGCCTACGCGGTGTTCGCGGAAGTCGATCGCGAGACCGGCTCGCTCAAGATCGACCAGGCGACGCTCGTTGCCGACGTCGGAACGGTCATCAATCCCGTCGCGCTGCGTGGCCAGCTCGAGGGAGGGTTCGTCTTCGGTCTCGGTCAAGCCGTCATGGAGGAGCTGCGTGTCGAGGACGGACGCGTGGTCACGACGAACCTGAGCGACTACAAGATCCCGACGATCGCCGACGTCCCGCCGCTTGGGATCGAGCTGATCACGAAACAGCAGGGCCCCGGGCCGTTCGGCGCCAAATCCGTCGGCGAGCTCGCGAACCCCGCCGTCGGTCCCGCCGTCGCGAACGCCGTGCATGCCGCCTGCGGCGCGCGTGTCATGACTCTTCCGGTCACCGCGGAACGGATCTGGATGGAGCTGCGGAAGTGACGCCGTACCTCGTCTTCATCGCCTGCTGCCTCATCTGGGGCAGTACCTTCCTCGCGATCCGGCTCGGCAACGAGGCCGTCCCGCCGGTGTGGGCGGCTACGCTTCGTCTCGTCCTCGCCGCTCCGCTCCTCGCGGCTCTGGTGGTGGCCAGCCGTCAGCGCTTCCCGAGCGGCCCGGCCCTGCGCGGCGCGCTCCTTTTCGGCGTCCTCAACATGGGCGTGAACTTTTCGCTCCTCTATTGGGGCGAGCGCGTCGTGCCCAGTGGCATCGCGGCGGTGCTCTATGCGACAGTCCCGCTCTCGACGGCGCTCCTCGCTGCGGCCATGGGTGTCGAGCGGCTCGCGCCCCGCAAGCTCGTCGCGGCCGCGCTCGCCATCGTCGGCGTCGGGATCATCTTCGCGGGCGAGATCCGACTCGACGTCCCGCTGGCCGGGCTCGTGGCTGTGTTCCTGGCGGCGACGGCGGCGGCGCTCTCGACCGTCATCCTCAAGCAGCATCCCCAGCCGTCGGCGATCGCGGTCAACGCCGTGGGTGCGGCGGCCGGCGCAGTCGTCTGCGTCCTCGTCAGCAGCGCCATCGGGGAGGACCACAGCCTGCCGACCAGCGTCGCGGGCTGGTGGCCGATCCTGTATCTCGTTCTCGCGGGCTCGCTCGGCGCGTACGTCCTCTTCGCGTGGCTCGTCCAACACTGGCCGGTCACGAGCGCGAGCATGATCGGCGTCGTCGTCCCGGTGATCGCTGTGATCCTGGGCGCCGTCGCCAAAGCCGAACAGCGCTCCCCCGAGTCGTACCTCGGCGCGCTGGTCGTCCTGGTCGCGGTCGTGATCGCGCTCCGGCCCTCTCTAGGCATGCTTCGCTCTCGTGGCGCCGCTCTTGCGAAGTAGGCGCCCGGCTCCGTTACCCAACCGTCAAGACGGGCCACGCTCGCTTGGCACTGCCTATGCGTAAGCGGCGGCCATGAACGCCGCCGACGGACTGCCAGCCACCTGTTCCGAGTGCGGTACGTCACTCCAGCGAGCGGCCCTGCGCGAAATACGCCATTACGAGGAGACGCGCCTCGTCGAGGTGACGTGCGGCGGCTGCGAGCGGCAGTTCCTCGCGATCCAGGTGGAGACGCAAGTCGACGCGCTGCAAATAGAAGACGTCGCCGCCGCGATCGAGCAGCTCGCGAACGCGCGCTCGCTGAGCGATCTCTTCGGACCCGACGACCTTCACATTCCCGACGCCGCCTAGTTCCCTCTAGCGGAAGCGCTTCTCCTGGCGGTGCCTGACGATCGTGTCGACCAGCGCCGGACGCTTCTGCTTACGCACAATTTCGAGCGCGCGCTCGAGGGCGGGGCGCACCTTATCGGGTTCGGCGATCGGTCCCTCCGCGTGCCAGCCGAAGCTTCGCGCGAGCATCGCGAAGTCCGGTGCGGGATCGGTGATCTCCTGACCGATACGCGCGTTCTCCTTCGGTGTTCCGCGGTGTCGCGCGACGCGGAGCTGGTGCTCCCAGTCGTTGTAGTAGGCGCGGTTGTTGTACATGACGACGAGGAGCGGAATGCGGTGATGCGCCGCGGTCCAGAGCGCTCCCGGGTCGTAGAGCAGGTCGCCGTCCGGCTGGATGTCGACGACGAGCCGATCGGTTCCGCGGTACGCGAGGCCGACGCCGATCGACGTCCCGATCTGAGTCGCCGTGCCGAAGCTCCGCCCCGGATGACGCCGCGGACCGTCGATGTCCCAAAGCCGCAATGCCCAGTCCTCGAGGGTGTTCGAGGTGAGGATCCAGTCCTCGCTCTTGATGACCGACCAGATCTCGGACGCGAGGCGCGGCGCGGTGAGCGGCGACGCGTCCCAGTCCTCGCGCGATCGCTTCTCCCAGCCCTCGCGGATCGCATCGTGCTCCCGCCGGAGCTCCGCACATCGCGCGCTCCGGTCCCGCGTGCCTCGCTCGCGCACCGCGACGCGTAGCGCCGGAAGCAGAAGGCTCGTGTCCGCGACAACCGAGAGCGTGACTGGCTGGAACTGTCCGAGATCCTCCGACCACTTGCTCTGCCGAAGCTCCGCCAGCCCGATGTCGACGATCGGGACGCCCGCGGTCGTCCGCGGCTTCTTCTCGTTCGTCAGCCGATCGAGCTCGTTGAGCGCGCGGAATGGATCGCCGACATCGAGCAGCAGGACGAAGTCGGCGTCGGCGAGGGCATCGCCGCCGGTGAGGTTCTGGGCATGGCGGTTCGGGAAGTTCACGCGGCCGTTCTGGTCGATCACCGCCGCGGCGGTCTCCTCCGCGAGCGCGACGAGCTCGGGGATGGCCGCAGGGTGCCGCCCGGTGAACTCGGTCACGATCACGGGTCGCTCCGCCGCGGCGAGCAGCTCGGCGGTGCGCCGGATGGCGGCGGGATCGGCCTGCACCCCGGTCGGGCGCGCGCCCGCGGCGACGTCGGAGACGTCGATCGGTCGTTCCAGCTTCTGCTCCTGAAGCCCGGCGTCGTAGCAGACGTAGACGGGGCCGCATGGCTCGGTCGTCGCGATGCGGTAGGCACGCGCGAACGACGCGGGGAAGTCCGCGACCGTCGCCGGCTGATCGTCCCACTTGGTGTAGTCGCGCACCGCGTTGCCGTTCACGAGCGCGGTGTGGATCCAGTCGATGTACGGGCGTCGCTTCGTCCGGTCGACCGGGCCGGTGGCCCCGAGCACCAGCACGGGGGCGCGGTCGACGTGGGCGTAGTAGATCGTCATCGTCGCGTGAAGGAGGCCCACGACATCGTGGACCGCGGCAGCCATCGGCCGCCCGGTCACCTTCGCGTACCCGTGGGCGATGGAGACGGCGATCTCTTCGTGGGTGCAGAGGATGATCTCGGGCTTGTTCCCGCCGTAGTTCACCAGGGAATCGTGAAGGCCGCGGTAGGACGCTCCGGGGTTTAGGGCTACGTACTCGATCCCGAACGCCTGAAGAAGGTCGACGATGACGTCCGACCCGTACTGCGGGACCCGAGGGGAACGGGACTGATCTGCCAGCCGGCGGCGAATGGTATAACAAATGACCACTTCAGCCGGTTGGGGCTGGAGGCGCTGGGAGGTGCGAGATGCGTCGAACACGTTTCCTCGTGATCACCCTGGTGGCGGCGCTCGCCGTGGGCGCGTGCGGTGGAGCTCCGGGCGGGACCGCGGGCACCGCGCGGCCCGCGGGCACACCCGATCCCGCCGCGGCGGTGAAGGCGTTCTACGAGGGCAAGACCATCCGCGTCGTCGTCGGCCTCGAGCCCGGCGGCGGGTTCGACACCACCGCGCGCGTCCTCGCGCGTCACATGGGCAAGTACATCCCGGGCAACCCGACGCTCGTCGTCGAGAACATGCCCGGGGCGGGTAGCCGGGTCGCGGCCAACTTCCTCTACGAGGTCGCGCCGCAGGACGGGACCGTGTTCGGCGTGTTCAACGAGAACCAGACGTTGCAGCAGGCGCTCGGAGCGGCCGACATCAAGTTCGACTCACGAAAGTTCGGCTGGCTGGGGAGCACCTTCTCGGCGACGATCGTGTGCATCGCGCGAAAGGATTCCGGCTTCACGAAGCTCCAGGACATCCAGGGTTCGAAGCAGTTCATCGTCGGGTCGACCGGGCCTGGCTCGAACACCGGCGATTTCCCGCAAGTCTTGCGGACCGCTCTTGGCGCGAACATCAAGATCGTCTCCGGTTACAACGGCACCGCCGGTATCTCGCGCGCGGTCGACTCCGGAGAAGTGCAGGGCGGCTGCTGGACCTGGGAAAGCATGGGCCCCACGCAAGGGCAGAACCTCAAGGACGGATCGATGGTCCCGCTGGTCCAGCAAGGTGACGAGAAGGTGAAGGACCTCGCGAACGTTCCGATGGCCGACGAGGTCGCGACGACTCCGCAGAACAAAGCGCTCGTCAAGGCCATCACCGCGCCGTCGGTTATCAGCAAAGCCTTCACGGCGCCGCCGAACGTTCCCGCCGACCGCCTGAAGGCGCTTCAGGAGGCCTTCACGAAGGCGTGGAACGATCCGGCCCTCAAGGAGGAGGCGGCCAAGGCCAAGATCGACATCGCGCCGAAGGACGCCGCCGGTGTCCAGAAAGTGGTGACCGAGCTCCTCGGCTACGACAAGGGCACGATCGACGCGCTGAAAGCGGCACTCGCGCTCAAATAACGACCTGACGCTAGCTCTGTGCTCGAAGCGCTGATCGCCGGCCTGGGGCTGATCCTGTCCTGGCCGGCGATCGGCCTCATGTTCGTCGGCATCGGCGCGGGATTCGTCGTCGGGATCCTCCCCGGGATCGGGGGCGCGACCGCGCTCGCGCTGATGCTGCCGTTCATCTTCAAGATGCAGCCGGCGGAAGCCTTCGCGTTCCTCCTCGGGATGTCTTCGGTGGTCGCGATGACCGGCGAGATCACCTCGATCCTCTTCGGGGTTCCCGGGGAGCCGGTGACCGCGGCCACGATCGTGGACGGTCACACGATGGCGAAGCAGGGCGAGGCGGGTCGTGCGCTCGGCGCGGCACTCTTCGGAGCGCTCATCGGGGCGCTCTTCGGCGCGATCAGCCTCATGATCACGATCCCGATCGTGCAGCCCTTCCTTCGCTCGTTCGGCTCGCCCGAGTTTCTGATGTTCGCCGTCGTCGGGATCGCCTTCGTCTCGAGCCTGACGGGCAGCAATCCGGTGAAGGGATTCGCCGCGGCTGGGCTTGGCCTGATGCTCTCGATGGTTGGGCAGGCGCCGGGCACGGCGACGCTCCGCTACACGTTCGACCAGCTCTACCTATGGGAAGGGATCCGCATCGTCCCCGCGACGCTGGGTCTCTTCGCGATCCCGGAGCTCATCGATCTCGCGATCCACCGCACGTCGATCGCGCGCCGGGACGTCGGCGCCCTTGGCGGCCTGCGCCAAGGCTTCGCAGACGTGCTGCGGCACCGGTGGCTCGCGCTCCGATGCTGCGTGATCGGCGCGGTAGTGGGAGTGGCCCCGGGTATCGGCGGGAACGGCGCGCAGTGGGTGGCCTACGGGCACGCGGTGCAGAGCTCCAGCGACCCCAAACGCTTCGGCCGCGGTGCCGTCGAGGGTGTGATCGCTCCGGCGATCGCGTCCGCTGGCGAGCGCACCAGCGCGCTCATCCCCACGGTCGCGTTCGGTATCCCGGGGAACGTCTCGACCGCGGTCCTGCTCGGTGCGTTCATCATCCAGGGCCTCGTACCGGGTCGCGAGATGCTCACCACCAAGCTCTCGCTCACGTTCGGCATGGCCTGGACGATGATCCTCTCGAACATCATCGCGATCACCCTCATTCTCCTGCTCGCCAAACGTCTCGTCGGCATCACGCGCATTCGCGGAGGGCTTCTCGTCCCGCCGCTGATCGTGCTGGTGTTCCTCGGCGCGTACGCCGAGCGAAACACGCTGTTCGACGTGCTCATCGCGCTCATCTTCGGCGTGCTCGGCGTGGCCATGGTCGAGCTGGGCTGGCCGCGCGCTCCGCTCATCCTCGGGCTCGTCCTCGGGGCGGTCATCGAGAACTACCTCGCGCTCTCGGTCTCGCGCTACGAGGCCGAGTGGCTCCTTCGGCCGTTCGTCGTCGTGATGCTCCTGCTCTCCGCCGGGGTGGCCCTCTCGCCGTACCTTCAGGCGTGGCGCAGGCGTCGGCGCCGGGCGGCAACGTGATGGCGATGTCTGCGGCGCGGCGGCGGTGGGACGTCGTCTTCGGCGTCGTCCTGGTCGTGGTCTTCGCCTACGCGGCGGTCACCGCGCTCGGCTATCCCGAGGAGGCACGACTGCTGCCGCTCGCGGTCGCCCTTCCCGGGTTCGCGCTCGCGGTGATCCATGTGGCGATGTCGCTTCGCCCCCAGACCGCCGCTCCGGCGGAGCCACCCGACGAGAACGAGCCGCTCACGACCGAGGAGCGCACGCGGCGCACCTCACAGATCGCCGCCTGGATCGCCGGGATCTTCCTCGCGGTCTATCTCGTGGGGTTTCAGATCGCCGTTCCGCTCGCCGCCATCGCCTACCTGCGCGTAATGGCCCGCGAAGGCTGGCTGACGAGCGCGATCGTGGCCGGCCTGTGCTGGGGACTCGTCTTCGGTATCTTCGACCGCGTGCTTCACATACCGCTGCCGACCGGGCAGCTGCTGCGCATGTTGGGGGTGACCTAGTGAGCGAAGAGGGTCGCGTCTTCCTTCGGGGGATCACGTCCGAAACGTACGGCCTGGCGGAGCACCGGCGGCGGCAGCGGTCGGCGCCGCGGGTTCGGCGCTCCGGGACCGTCACCGACGATGCGTCGGTCGGTCACTCGGGCGACTCCGATGTCGGCCTCTCGCGGACGTGGTGGGTGCTCGGACCCGGCGATGAGCCGTTCCTGACGCAGACCCTGCAGGTCCACTTCGTCGAGCTCAAACCGGGGGGCTCGAACCACGGGCACGGCCACCAGAACGAGGCGACCTTCTACATCCTCGAAGGCAAGGGGTACGAAATACATGACGGGCATCGCTACGACTGGGCGCAGGACGACTTCGTCATCGTCCACGGGGATTCGGTCCACCGGCACTTCAACGCGAGCAAGACCGAGCGCGCGCTCGCGATCGTGTTCAAGGCCAAGGCGACCTGGATGATGCTCGGGATGCTCCAGCAGGGCCGGAGCAAGCCGATCGACGATCCCGACCGCTACGAGGCCCCTCGCGACTGGTCCGCGTTGTGGACGCCAGGCGCGACTGACAAGAAGAAGGTGGTGACGAAGTCCGACACACGCTGGGAGAACACGCCCGACGGCTACGTCCGGATCATCAGCGCGCCAGACCGAACCGACGTGCGGACCAACAGCGTCGATCTGTACGAGCAGGAGATCGCGTCGATGACCGCGCGGCACTGGCACATGGCAGACGAGGTCATGTATGCCCTGTCGGGTGAGGGCGAGAGCCGCCAGTGGGACGTCGAAGCGGAGATGGGCGAGCGCTACCAGGCACGCATCGCCAAAGAGCCGTCGCGCTGGAAGTTCGGTCCGGGCGACCTCGTCTACGTCCCCCAGAACACCGTGCACCAGCACGTGAACACGGGGCACGAGAAGCTCCGCGTGCTCGTCGCGCAGAACCGGCTCTTCAAGCTGCTGGGATACGACTCGGTCGTCTACCTGGACCGCGCGCGCGAATCGGACCGCGACGCGATTGCACGTTCGAGCGCGCCCTCGAGGTAAACCGGCTCGAGTCCGCTTGCCCAGTACGCGAGCGCCGTCCCATTCGCCTGGGTCGTCTCGATGGGACTCTTTCGCACGATTCCGCCCCCGCCGCGCGGGGTGAACTCGAGCCAGCCCTCCCACACGGTGCGGCCCTTTCGTTGGCGGCCCATCGCTCGTGCCGAGTACAAGTGGCCGTCGGCGTCGGTGACTTCGTACGCGAACTCGTGAACGACGTTACTCATGTCTAGATAAGAGTGGCGAATTGCGTGCCGTTACGCTCTCGTCATTTTCTGGGGCCGGCGACCGCCGGCAGAGACCTCATCAGGCGGCGTTCACATCTCTCAGAGCAAGCGCGAGGTCACCACCTGAAAGCCAGATCTGTGGCGCGACCTGCTCGTCGACGACCTCGGGGATCCAGTTGCCGAACAGGATGCGCAACGTCCGTTCGAACGCGGTCCGGCTTGTCTTCATTGACGCATCTTGTGTGACGATCGTCCCGCTGACCCGCACGGTAGCGAGACCGTCGCGGATGTCGGAGAACGTTTCGTATCGCTCGATGCTCGCTTTGACGTCCTCGAAGGTCCGCCACGGAGTCCCGGTTGGATCGATGGCGGCGAGGTAGGCGTGACGCGCCCGCCAGAACGGCGTCGACTCGTCACCGAATGTCACTGGGGCGGAACCGGGAACCCAGCTCTCGATCCAGAGGTGGTGTGCGGTCGTCATGGTCACCGCTTCCCGCACCTCGGCCGACGTCATGGGCGTCGGCCCGTTGAACCAATCGCCGCTCGCATAGTCCCACGCATCGGCGACGAACAGGCGATCACCCACAAGGCGAAAACGGCCAGTCTCGGTCTGATCAGGCAGCGACCCGTCGACGGCTCTGTCGAGAATCGTCACGCTCACTTCCGCGACCGCACGTGTCCCCCACGGCTTCACCAGATAGCGATCGACATGCAGCGAGCCGATGACGAACTTGCGCTCGATGTCCCGCGAGGCTTTGATCCCGTCGAACACGGCGTCGCCGAATCGTCCGTAGACCGTGAGCGCTTCGCGATTCGTGGCGCCCGTCGCGCGGAAGTGGTCGAGCGTGTCGAGATATCGCTCGATCCCGCTGCGGACGAAGAGGGCCGCCTCGTCGTCGATCGGCGCGGGACGGAGTGCAAGGCTGACTACGAGCGGGAAGGCCGCGGGAGATACCGCGACGGCTATCTCGGGCACCCGCGTGGTCTCCACCGGCGCTGCCGCTGTGGCGGCCGGCGATGGCGAGGCCGCGAGCGTCGCCTCCGAAAAGGAGGTGGGCAGCGCGCTCGGGCTGATGGGAGGCGAGGGACTCGAAACCCCCGCATCCTGCGGCGCGCAGGCCGTTGCGACGAGAGCCACGAGCAGGCCGCCAAGCGCGAGTCTCACTTAGGAGAGGTTAGGGCAGGTCCCTCGGCTTCTCGCCCTTGCCGACCAGCCACCCCCATCGCTCGAGCGCCCTGCGCTTCGTGTCGGGTGTCGGAAGCTGCGAGACCGGGAAGCGGTCGCGCCACTCCCAGGGTCGCGTCGCGTCGATGATCGCCCGCGAGCTGAAGCCCTTCTTGTCCGGGTGGATCCGCGGGTCGAGCGGTCCCGACCACGCGCGCGGGATGATGTCGATCGACTCCGCGGGCTCGCTCCGGGTGCACATGGCCCAGAGCACCTGCTCGATGTCCATGACGTCGATGTCGTCGTCCACGACGACGACGTAGCGCCCGAGGTACGCCCCCGTATGCACGCTCGCGGCGGCGTGGCCAACCTGCCGCGCGTGACCCGCGTAGCGCTGGCTGATCGAGATCGCGTTGAAGAGGCGGGACCCGCCGACCTCGTGGCACCAGACCCCGGCGATTCCCGGGATCGACGCGGCCTCGAGGTCTCCCCGGAGGCGCGCGCTCCGCATGAACGCGCGATAGAAGGACTGCTCGTCCGGCGGAACGTTGGGCGGCGACGCGAGAATGATCGGGTCGTTGCGATGGTAGATCGCCTCGACGCGGAACACCGGCTCGGCGCGCTCGCCCGACGCGTAATAGCCGGTCCACTCGCCGAAAGGACCTTCGACCTCGCGCTCGTCCGGATCGACCCACCCTTCCATGACGATCTCAGCGTCCGCCGGGATCGGCAGACCAGTGACGGGCCCGTTCACGACACGGTACGGCGTGCCACGTACTCCGCCGGCCCAGTCGTACTCGGTCGCGCCGTAGGGGATCTCGGTACACGCGGCTAGGAAGAGGAGCGGATCGCCGCCGGCGCAGAACGCGAGCGGCATGCGCTCTTTGCGCGCGAACCATTTATCGCGGTGCTGCCGGCCGTGTTTGCCCGGCGAGATGTAGAAGCCGAGGCGCTTCTTGTCGTGGACCATCACGCGGTACGTGCCGAGGTTTACCCAGCCCTCGTCGGGGTCGCGTGTGATGTCGAAGCTGCCCGTCCCGAGGTAGCGGCCGCCATCGAACTCGTGCCACTTCGGAGTGGGGAAAATCAGGCAGTCGACCTGGTCGCCGCGCATGACGTTCTCGAAGATCGGCCCGTCCTTCACGACCTCGGCTGCGACCGCGGGAATGCCTTTGCGGACGCGCTCCTGCCACATGCGGACGAGCTCGTGCGGCGATGCCTTCGGGTCGAGGCCAAGCGTCACCGCAATGCGCGAGAACGATCCGAGGCCATTGGACAGAACCCGGAAGCCTTTCTTGAACCCCTTGATCTCATCGAAGACGGTCGCCTTCGAGGGGCGTGTCCGGCCGAGCAGCTCGGTCGCCATGCCGATGTCTTCCTCAGTGTTCGCGCCGCGCACCGTCTGCAGCTCGCCGAGTGCGTCGATCCGCCTGAGCCACTCACGGAGATCGGTCGGTGTCGAGACTCTGGTCGGGATCGTCGTGGCCATCGCCGCCTCCTTTAGCTGTTCCAGGATTGCTCGAAGAGTCGGTCGTACGCGAGGCCCCAGGGTGGCCGGAGGAAGCCAAGGGCGCGTACATCCTCGGCCCAGTGGCCGAAGGGTGACCCGCGGCCGAACGTCGCGCCACCCACGACACGGCAGAGTCGTCCAGTCAGGGATTCCGCGAGGGACGCAATCGCCGTCTTCCCCTCTAGCGTTCCCCGACCGCCGCCGCTTTCCATGGCCCGCAGCATTCCCTCGTAGGCCTGCTGGATCAGCCATGCCTCGACGTTCGCCTGAGACCATTCGACCTGCTCGAACGCGCGAAGGCCGGCGCTCTTCGGCCCGAGCGATGCACGTGCGGCCTCCATCGCCGCATCCACGACCCCCACGATCACCGCGGAGAAGGCCGTCGACAGGAACGGCCCCGCCTGCTTCAGCCGTTGTTCGAGATAGCCCGGCCAGCCGACCAACGTCGCGGGGTACTCGTCGAATCGTATGGCGTGACTCTGCGTCGCGATCATCCCGTGGCCGTCCCAAGGCGCAACGAGGGTGATCCCTGCGCTCCCGTCCCGGAGTGCGCCCCGGACATCGACGTAGAAGATCTCCGGCGAGGACGCTCCCGCCGGCAGCGCCGTCGTGATCATGAACGACGTTATCCCCCAGCCGCTGCCGAAATGCTTCATCCCCGAGACGCGGTGGCGGCCGTCCGGACCCGGCCGCGCGACGGCCTTCGTCTTCGCAACGTCGCCACCGCTGCCGGGCTCCGACGCGATGGTGCCCCACCACGCGCCCGCGAGCGCCGACGTGAACGCCTCACGCCGCTGTGCCTCCCAACCCTGCTCGGTCCCCGGAGGGGCCGCCTGCGGGGCGAGGAAGGAGAGGTAGATGACCGTCGGGTGCATCGAGCTCACCAGCGCCACCGACGAATCGGCGCGCGCGAGCCTGCGGAGCGCCTCGCAGACCGGTCGAGTCGAGACCGCCTCGCCTGCCCATAGCCCGCCGTGCTCCGTGGGAACAACAAGGCTCAGGAAGCCGGTCTCTGCGAGATCGGCGAATTCCGCGGGTCGAAGCTCGCGTCGCTGTTGGCGTTCCGCTCGCTCGCGTCCCCAAGGCGAGGCGATGCTGTCGATCGCGCTCTGGACACTCTTCACCGTGCGGCCTGTGGCGACGGCCATTTCGCCTCTCCCTAGATCTCGTCCTCGTCAAAGGTACGCGTGAGCGCGCGCGGTCGCCATCCGTCGTCGGGGATCGCGAGGCAGTGCTCCGGCGGGAGCTCCACCCACACGCGCTGTTCACGTTGGAGTTCCGCGGCGGGGTGCGCCCGGGCACGAAGCTCGATCCCGGCGACGTCGACGACGCAGTCGAGGTGGTCGCCCAGGAACGCCGCGACGCGCAGAGTGCCCGGGAACTCGTTCGGGGCGCCCGCCGGTGCCCCGCGGACCACCACGCGCTCGGGACGAACGACTAGGAGCGCCTTCGCGCCCGGCGTGAGCGCCTCGCTGAGCGCGCACCGCACCGTGCCGCCGAGCGCGCGAATCCCGCCATCGACGACCTCGCCCGGAACGAACGTGGCATCACCGACGAAGTCGGCGACGAACCCCGAACGCGGCGAAGAGTAGAGGTCGCGGGGCCGCGCCTCCTGCACGATGTGCCCGTTCTGCATGACCGCGACGCGGTGCGAAAGAAAAAGGGCCTCGCCCTGGTCGTGCGTGACGTAGACGGTCGTGATCCGGAGCCGGCGCTGCAGCTCCCGCAGCTCGATGCGCATGCGCTGGCGACGCTTCGCGTCGAGATTCGAGAGCGGCTCGTCCAAGAGGAGCAGCTTCGGTTTGCGCACGAGGGCGCGCGCGAGCGCGAGGCGCTGCTGCTGACCGCCGGAGAGCTGCGGCGCGGGACGCTGCTCGAGTCCCTCGAGCCCGACGAGCGCGAGGGCCTCGCCGACCGCCCGGGCGATCTCCGCCTTCCCGGGTCGCGGGTCCGTGACCTCGAGTGGGAACGCGACGTTGTCGAAGACCGTCAGGTGGGGCCAGATCGCGTAGCTCTGGAAGACCATGCCGATGTCGCGGGCGTGCGTGGGGACGAAGCGCCCCTCTCCTGAAAGGAGTCGCTCGTCGAGCCGGATCGTGCCGCCCTCGGGACGCTCCAACCCCGCGAGGCAGCGCAGCGTGGTCGTCTTGCCACAACCGGAGGGGCCGAGGAGCGTGAAGAATCGACCTGCCTCGACCGTAAACGAGACGTCCTCGACAGCCCGCACGCCACCGCGGTCGGTCGTGAACGTCTTGCGTAGCCCTTCGACCTGCAGCATCTAGTGCTCGCCCACCGCGCGGCCGCCCACGCGCTGGAGGATGGTCACGAGAAGGACGAGCATGAGGATCATGACGATCGACAGCGCCGCGATCGTCGTGTAGTTGCCGGAGTCGCGCAGGTCGAAGATGCGGACTGCGAGCACCACGCTCTGGCTCGAGTACAGCAGCACGCTGCTGCCGAGCTCGCGGAGCGAGATGATGAACACGTAGATCCAGGCACCAACGAGCGCCGGGCGCAGGAGGGGTAGCAGGATTCGTCGGAAGGTGGGCCACCACCGCGCCCCCGCCGCGGACGCTGCCTCCTCGAGCTCACGGTGGATTTGGACGATGCTCGCGGACGCGCTGCGTATCCCGTACGGCAGGTACCGCGTCACGTAGGCGACCAGCAGTATCCAGAGAGTGCCGTAGATCCGGATTGGAACGGTGAAGTAGACCCAGATGAGGCTGATGCCGAGCACGATGCCCGGGATCGTGATCGGGATGAATGCGAGGAAGTCCAGGACACCGCGCCCGGGGACGCGCGTCCGGATCGTCACCCAGGCGATGACCGCGGTAAGGCCGACGACGATCGTCGCAGCCGCGGCGCCGAGCATCAGGCTGTTGCCGAATGCGCGTCGCGTCAGCTCGTCGTTCCAGATGTAGGCGTAGTTCCCGAGGGTCAGCTCGCGCATCGTCTCGATCGACGGCACCGTGTAGACGCGGACGAGGCTCGCGTAGATCAGCACGAGGAGGGGGAGGCCGATCGCGATCAGCGCGTAGAGGCTGAGCGCGCCGACCGCTACGAAGCGGAACCGGCCGAGCTCCACCCGTCGCGGGCGGTAGGCCTTGCCAGTGACGGTCGCGTACCGCTCGGTGCGCCGCGTCACCCGGTTGTGGAGCAGGAGGGCGCCGACGGAAATCACCAGCAGCACGATCGCGTACGACGCCGACAGCCCGAAGTTCGGCGGGTACTGGTTCAGCGAGGTGTAGATGCGCGATGTGTATACATAGATGCCGCCGGGAAGGCCGATGATGGCCGGGACCTCGAACCCCTCGATGGCGCGGACGAACAGGATCAGCAGCACGGACGCTGCCGTCGGAAGCAGGAGGGGCAGCGTCACCCGCCGGAGGGTCCGCCACGTGTTGGCGCGGCTGGTGGCCGCCGCCTCCTCGAGGCTTGGATCCATGGCCCGGAAAGCGGAGCTCATCAAGACGAAGCCGAGCGGTGCCGTGTGCAACGCCTCGATCCAGATCATCCCCGGCAGGCTGTACACCGACATCGAGAATCCGAAGAAGGCCTTGAGTGGCGCGTTGATCCAGCCGATCTCGGGGCTGAGCAGGAAGAGCCACGCGATCGTGTGGACGATTCCCGGGATGATGAGCGGCACGAGAGCGAGGCCGTACCAGAGATTGCGGCCCGGAATGTCGCTTCGCTCGACGGCCCACGCGACGGCGGTGCCGATGCTGAAGGCGAGGACGGACGAGCCAAGCCCGTACATCACGGAGTTCGCGAGGAGCTCGAGCGAGGCCTGGTCGGTGATGACCCGCTGGAAATTCCGGAGCGTGAACTGGAAGTCGAGCGCGCTGCTGCCCGCCGAAACGCTTCCGAGCAGGAGCATGCCGAGCGGGACAACGGTCAGATAACCGAGGAGCAGTGCGGCGATCCCGACGACCACGACCTCAGCGCGCCACGCCGGGAAACGTAGCCCGGCGCGGCGCGCGATGGTCGTTGCCGCCATTTACGTGGCTATTTGATCTTTAGCGTGGCCCGCCAGAACTCCGCGTCCGCGTTGAAGTCGGCTCGAAGCGCCGGGGTCACGAAGAAGATCTTGGCGAAGTTGTTGAGGTCCGGGTACTTCGCCGGGACCTTGGTGGAGGCGGGAACGCGCCCGGTCGACGCGATCGCCTTCTGGCCGTCCTGCGACACGAGCCACTCGAGGAAGAGCTTCGACGCATTAGGGTGCACGGGCTTGTTGGAGAGCGCCATCGCCTGGACGTCCGTGATGATCGGGTCGGTGCGGGCCCAGTCGATCGGCTTGTTCTCCTCGTACTTCAGCTGCGCGAGCCGGTGGCCGTTCGACGAGAGCGTCACGGCGAACTCGCCCGCCGCGAGCAGGTTGGCCATGTCGGTGTGGCCGCTTCGCAGTGACGGCTCGTTCGCGGCGATGCACTTGAGCGTGTTCTGCGCCTCGGCGTCCCCGAGGATCTTCCGCATCGCCGAGTAGACGACGACGTCCGACTGCTCGACGGCGATCTTGCCCTTGAGGGCCGGGTTGCACAGATCCTTCCACGTCTTGACCGTGACGCCCGCCGGCATCTTGGTCGTGTTGATCCCGGGTAGGTCGTTGTTGAAGCGGGCGGCGATCCACGCGCCGTCCGCGGCGCGCGCCTCGGTCGGGAAGTCACCGATCGATGCGGTCACGTACTTCTGTGTGTAGCCCTGCTCGATGACGAACGCGACTTCGAAGAGGTTCGTCTCGACCAGGTCGTAGAGGTCCTGTCCGGCCTTCTTTTCGGTGACGAGCTGCTGCACGAGCGCTTCGCCGGACTTGCGTGTGTGGATGACCTTGATGCCCGGGAACTGCGCCTCGAACACCGGGATGATCTTCTTCGCGTCGTCGGTGTTCGTCGACGAGTAGAAGGCGACCTCTTTCTCGGGCTTCGCGAGCTCGTACAGGCGGGACATCGCCTGGGCCGCCGTCTCCGACTGCGTGGCTGTTGCAATCGGCGTCGCCGTTGCGGCACTCGGGCCGGCTCCACCACCGCAGGCTCCGACGAGCAGGGCGCTCGCCGCGAATGCCGCTAGATACCGCCGCATGACCACACCTCCCAGCGCAGGGCGAACAAGGGATCGCGACCGGCGAATGATCATACCATTGGACCAACCCACCGCCGAACCGGCTCGGCCGCAACGCAGGGCGCAGGCGCGTCAGCACAGGGTGCCGTCTCATTTGGACGAGCCTCTCAGCGGACGGATCAGGGGAGGACGACAAGCCTGGAGACCTCGTGCACTTCGAGCTATTCACCAAGGACGCCGCGCGCGCAAAGCGCTTCTGCAGCGCGCTCTTCGGCTGGACTATCAAGGACTCCTCGATGCCCGGGGTCGAGTACTACCTCATCGAAGGGATGAAGCCGGGCGGTGGGCTCAACCCGAACCAGGACAAACCGGGCCCCGTCGTTTACTTCGATACCGAGGACATCGACACGACGATCAAAGGTCCGCGATCTCGGCGGGAGGTCCGATGACAAGATGGCGATCCCCGGTCAGGGCTGGTTCGCGGGGTGCACGGACACCGAGGGCAACGCATTCTCGCTCTACCAGAACGACCCGAGCGTCACGATGGAGACCGAGCAGCAGGCCGCGCGCGCGTAGCGAGTCGGTCGGGCCGCCGGACCCCAGTTGTTCCGGCGGCCCCAATGGTCATACCATTCGCGCTGCATGTTCACCCCGATCCATCAGGCACGCGCCTCTGGGGAGATCGTTTCGCAGATCGAGCGCGCGATCTTCTCCGCGGAGCTCTCCCCGGGTGACCGCCTCCAATCCGAGCGCGAGCTCGCCGAGCAATTCGGGGTCTCCCGCATCACGGTCCGCGATGCCCTGCGCATCCTGGAGGCCCGTGGGCTGATCCGCGTCAAGGTCGGCGCGAGGGGCGGCGCGTTCGTCGCCGACGCGAACACGGACAGGGTCGCCGAGTCGATCTCGACGATGATCCGACTGAAACGGATGACGCTTTCCGAGCTCGCGGAGGCTCGGACAGTGGTCGAGGCCTCCACGGCCGCGCTGGCGGCACAGCGTGCGAACGCAGCGGCGGTGTCCCGTCTCGCCCAGAACATCTCGGCGTCGCGTGCCGTCATCCGCGACAGTGCGACGCACGCGGAGGCCAGCATGGACTTCCACGTTGAGCTCGCGCGCGCGGCCGGCAACGAGGTGCTCTACGCGACGGTCGCCGCGTATCGCGAGCTCTTGGTCCCGGCTTTGCGTGACCTGCGGAACCCGAGCACCATGACGAAGACCCAGAAGGTCCACGAAGAGCTTGTCGAAGCAGTGCGGCGCCACGATGCGGACGGCGCACGCGAGCTGATGATCACGCACCTCGAAGACTTCGAGAAACGCCTGCGTAAACGTCTCGCCGAGCGCGAAGAGGAACGCCTTCCGACCGGCAACGTCCATAGACTCGTCCGGCCGAAGGAGTCCCGACGCTGATGGCTGTCGCAACTCGTCCGAGCTCGCGTACCGGGAAGGGCTATCCGGATCTTCGCGAGCACATCGAAGCGCTCGATCGCGCGGGCCTTCTGGTCCGCGTGCGGCGCCCGATGCTCGCCGAGACCGAGATCCACCCCCTCGTCCGTTGGCAGTACCGCGGCGGGCTGCCCGAAGAGGACTGGAAAGCGTTTCTCTTCGAAGACGTGCGGACCGTGAAGGGCGGAGCATCGCCCTTCCGCGTCGGCGTCGGGGTGCTCGCCGCGTCGAAGTACGTCTACGCCACCGGTCTTGGGTGCACGCCCGAGCAGATCGCGGGCCGTTGGGAGAAAGCGCTCGCGGAGCGCATCGCGCCGGTGATCGTCGAGGACGGTCCGGTCCACGAGGAAGTGCACGTGGGCGACGGGCTCCTCGCCAAGGGAGGCACCGCGGAGTTCCCGATCCCGATATCGACCCCCGGCTTCGACAACGGCCCGTACACGACGTGCACGCACTGGTTCACCAAGGACCCCGAGACGGGCGTCCGCAATCAAGGCAACTATCGCGGGCAGATCAAGAGCCCGACGCGCATCGGCATCTTTCCGTCGGGACTTGGGCAGGACGTGTACATCCACTGGCAGAAGGCACGGAAGACGGGCCAGCATCTGCCCGCGGCCCTGGTGATCGGGGGCCCGCCGGTCGTGAGCTACGCGGCCGTCCAGAAGGTGCCGTACGGGATCGACGAGCTGTCGATCGCCGGCGGGCTTGCGGGAGAGCCGATCCGCCTGGTGCGGTGCAAGACTGTCCCGCTGGAGGTGCCGGCCGAGGCCGAGATCGTCTTCGAGGGCTATATCAACACCCAGGAACTGGAAGAAGAGGGTCCATTTGGAGAGAGCCACGGGTACATGCATCCGCGGCAGCTCAATCCGTTCTTCGAGATCACGGCGATCACGCATCGCAAGGACGCGATCTGGGTCTCGTTCATCAGTCAGGTCACTCCCTCCGAGTCGAGCGTCATCAAGAAGGTGGCTTACGAGCCGATCTTCACGCAGCACCTACGCAACACCTGCAACATCCGGAGTGTCAAGCGCGTCGTCATGCACGAGCCCCTCACAAATCTGAGAAAGCTCATCGTCATCCAGATGGCGAATGGCGCGCGCGAAGCTGAAGTCTGGCGAGCGCTTCGGGCAGCGTCCTCCTTCAACCAGGGCGTTGGAAAGATCTGCGTCGCGGTCGACGAGGACATCGATCCCGAGGACGCGACTGCCCTGTGGTGGGCGGTCTGCTACCGCTCGCGTCCAGCGCAGGACGTTGAGATCACCGGTCACCTCGAGAAGGGCCACGCGCCGCCATTCCGCGGAACCGGCATCGAGCAGGCCGCCGAAGGCCGTGACGTCGTCGGTCACGGCGACGCCGCCGACGACAGCGGGATGCTCATCAACGCGTGCCTCAAGGAGCCGTGGCCGCCAATTTCGCTCCCGACGAAGGAGCACATGGAGAAGGCGCTCGAGATCTGGAACGAGCTCGGCCTCCCGAAGGTGCGGCCGCAGCGTCCCTGGTACGGCTACTCGCTGGGCCAGTGGGACGAGGAGCTCGAGGAAGAGGCCCGCCTTGCGCTGCGCGGCGAGCACTACCGCACCGGCGAGAAGGTCGCGAAGCGACGCGTGAAGCTCTCCGACACGCGTGCCGCGCAGCCCGATGCGTTCATCGGCGATCCCGTTCCAGGCACGCCGGTCGACCGGCGTGCCGCAGAGCACAGCCCGGGTGGTCCCGGGTACGACGAGGAGACCCCGCGCGAAGTCCCGAACGACGACGGCATGTGATGTCCACCGCCGCACCCGACAGATACGACGTCGCGCGGCGAGTCCTCTCGCAGATCCCGCACCCGGTTGTGATCGTCGGTGCCGCGCACGGCGACGAGCGAAGCTGCGCGACCGCGACTGTGATGTACGTCTCGCACGTGCCCGCGATGGTCGCGATCGCCGAACATCCCGGCAGCCGAACGACGCGCCTGATCCAGGCATCCGGCGAGTTCAGCGTTTCGATCCTCCACGACGCGCAGCAGGATCTCGCGATGGCGGCGGGCAAGTCCGCGCACGGTCCCGACAAGTTCGCGACGCTCAAGATCCCGGTCGCGACGAGTCCGCGCTCCGAGACGCCGGCTGTCGACGGCAGCATCGCCATGCTTTGGTGCCGCGTCGTCTACTCGCAGCCGACCGGCGATCACATCCTCTTCGTCGGCGAGCTCTTCGATTCGATCCTGAACGACCGTAAGTTCGACGCACTCCTTCGCTATCGCCGTCGCTACCTGCGCATGGGTCATTGGACGTCAGAAGAAGCCCCCGAGGGCTATCCCACCTGAGCAATCGCCTCGCTTGTGTCGCGCAGCGGGTCCTGTCCCAGGGGCACGGGCCCCTGACCGCGAAGCGGGCTCGGGGCCGTGCCCTCGCCGCACCCTCCCAACCTGCCGCGTCGTTCGCTCCGCTCACTCCGCGTGGCGGGTCCCCGGGGCACCCGCGGCTCGTGCACAACCCACTCGCCCGTGCCACCCGCTGCACGACACCGCTCGCTCTATGAGTCGACGGATCGTGGTCGGGATATCGGGCGCCTCCGGTGCAATTTACGGAATCCGCATGCTGGAGTCGCTTCAGAAGGCGAAGGACGTCGAGACTCACCTGATCGTGTCGACCGGTGCGAAGGCGACGATCGCGTACGAGACGACGTGGAAGATCGACGACGTTCTCGGGCTCGCCGACATCGTTCATGACGAGCGCGATCTCGCCGCGACTCTGGCCAGCGGGAGTTTTCAGACCCACGGAATGGTCGTCGCGCCCTGCAGCATCCGCACGATGTCGTCGATCGCGAATTCGCTCAACGACAACCTGATCGTTCGCGCGGCCGACGTCCACCTGAAAGAGAGGCGCACGCTCGTGCTCATGGTGCGTGAGACTCCCCTGCACGCTGGGCACCTGCGGCTCATGCACGAGCTCGCGCTCACCGGCGCGGTGATCCTTCCGCCTGCGCCTGGCTTCTACCACCTCCCCAAGACGGTCGACGATCTGGTGAATCACAGCGTCGGGAAGGCCCTCGATCAGCTGGGTGTGGAGCACGCGCTCTTCAAGCGTTGGGCGGGCGTTCCGTCGGAATGAGCGTTCGGACGCCAAAGACCGCGACGCTCGTCGCGGCCGCCAGTCGAGCGCTCGCGGTGGCGGGGCTCCTCGACATGCACGGCCACGTCAGCGTGCGCGAGGGTGAGCTCACGTACGTGAACGCTCACAGCGCGAGCCGGATCGCGATCCGGCCCGAGGAGGTCGCGGTCGTGAGCATTACCGATGGCGCGACCCAGAGCGGCACTCCGCCGAGCGAGCTCGCCATCCACGTCGAGCTCTACCGGGCCCGGCCGGACGTCGGCGCGGTGATCCACTTCCACGCGCTCTACGGCACTGCCCTGGCCGTCGCCGGGAAGCCGCTCGTGGCCGCATTCAACGCGGGAGCGCCGTTCGGTCGCGAGGTCCCCGTCTACGACGACCCGGCACTCGTCCGTGACAGCGCGCAGGGCCGGCGCCTCGCCGCGGTGATCGGCAAAGGACAGGCCGCGCTCTTGCGGGGTCACGGGGCCGCGGTCGTCGCTTCGGACCTCGTCACCTGTGTCGCGCTCTCACTCCAGCTCGAGGAAAGCGCCCGGCGGCTGTGGCTCGCCTACGCGATCGGAGAGCCGCGCCGGTACACCGATGACGAGATCGAGCGCGTCTCTGAAGGCTTGAACGATCCACGCGTGGTCCGAAAGTTCTGGATAGACGCGCTTGCTCGTGCGCGTCTTGCCGGCGTCATGGGTGACATCGACAGCGAGAGCCTCGGCTGAGCAGGGCGGTCTATTTCCAGTACATCGTCGCGGCCGCGGTCACCACCGCGGAAGGCACTCTCGGACTCCTCTACGCGCCCTATCTCGATCGCTATGGATACACGGTCCCGGTCATCGGGTCGCTGTCGGCGTTGCTCGCGATCTTCCGGCTCGCCTCGCGTGTCCCGAGTGGCGCCGCGTACCAGCCGGAGCGCGCGAGGCGCCAGCTCCTCTTCTGGCTCGTGGTCTTCACCGTATCGACCAGCGGGTTCGCACTCGCGGGCGGCAGCCTCCTGGTCATCGCAGCGCTCACGATGGTCCACGGCTACGCGTTCGGAGCCCTCGGAACGTACAACCTTGCGGTCACGATCGACCTCACCGGTGGCAGACACGCCGGTTCCGTCATGGGCTGGTACACCGCGGCTCTCTCGACGGGGTACGCGGTCGGCGCTTTCGCCGGCGGCGCGCTCGCGGACCGTGCCGGAGTGGAGATCTCGCTCGCGCTCATCGGACTACTCCCCGCGCTTTCCGCGGTCCTGGTCCTCTCCATGCCCGCGATCGCGACCCCGCCAAACGCCCAGCGACGCGCGCCGGGGTTCCGCGGCCTCCTCGCCGCGCATCGCGGCGTCGATCCTCGGGTCTGGCTGGCGTTCCTCATCGCCCTCTACATCAACGTTCTCTCCGATAGCGTCGACACGTTCTTTCCGCTCTTCGGCCTATCGATCGGGATCCCGCTCGCGATGTCCGGGGCGCTCAAGGGACTGAAGTCCGGCGCCGCGACATTCATTCGGTTCATCTCGGGGGCGGTGTTCCGCTTCCTTGACTACCGGACGGTCAACTTCTGGAGCGTTCTCCTGTTCGGGATGACGACGGTCGCCCTCGGGTTCGTCTCCGCCCAGGCGGCGTTCTTCGCGCTCTTCCTTCTGGCAGGCGTTGCCCGAGGCCTCCTGCGTGTGACTAGCGCGGCGTCGATCGCCGAGCTACGCGCGGAGGGTCGTGACGTGGGCATCTCTTCCGGCGTGTACAACATGGGCCTCGATCTCGGCGCCATCGTCGGTCCGGCGGCGGGCGGCCTCGTCGGGGACCTCGTTGGTCTCCAGTCGATGTTCCAGATCGTGGGCGTGGCGAGCGTCGCCGCCTACTTTGCGGTCGCCCTCGCCACGCCGCAGGGCCGCGCGA
>JBOGTG010000080.1:0-19663 GCA_050692175.1 Candidatus Limnocylindria bacterium | reverse complement strand
GGGGGCTCTCGGCTCGCGCACCCTCCCCGCCTTGCAGCTCGCTGCGCTCGCCGCGGGCGGGTCCCCGGGGAACCCGCGCATCGCGAGAGCCCCCCGCATCGCCGTGCCACCCGCGGCGCATCACGCGGCGTCTTCTTGTGATCCAAATTCCCTTCGACCCCAACGTTCATTTGGGGCCGATCACGCTCGCGTGGCACGGCATCTTTACCGCGGTCGGGATCTTTTTCGGCGTGTGGCTGCCGCTCCGACTGCTCCGGGGCAAGATCAAGGAAGACGACGGCTGGGCGGTTGCAACCTGGGGGGTCGTGGGCGGCATCGTCGGCGCGCGACTCGTGCACGTCATCGATCAGCTGCCCTACTACCTTGCTCATCCCGAGCAGATCGTCCTCATTTGGACGGGCGGTATCGCCATCTGGGGCGCCGCCATCGGTGGCGTGCTCGGCGGTTTCATCGCTGCCGTGCGCCGCGGTGTGCCGATCGGCTACAGCGCCGACGCCGCCGCACCCGGTATCGCGCTCGGGTTCGCGATCGGACGCATCGGCGACATCATCAACGGCGAGCATCACGGCACCGCGTGCACGCCGCCCGCGGGGATCTGCGTCGGCTTCACGCATCCCGACACGCTCGGTCAGGGGCCGTCGTTCAGCGACGGCCGTTTCAGCGCCGACCCGGTCCACCTCGTCGTGGCCTACGACATGGCCTGGAATCTCTTCGGCGTCGCCCTTACGCTCTGGCTACGCCGGTTTATCGGACGCTGGCCCGACGGGCTCATCTTCTGGATCTGGGCGATCCATTACGCGATCGGGCGGTTCTTCCTCGGGTTCATGCGAATCGGCGATCCGTCGTACGCCTTCAGCCTGCGACAGGACCAGGTCATCGGCCTGCTCGTCGCTGCCGCGGCGGTGCCCATGATCGTCCGCCTGACGTCGCGCGGACGGACGCACTCGCGTAGTTTCGCCGTCTGATCGACCTCCCCTTCGACCCGAACCTCCACGTCGGATCGTTCAGCTTCGCCTGGCATTCGATCTTCTCACTGGTCGGGATGATCGTCGGCAGCATCGTCTGCTTCCGATGCGCGCGGTACCTCGTGAAGGATGACCGGATCTACCTATTCGCAATCGCGGTCGTTATCGGCGGACTGCTCGGCGCGCGTGTCGCGCATGTCACCGACAACTGGGAGATCTACGAGACCCGTCCGCTCGAGATGCTCGCGTTCTGGAGCGGCGGCATTGGGACCATGGGGGCGCCGATCGGTTCGACTGTCGCGGGGTTCATCGCGGCGCGCTGGCTTCGTCTTCCGATCGGATTCATGTTCGACATCTCGGTAATCGGCATAGCCCTGGGAGAAGCCATCGGGCGCATCGGCGACGTCGTCAACGGAGAGCACCACGCGGTGGCCTGTTCGGGGCTCCCCTGGTGCGTGCGCTACACACATCCGGCGACGCTCGGCCAGATGGACTCCGTTCATCCGGTCGCGGCTTACGACGGCCTCATCATGGTCATGATTTTCATCGTCCTGCTCGGCTACTGGCAGCGCGTCCGCGGCCGGCCACCCGAGAGCCGCGTGTACTGGGCATACCTTCTGCTCTTCGGGGGCTTCCGTTTCCTGACGTCGTTCCTTCGCCTGGATCCCCTCGTCATCGGCGGGCTGCAGCAGGCGCAGCTGTTGGGCCTCATCTACGCCGTCGCCGGCGGGATCATGCTGCCGATCCTCACCGGACGGGGGCGTCTTGACTCGCACCGGCAGCGTGCTACTACATCCACGTAGTACAGAAAAAGAGTGAACACATGCGCGTCGCCGTGACCGGTGCCAATGGCTTTGTGGGCCGGCACGCGGTCGCCCGGCTGCTGCTCGGCGGGCACGACGTGCGGGCGCTGATCAGCGAGCGCCCCGGCGCCGAGAAGGAGCTTCCCGGCGCCGACGGGCGACCGATGGACGTGCGCCGTGCCGACGTGCGCAGGCCGGAGTCGCTCCGCGGCGCGTTCGATGGCGTGGACGCGGTCATCCACACGGTCGCGATCCCGACCGAGCGCAAGCAGCGCTTCGCCGAAGTGAACGTGGCTGGGGTCGCGAATGTCGTGGCCGAGGCGCGGCGTGCCGGTGTAGGGCGGATTGTCCACATGTCTGCGCTGGGTGGGGATCCCGCGTCGCCCTACCCGTACTTGAAGAGCAAAGGCGAAGGACAGGCCATCGTCACGGGATCGGGCATCGCGCACGTCGTGCTTCGGCCTTCGCTCCTCTTCGGAGAGGGCGACGACTTTTTCCCGCGCCTTGCGTTCAGCCTGCACTTTCCGGTTGTCCCCGTGCCCGGTAACGGCAAGTCGCGATTTCAGCCGCTCCACGTCGACGACATCGCGCAGGCCCTGGTCGCGGCCGTGGAGCGCCGCGAAATCTCGGGCGTCCATGAGATCGGGGGAGCCGAGGTGGTTACCTACGACGAGATGCTGGCCGAGACGATGCGCGGCACCGGTAATCGCCGCCCGACCCTGCATGTGCCGGTGCTGCTGATGAAACCGCCCGCGCTGGTCATGGGCCTCGTCATGCCGGACCCTCCAGTGACGATCGCGCAACTCGATCTCCTCGCGGTCGACAACACCCCCCGCCAGAACGCCCTCGAGCCCGTTTTTGGGATCAGTCCGCGGCCCTTCAAGGGCGCCCTGGACTACCTACGGCGCCGGCATTAGGTATGAAAAAGAACGGATTTTCTGGCCGGATTTGGTTTTTTGCCCTCTTCTCAAGCTCGACTCCCGCGGATAAGATTCCAACGGAAATCGACGCACACTCGCAGTAGTGGGGGAGAGCGTGGGCGGGTCTCTGATCCACACGTGATTACCCGGCACGCCCTAGAGAGGACATCCGCGGCCATGAAGGAATGGATCGTCTGCGAGGACAACTGCCTCAAGTGCTCGTACGGAGCGACCCTGGACTGTGACGGCGACTGCCCGCGCTGTCCGCGGAACACCTATTGCCCGTGCGTGACGTTCGTGTCGTTCGCTGCGGGCAAGCTTGCCCCGGTGGTCCAGCCGGTTACCACCACATTCGAACGTCCGCGCAAGCGCTAGCACGCACGTGACGATCGACCAGGTGGCTCTCTCCTCGCTGCGCGATCGCATCGAGCGCATGGCGGTGTTCCTTTGACCTCCCTGCACTCACGCGTGAGGTCGCGGAGCTAGAAACCGAATCCTCCAAGCCGGACCTCTGGCAGGACCGGCAGCGCGCGCAAAAGATCCTGAAGCGCTTGGGTGGCCAGCGCAGTCGTTTGGAACGGTGGGAGCGTTTTCGGGCGCGCTCGAAAGATCTGAGCGAGCTCGCGTCGATGGCCGACGGCGACCCAAAAATGGAAGCCGACATCGCCCATGACGCGGCCGAGCTCGCCGAGGAGGTCGCGCGCGCGAGCCTCGAGGCCCAGCTTTCCGGACCGTACGACGAGCGGAGCGCCGTACTCGCCATCTCCGCCGGCGTGGGCGGCACCGACGCCGCCGATTGGGCTGAAATGCTCGTGCGGATGTACCTGCGCTGGGCCGAGCGGCGCGGCTTCAAGGCGGAGCTCCTGGAGTCCACGCCCGGCGACGAAGCCGGTTTTCGGAGCGCGACCCTCACCGTCGAGGGTCCCTACGCGTACGGCTATCTCAAGACCGAGCGCGGTACGCATCGGCTCGTGCGCATCTCGCCGTTCGACTTCCAGAAGCGGCGACAAACGTCGTTCGCGCTCGTCGACCCCACGCCCGAGGTCGAAAGTGAGGCGGAAGTCGACCTGCGTCCGGAGGACCTGCGGATCGACACCTATCGGGCGACCGGTGCGGGCGGGCAGAACGTCAACAAGACCGAGACGGCCGTTCGCATCACGCACCTGCCAACCGGCATCGTCGTGGCGTGTCAGAACGAGCGGTCGCAGCTCCAGAACAAAGAGACCGCGATGAAGATCCTTCGCGCGCGGCTGCTCGAGCGGCAGGTGCGGGAACAGGAAGAGGCGCAGGCAAAGGAACGCGGGGAGCTCCGGTCAGCTGACTGGGGGAGCCAGATCCGCTCGTACATCCTTCACCCGTACACGCTCGTGAAGGACCATCGGACCGGGCTCGAGGTCGGCGATCCCACACGCGTGCTCGGGGGGGACATCGACCCCTTCATCGAGGCCGCGCTCTCTCGGCCGCCCGGCGGACCGACAGGCAACGGTGGCACCGGCCCTGCAGAGACGTAGCCCGCGCTTCGAGCGCGAGAGGAGGCGGCCATGGTCAGCTTGAAGGACCTACAGGACGTCGTGGACGAACTGAGGGGTCAGGCGAGCAAGCGCGCGAATGACCTGCTTGGCGAGGGCACCAAGCGTGCGAACGACCTGTTTGGCGAAGGAAAGGGTGAAGTCCGTCGCGCGGTCGGTGGCCACTCCGACGGAGCGATGTTCGGGACACTCGCACTCGGGCTCTTGCTCGGAGCGATCGTCGGCGCGGCCATCGCCCTGCTCTTCGCGCCGGTTACCGGCGACGAGGCACGGCGCCGGCTCGGCGAGAGCGTCGAGAAAGTGCGCCCCGGCGAGCCCGCCACGAAGGGTGGAAACGGATCGACCCGACCGGTCTCGTCGGTCGGCAGTACCGCCTACCCCTCGAGCTAGCACCGCGTTCACACGACTCGGCCGAGGGGCTGCCATGCTCGTGGGTCCCTCAGGCGACCACGCAGGGTCGCCGGCTCCCACTGCGCCGTCAACCCCTCGTCCGAGTCGTAGCCACGCCGGTCGCGAGTTCTAGTCCGGCGCTATCTCCCGCGCGATCTTGAGTAGGTGCTCCCGAGTATTGAGCTTTGGGTCGTCGGTCACGCGCTCGAAGAGCTCGTCGAGGATGCGCCCGACGCGTGGACCCGGCGGTATGCCAAGCTCCGCCATGACGTCGTTGCCGTCGATCGCGAGATCCTTTAGCGAGAACGCCGACGCCGCGCGGATCTCCTCCTGCACTCGTTCCCACAGTGCCTCGAGCGCGTACATGCGCGGCGATCGCGCGCCGCTCCCGATGTTGTCGGCCTTGCGGAGCGCGAATAGCGCAGGGATATTTTCTAGCCCGACCTTACGAATGAAACGACGGACCGCGGACGGCGTCCACTCGCTCTGGTACCAGAACATGTGATTGCGGATGAGATGGGTGACGCGCGTCACCGTCTCCTTGTCGAAACGCCAGCGGCGCAGGATGTCGCGGGCCTTCGCCTCGCCGACGAACTCGTGCTGGTGGAAGTGGCCGTCGGCGAATGTCGCGGGCTTGCCGATGTCGTGAAAGAGACCGGCGAGACGCAGCACGAGGTCGTCCACCGGCGTGGCATCGAGCGTGGCGAGCGAATGCTCGAAGACGTTCTGCGCGACGGCCTTGTCCTGCGGTGTGCCCTTCGCGGTTTCGAGCTCCGGGCAGAGGACCTCGAGCAGCCCGAGCTCTGAGAGCAGGCGAAACGCTTCCGAAGGCTTCGGCGCCTCGAGGATCTTGGTGATCTCCTGCTGGATCCGCTCGCCCGAGAGGCTCGCGGCGAGGCCCGCCGACTCGCGAATGGCCTCCGCGGTCCCCGGGTCGATCGCAAATCCGAGCCGCGTTGCGAACCGGACCGCGCGAAGTATGCGCAGGGCATCCTCGGCGAAGCGTTCGCGCGGCTCGCCGACGGCCCGCACCACGCGCGTCTCGAGATCACGCTGCCCGCCGAACGGATCCACGAGCTCGCCCGGCTTTCCCCCTATCCCGGGACGCCAGGCCATCGCGTTCATCGTGAAGTCGCGGCGCGAAAGGTCTTCGTGGAGGGAGTCCGTGAACGCGACTGAGGTCGGGTGACGATGGTCCTCGTAGTCGGCCTCGATCCGGTACGTCGTGACCTCGATCTCGTGATCGCCCTGGCGAACGACGACGGTCCCGAAACGGTTGAGATAGAGCGAGTGCCGGAAGACCTTCTGGATCTCGTCCGGCGTGGCGCTCGTCGCGATGTCCCAGTCGTGCGGATCGACGCCACGGAGCGCGTCGCGCACGCAGCCGCCGACGACGTACGCGTCGTGCCCGGCGGCGACGAGGCGTGCCACCACCCGCTCGACGTCGGCGGGCACCTGGATGTGCGGAACGGTGCGGGTCACTCGCGAAGTCTAGAGAAGCAGATTCCTCACATACCGAGGTAGGCGCGCTGCACGTCGGGCGAGGAGAGCAGCTCCTTGCCCGTGCCGGTCTTGACGATCGAACCCGTCTCGAGAACGTACGCCCGATGCGCGATCTCGAGCGCTTTGCTCGCGTTCTGCTCGACGAGCAGGATGGGCACTCCCTGCGCGTTGATCTCCATGCAGACTCGGAAGATCGTTTCGACGAGGATCGGCGCGAGGCCGAGCGAGGGCTCGTCGAGCATGAGCACCTTCGGGTGGGCCATGAGCGCGCGTCCTATCGCGAGCATCTGTTGCTCGCCGCCCGAAAGGGTTCCCGCCAGCTGCTTGGTCCGCTCCTTGAGACGCGGGAAAAGATCGTGTACCCGTGCGATGTCGCTCTGGATGCCCGCCCGCTCCGTGCGCGCGTATGTTCCCATCAGAAGGTTGTCGAGCACCGTCATCCGCGGGAAGAGCCGTCTCCCCTCGGGCGACTGACAGATGCCGTAGCGAACGATCTCGTGTGCCTTCGTCCGGGTGAGGTCGCGTCCGTCGAAGCTGATCTTCCCGGTCACTGGATGCATGAGACCTGAGATTGTCCGCAGCGTCGTCGTCTTGCCCGCACCGTTCGATCCGATGAGCGCGACGATCTCGCCGGCGTCGACGGTGAGCGACACCCCGCGTAGGGCCTGCACGCGCCCGTAGAAGACGTCGATCCCGGAGACTTCGAGCATCGCCATGGCTAGTGCTGCTTCCCGAGGTACGCTTCGATGACCCGCTGGTCGTTCCGCACCTGCTCGGGTGTGCCCTCGGCGATCTTCTCCCCGTGGTCGAGTACCACGATGCGGCGCGAGACGCCCATGACCACCTTCATGTCGTGCTCGATGAGGAAGACCGTGATCCCCCTGTCGACGATCTTATGGACCAGACCCATGAGCTCGACCTTCTCCTGAGGCGTGAACCCTGCGGCGGGCTCATCGAGAAGGAGGAGACGGGGCCCCGTCGCGAGCGCGCGTGCGATCTCGAGCCGCCGCTGGCCCCCGTACGGAAGGTTTCGCGCGTACGAGTGTGCCCACCGTTCGATCCCGACGAACTGAAGAAGCTCCATGGCGCGGTCGGTCACCTCTTCCTCCTCGCGGCGCTCGCGAGGCAGCTTGAAGAGGGAATCCCAGAGCCTCGCGTGCATACGGCAGTGCTGTCCCAGCCGGACGTTATCGAGTCCGCTCATGTATTCGAAGAGGCGGATGTTCTGGAAGGTGCGGGCGATACCGATCTCGGCGACCTGATGCGGCTTCAGCCCGGTGATGTCGTTGCCCTCGAAGATCACCCGTCCGCTTGTCGGCGGGAAGAGTCCGGTGATGCCATTGAACAGCGTCGTCTTGCCGGCCCCGTTGGGGCCGATCAGGGCGAAGATCTCGCCGCGGCGCACCTCGAAGGCCACGTCGTCGACCGCGACGAGCCCACCGAATCGTTTCGTCACGTGGTCGATCCGCAGGATCGGTTCGGCGGTCGGTGCCGGGGCGGGCGCGGCCATCGGCGTCACGCTCATGTGCTCTCGGCCTCCGCGGTGACGTCGACGATGGTCGAGTCCTCTTTGGTGCCCTTCTGAAGCTCCTGCTCGCGCTCGCGGCTGGGCAGGAGACCCTGTGGGCGAAGCAGCATGACCAACACCAGGATCAAGCCGAACACCAGGAACTTGAGCCGCGAGACCAACTCGGCGATACCTGGGTAATCGCCGGTGCGCTGGGTGAGCTGCCCGAGGCCGATCGCACTGACGAAGTTCGCGACGGTCTCCGGCATCTGCGGCAGCAGCAGGAAGATGACGTAGTAGATCAGGAGCGAGCCGAGGATGACGCCCGGAATGTTTCCCATGCCGCCAAGGACGACCATGCAGAGGATCGTGATCGACACGACGAAGCCGAAGTTCTCCGGACTCACAAGCGAGAGCTTCGCGCCATAGAACGAGCCGGCGAAGCCGCTGAAGGCCGCGCCGATCGCGAATGCGAGGAGCTTGATGGCGGTCGTGTTTACGCCCATGGCGGCAGCCGCGACCTCATCTTCCCGGACGGCCATCCACGCGCGACCAAGGCGCGACGCATGAAGGTTGCGCACCAGGATCACGCTGACCGCGACGAGGATCACCATGATCACGTAGTAGCCGCGTGAGTCAATGATCTCGAAGTTCTGGACGAAGGCGAAGGGATCGCCCGACCATGGTCCCTGGATCCAGACCGGCAGCTCCGGAGCGTCGAGGGCCGAGATCCCGTTCACGCCACTCGTCCACTCGTGTGCGTTCTTGAACACGCGGGGAACGATCTCGCCGAAGCCGAGGGTCACGATTGCCAGGTAGTCGCCCCGCAGCCGGAGCGTCGGCGCGCCGAGGATGACGCCGAACGCAGCCGCAACGAACAGCGAGACGAAGATGACGATCCAGAACGGCATGTGGATCGCGGTGTCGAGCGGCGTGACGACACCGTGGTCCGACGCCAGCATCGCGTAGGTGTAGGCGCCGATCGCGAAGAACGCGGCGTAGCCGAGGTCGAGCAGGCCGGCGAACCCAACCACGACGTTGAGGCCGATCGCTAGGAGCACGTACACGCCGGCGTCGGCGGCCACGCCGATCATGACGCTGTTGCCGGTGAGCTGCGCCAAGAACGGGAAGAGCAACGCCGCAGTCGCGAGGATCGTGTAGACGAGCCGGTTGGCGTCGCGGCGCGGGTCCGTCTCCCAGATCGACCGCAGCCAGGCAAAACGCCGCATTCGCGGCGGTGTCGATGCGCTCATCTACTTCTCCGGCACCCTCATCCCAAGAAGACCCGTGGGTCGGAAGACCAGCACGAGGATGAGGATGGTGAAGATCACCACATCTGACCACGCGGAGTCGAAGTAGCCGTCCCAGAACGTGCGGACCATGCCGAGGATGAGGCCGCCAATGGCGGCGCCGTAAATGTTGCCGATGCCCCCGAACACGGCAGCCGTGAAGGCGACGAGACCGGCCGAGAAGCCGAGGTCAAATATCACCGTGTTGTAATACAGGCCGAACATGGTTCCCCCGGCGCCCGCCAGGAGTGCGCCGATGAAGAAGGTCGCCGCGATCGTTCGGTTGATATCGATACCCATGAGCTGGGCGGCGTCGCGGTCCTGCGCCGTGGCCCGCATCGCCTTGCCGAGCCGCGACCGGTCTATGAAGAGCGCGAGTGCGATCACAAGGACAAGCGACAGGACGATGACGAGGATCTCCTTCGCGCCTATGTTCGCCCCCAGGAACTGGATGCTGACGTGAGGGAGCACGTCGGGATAATGGACGTTCGAGGGCCCATACCAGAGAAAGATCGCGCCCTGGAGGAAGAACGAGACGCCCACCGCGGTGATCAGCGGGGCGAGCCGTGGGGCGTGTCGCAGCGGCCGGTACGCGATCCGTTCGATCGCGACGTTCAGCAGGCCGCACGCGAGCATGGCGATAAGAAAGACACCGACGAGGATCAGGGCGGCCATCGGCGTGAATGCGCCACCCTCCACCAGACCGAAGACCGGGAGAAGGGTGAGCGAGACGAAGCCGCCGAACGTGAAAACGTCGCCGTGCGCGAAATTGATCAGCTCGATGATCCCGTACACCATCGTGTAGCCGAGTGCGATGAGAGCGAAGATCCCGCCGTTCGCGAGCGCGAAGACGAGGATCTGCACGAAGTAGGAGAGGCCCTGCCCCGCCACGCGGGTGCCCAGCAGGGCGAGGAACGCCACGACCACCACGACGAGCCCGATGTCGAGGATCCGCCCGGTCAGCCCGCTGCGCAGGTAGGCCCGACGACGCCGGACCGTCTCCCCGATCGCCCCCATGGCCCCCCCTTATACGCAAAAAGAGAGGAGGGGGCACTCGTGCACCCCCTCCGTCCGCGCCGCTAGTTGGGTGTCACTGGCCCACGGCGAACTGCTTGTTGAAGACCCACTCCGCTGGTGTGCCCTTCAGCTGGTAGAAGGCCATGGTCGCCGACGTGGGGTCGCCGGCGCTGTTGAAGGTATAGGTTCCGGTCGTCAGCTTAAGGTTCTTCGTGTCCGCGACCGCCTTCACCACCTGCGCGCGCGTCGGCATGTTGCCGCCGGCCGCATCGATCGCCCGCCCGATGGCGTCGATCAGGATCTTCGCTGAGTCGTAAGCCGGGAATGTATACGCGCCGTAATCCTCCTTGCTCGGGAAGGCCTTCTTGAACGCGTCGATGACGTCCTTGTTCGCCGAGTCCTGCGCCGCGTCGGCCGCGGCGTTGGTGAAGTACATGTTCGTCGCCTGATCACCCGCGTCCTTGATGCACTGCGTGTCCCCGATGCCGTCGGGTCCGAGGTACGGCACGTCGAGGATGCCCTTGCTCTGAGCGCGCGGGATGCAACCCTTTGTTGCGCTCACCGCACCGGCGTAGATGCCCAGCGCCCCGCCGTCCTTGGCGCGCTGGAGGAACGGCTTGAAGTCGTTGGTCGTCTTGGTGTCGAAGTCCTGGCGAACGACCACAGTGCCGCCCTTGGACTTGAAGCGCCTCTCGAAGGTGTTCGCGACGCCCTTACCGAAGGTCTCGTTATCCGACCAGATCGCGATCTTCGTGATCTTCAAGGTGTCGTAGGCGAAGTCCGCCATCGCCGGCCCCTGTACGGTGTCAGGCGCGGCGATACGGAAGTAGGTGTTCGTCGCGTTCGGACGCAGCGCCTGCGGCTTGGGGTCGCAGTTTGACTCCGGCACGTCCACCGTCAAGCACTCGTTGGTGTTGGCCGGGCTGATCATCACGAGGCCGGCGCGGTTTGCGATCGGGATGGTGGCCCGCGCGACGTTCGAGTTGAAGGGTCCGACCACGCCGAGGATCTTGGTGTTCGCCACCATGTCGTTGAAGTTCTGCGCGCCCTTCTGCGGGTCGTGCACCCCGTTTACGGCGTCGTCGTACGACTTGTAGCTGAGCTTGAAACCCTTGAGGTTCGGTGTCAGGGACACCGCGTACTGTGCCCCGGCTTCCGCGGGACGGCCGCTCGCGCGGTCCGCGCCCGAGACCGGGAAGTTCGTCGCGACGATGATCTCGCCCTTGTCGGCGGTGGTACCGCCACCCGGTGCGGCGCCGCAAGCGGCGACGACCAGCGCGGTCCCGACGAGGACGGCGAGCGCCGAGAGCTTTCGTCTCTGCATGAGTCCTCCCTATTTCGCGAGGCTGATGTCGGCCGTTTCGCGTCCCCCATCCGATGCGCGGTGCGAAACGTCCGCGGTTGACGGTCGAGCGTAGGAGGCGGCCGAGCAGGCGTCAATCGCGGCCTGTGCCAGCATATGACTGTGAGTGCCGTCGGGCGTTACTTCGCCGGTCACCCGGTGCGACTTGGCGGCGCGCTCCTCGCCCTTGCCGCTCTTTCCGTCACTGGCTGGTACCTCGGTTCGCCCCTCTTCGTTCGCACCTTTACTGATGAGGCGCTCCCGACGGGGGTCCCGCCGGCGGGCGCCACGGCCACCGGCCAGCCGAGCGGCGCGACAGCCGGCCCCACCGCGGCGACGGGGCCTCGAGTCCTGGCGATGGGCGAGCTCGGTTACGTCGACGCGATCCATAACGGGAAGGGGCCGGTCCGCGTCCTCGACGTCGCTGGCCAGCGTTTCGTCCGCTTCGAGGACGTGATGATCACGAACGCGCCGGACATCCACGTTTACCTGTCCCGCGAGACCGGGGGAAAGTGGACCGAGGCGACGAGTCTCTACCTCGGGCCGCTAAAGGCGACGAACGGCTCCTTCAACTACGACGTGCCGGCTGGCGCGGCTGTATCCGGCTACAAGAGCGTCGTGGTCTGGTGCCGTGCGTTCAGCGTTCTGATCACCTGGGCCGATCTGAACGCTACCTAGCCCACGTCTCGCGCAGGACCCGAAGCACGTTGCCACCGAGGATCTTCGCGACGTCCTCGTCCTTGTACCCATGCGCGACGAGCCAGCGGGCGGCGTTGGGCAGTGCTTCGGCGGGGCTCTCCATGCCATCGACGAACGCCACCTGCGTGTACGTCACGCCTTGCTGGATCCGGGCGATCGAGAGGGCCGCCGCGAATGCCTTGTGTAAGCCGACGTGGTCACCGTAGAGCGTGTCCGGCCCGAGGCCGACGTGATCGATGCCCATGAGCTCCACGCAGTACGTGACGTGCTCCATCACCGACTCGAGGGAGTGGAGCGGATGCTTCGACGTGAGGGTCGTGTGCGGCGCGGCCTCGATCCCGATGACGCCCCCCTTCGCCGCGCACGCTTTGAGGACCTCGTCGGGCTTCATCCGCTTCGTGTTCCAGAGCGCGCGCGCGCCGGCGTGGGTGATGAGGATCGGCCTGTCGCTCGCCTCGATCGTGTCGAGCGTCGTCTGATCGCCGCAGTGCGAGACGTCGACGGTCATGCCGATTCTGTTCATGCGCCGGACCGTCGCGCGTCCGAGATCAGTGAGCCCGCCGTCGCGCTCCTCACGTAGACCCGATCCGAGCCCGTTCGACTCGCTGTACGTGATCCCCATGACGCGAACGCCGAAGCCGTAGAGAACGTCGACTCGATCGACGTCGTCTTCGATCATCGTCGCGCACTCGAGCGTCGAGACGAGCGCACATTTTCCCGCGGGCTTCGCGCGATCGAGTTCGGAGATGGTCTCTGCGCGGTAGAGAAAGTCCTGGTGTGCGATGTCGGAGTAGCGCATCCCGAGGTCGAACAGGACGTCGTCCCAACGCCACCCGCCCATACCGTCGAGGAACGCCTCGAGCACGACATCGATCCCCGCCGCGGCAAGCCCTGCGTAGCCGGTCCACGTGCGGCGGTCCCGTGCGTACTCGTGGATCAGTCCGATGTCGTCGGGTATCACGATGCAGTGGTCGTGCGACGAGACCAGCGGCGCGGTCGCGAGGATCCGTTCGAGGCGCATGGTCTGCTCCGCATCGAGCGGGTACACCTTCGAAGGCACCCGGTCGAGCTCCGTCGCGAGCTCGAACTCCCGGTAATCGGCGCCCGCCTCGAGATATTGGAAGGGCCGGTACGGCGCGCGCGTCTTTGACATGAGGTACCTCCGGGGGTTCGAGGGGGCTTGCCCCCTCGACGGCAGTATGGTTCAGGGGTGCCCGCGCGGCCCAAGCGACCGAAGCCCCGCGCGCTTGTGCGGCCCGATCCCGCCCTCCGATCGCGGGCGCGGAAGATCCTTACGCGCCTGGCGAAGTCCTACCCGGACTGGGGACCGACGCTCCTCTTCTCTTCTCCGCTCGAGCTCCTCGTCGCCACGATCCTCGCGGCGCAGGCGCAGGACGAGCGGATCAATCAGGTCACCCGAGCCCTCTTCACCAAGTACCGCAGCCCGGCGGACTACGCGGCGGCACCGACGGGCGCTCTCGAGCGGGACATCAAGGCGACCGGCTTCTACAACCAGAAGGCGAAATCGCTTCGCGCGATGGCCCGCGGGCTCCTCGAGGAGTTCGGTGGAGAGGTGCCGTCCGACATGGACGGGCTCACGCGGCTCCACGGAGTCGGTCGCAAGACGGCATCGATCGTCCTCGGAGCGGCCTTTGGGGTCCCCGCGGTCGCCGTCGACCGCCACGTGGCTCGCGTCGCCGAGCGCCTCCGAGTTGACCGCGCGGGTCCGGACATCGAGGCGAGCCTGCGGGCGATCTACCCGGAGAAGGACTGGATCAAGGTGACATGGTGCTTCGTCCTCCATGGTCGCCGCATCTGCCGGCCGACTCCGCTCTGCCCGATCTGTCCGATCAACGACCTCTGCCCGTACCCGCGGAAGACGAAGACGTTGCCCGCGGCGCTGCGATCCAACCAGCAGCCGCTGCCAACGCCAGCAGCATCGCGTCGCCCGCGATGATCCAAAGGCTCTCCTCGACGCCGTCGCCCGAGGGCTCCAGGGGCGCCGGTGCGAGACCGATGGCCTCGACGAGCACGTAGCCCACCCCGACGAGCGCCCCGTGGTAGAGACCCGCGTATTTGGCCACTTTTCCGGCCAAATACGCGCCCAGCGCGATACCACAAAGCGGTGCGGCGATACCAAAGATCGATGCGGCGGGCACGGGCGCAAGACGGAGCAGGGACGCGACGGTCGCGGCCACGAGGACACCCGCGACCACCGCGATCTGGTTGATGGCCGGAACAGCGCGCTGCTGTGCTATGCCATCGAGCGTACTCGGACAAAAAGAAACCGATCCGCGAGGCCTACGCGGATCGGCGGGTTCGCGAAAGGTGCCAGACTCGAAAATCAAAAAAGCGACGACTCGAGTCGTCGCTCAGGACAACCTTAGTGCTTCTTCTTCGAGGACTTCTTCGCCTTCTTCTTTGCTGGCATCAGTGGATCACCTCCTCCTGGCCACTCATTGACGGTTATATAGACACACTCACGTCGCAGATGTCAACAGACGAGACCGGAGAGAGATCAAGCGGTCGTAGGGGGAACGTCGCTCCGTAAGCGCTCCGCGACGCGTCGTCGGAGCTCCGCGGGGGCGATGTCGGAGGTCCCGCAGTCGCGGATCACCTTCAGGAAGCGCTCCTCGAACGCGACGTTGTCGCCGCAATCGGTGCATCCTTCAAGGTGGCTCGCGACCTGTTTACGTTCGTTTGACTCGAGCTCCTGGTCGAGGAACGCGTAGAGCTTCTCGAGACAGTCGTCGCAGTACATCCCGCCCTCCTAGTCCGGTCGTGGCCCGCTGGTCCGGAGCGCGGCGATCCCGCGCTCGCGGGCGACCTCGTAGAGCCGCTGCTGCAGAAACTTGCGTCCCCGATGAAGCCGCGACATGACCGTGCCGATCGGAACGCCGACCATCTCGGCGATCTCCTTATAGGAGAAGCCCTCGACGTCGAGCAGCACCGTCGTCCGGAACTTCTCCGGAAGGGCCGCGAGCGCTTCCTTCACCTCGCTCGAGACGATCCCATCGAGAAATTCCTGCTCGGGGTCGGAGGTATTCGACCCCGGGGTGTCCTGCGACATCCGCCGGTAGAGCGAGAACTCGTCCACGTCGTCCAGTTCGGATGTCTGAGGCTGTCGGGAGCGCTTGCGGTACGCGTTGATGAACGTGTTCGTGAGGATGCGGAAGAGCCAGGCCTTGAGGTTGGTGCCCGGGGTGAACTGCTCGCGAAAGCGGAGCGCGCGGATATAGGTTTCCTGCACGAGATCCTCCGCGTCCGCCTCCGATCGCGTCATCCGGAGCGCCGTCCGGTACAGCGCGTCGATGTAGGAGAGCGCCTCGCTTTCGAACGCGTCCTCGGCCATCCGGTCACTTTATCCCAACGATCCGCGCGCACCGGTCATTCCCGCCGGCTGGATACCGTCCTGTTAGGCCGCCTGATCGCGCAGCTCGACTTTCGCGAGTCGGGCCGCGGCCTCCGGTGTCACCCGGCCGAGCTCGAGGCGCCGGGAGAGCTGCGAGAGGACGAAGCAGATCACGAAGTAGATGACCGAGACGAATGCGAAGACCTCGATCGGGTTGAAGAACTGGGTAAAGATGACCCGCCCCTGTCGGAGCAGCTCGAACACGCCGATCGTACCGACGAGCGAGGTGTCTTTGATGACCGTGGTGAGCTGCGCCATCATCGCCGGGACCATCAACCGCAACGCCTGCGGGAGGATGACGTGTCGCATGCTCTGGACATGCGAGAGGCCGAGCGCCCGTGAGGCCTCGCTTTGCCCGCGTGGGAGGCTGACGATCCCGGCGCGAATGATCTCCGCGAGCACCGCGCTCGTGTAGAGGCTGAGCCCGATCACCCCCGCCCAGTAGCGTGAGAGCTCGAACTCGGGACCGAAGATCGGCCGGAAGAGCGACGCACCCTTGATCCCGAAATAGAAGATCAGCAGCAGGACCGGGAGGGCGCGGATCGTCTCGATGTAGAAGATCGCGGGCAACCGCAGCCACCAGCGAGGCGAGAGGCGGCCGAGGGCGAAGATGAGCGCGGCCACGAACGACAGCGCGACCGACACGATCGAGAGCGAGAGCGTCTCGAGAAGGCCTTGACCGAAGAATCGGAGGATCGCGGGATCGGCGAACATGCCCCAGGTGTCCGGTCGCATCAGCGGGCCACCGCGAGGCGGCGCTCGAGCCAGTTGACGGCAAACCCCAGCGGCACGGTCAGCGTCAGGTAGAGGAGCGCGACAGCGCCGTACGACTCCTCGGCGCGGAAGGTGCGCGACTCGACGATCTCGGCGGCGTAGAGGAGCTCGGCCACGCCGATCGTCGCCGCAAGTGACGTGTTCTTCACGAGGGCGATTCCGATGTTCCCGAGCGGTGGAACGACCGAACGGAACGTCTGTGGCAGCTGCACATAGCGCAGCATCCCGAGGTACGTAAGCCCGAGCGAGCGAGCCGCCTCGATCTGGCCCTTGTCCACTCCCAGCAGCCCACCGCGCACGATCTCGCCGACATAGGCCGCGTGGTAGAGCGTCAGCCCGAGAACGGCCGCGTTGAAGCCGAACGACTCGTTGCTGCCGAGGTAAATGCCGACGTACGGCGTCGCGAAGTAGAGAAAGAAGAGCTGGACGAGAAGCGGCGTGTTCCGGAAGAACTCGACGTATGCCGTTCCTGCCCAGCGCAGCGGCGGGATCGGTGACACGCGCAACAACGCGAGCACCGTCCCGAGCACGAAGCTGCCGACGAGGCTCAGCACAGCCAGCTGCAGGGTCGTCCACAGGCCGAACGGGTAGAGGTATTGCTCCGGGAACTCGAGGACGATGTCCAAGCGATCGCTCGACGAAACGGGGGCCGGCTAGACGCCGGCCCCCGCGATGTCGCGAGCGGGACCGCTGCTCAGGGCTTTGTCTTTTCGTCGCCCGACAGCGGTGTGATGTGCGCCTTGTAGATCTTTGCCCAGCGGCCGTCGGTGTACATCGCCGCGAGCTGCGAGTTGATGAACGCCACGAACCCGACTCGGTCGCCGGCGTCCTTCTTGATGCCGATGCCGTACGGTTCGTCAGAGAAATACTTCCCCACGACCTTCGTGTTCGGATCCTGCTTGACGAGGCTGAAGAGGATGGTCTCGTCGGTCGAGACCGCGTCCACGCGCCCCTGCTGCAGCAGGATCAGGCACGGCGGGTACGTGTCGGTCAGCTCGAGCGCCGCCTGCGGCGCCTCCTTGCGGATGTTCGTCTCACTCGTCGAGCCCTTAGCGCTGCAGACCCGCTTGCCATTGAGGTCGGTGACCTCTTTGATCGTGGTGTTGTCCTTCTTCACCAGGATGCGCTGGCCGGTCCGGAAGTACACGTCCGAGAAGTCGATCTGCTCCCTACGAGCGGCGGTGATGGTCATCGTGGCGATCACGAAGTCCACCTTGCCCTCCTGGAGCGTCGGGATGCGGGACGCCGAAACGACGGGCACGTACTCGATCTTCGCGTCGATGTCCGCGACATTGCCGAAGATCCCCTTCGCGAGCTCGCGGGCGATGTCGACGTCGAACCCTTCGTATTTGTTTGTTGTCGGGTTCTTCAGCCCGAAGCCGAGGTTGTCCTCTCGTGTGCCGACCCGGAGCTTCCCTTTCGTCTGGACGCTGTACGCGTAATGCGCCAGCTCGAACTTTGGGGTCGCGGCCGGGGTTGACGTCGCTGCCGTACCGCCTCCGCCTGCGCCGCCGCAACCGACGACGAAAGCCATGGCGATGCCGAGCGCGACCGCTCGTGTGATGCCTCTCACCTGCTCCTCCTTCTGACTAGTGCCGTATGACCTTCGCCAGGAACTGCTTGGCCCGCTCCTCCCGTGGTGCCTCGAAGAACTGTGCCGTGGGCGAGTCCTCAATGATGCGCCCTTCATCCATGAACACCACACGGTCGGAGGCCTCCCGCGCGAACCCGACCTCGTGGCTCACGACCATCATGGTCATTCCCTCTTCGGCGAGCTGGCGCATGACGTCGAGCACCTCCCGGATCATCTCGGCGTCGAGCGCGCTGGTCGGCTCATCGAAGAGCATGACACGCGGCTCCATCGCGAGCGCGCGTGCGATCGCGACGCGCTGTTGCTGGCCCCCCGAGAGACGCGCTGGGTGCACGTCCGCCTTCTCCGGGATCCCCACCTTGTCGAGGAGGGCGAGAGCCCGTTCGCGCGCCGCCTTCCTGTTGAGGCCGCGCACTTTCGTCGGGGCGAGCATCACGTTTTCGGCCGCGGTGAGGTGGGGGAACAGATTGAACGACTGGAAGACCATGCCTACGTTCTTCCGCAGCCGGTTGACGTCGACCTTCGGGTCGTGCACGGCGATGCTCCCAACGGTCAGGGTCCCGCTCTCGATGCCCTCGAGCCGGTTGATCGTACGCAGCATCGTGCTCTTCCCGGATCCCGACGGCCCGATGACCACGATGACCTCGCGCTCCTGTACCGACAGCGTGATCCCTCGCAAAACGTGGAGCTGGCCGAAGTGCTTGTGGACGTCCCGGAATTCGATCACGCCGCCAGCCTAGAAGAACGACAGGTCGTCGCGCTAGGCTCGACTCCCGTGGATCGACGCCGGTTGCGCGCGATAGCGCGCCGTCTCGCGCGCGCGTACGGGACGCCGCCGGCCCCCCGGCATCTGCCCCCGTTGGAGGAGCTCGTCCTTACGGTGCTGTCGCAGCACACGAGCGATACGAACCGCGATCGCGCATATGCGGATCTTCGCCGGCGCTTCGGCACCTGGGACGATGTTGCGGACGCGCCGCTTCCGGCTCTCGCGCGAGCGATCCATCGTGGCGGTCTCGGTCCGACGAAGGCAGTGCGCATCCGCGCGATGCTGCGGGGGATTCGCGACGGTGGCGTTCCGCTCGACGAGCGCGCGTTCACGGCCATGCCCGATCAGGATCTTTGGGTCACGCTCGTGGCCCTTCCCGGAGTGGGGCCGAAGACCGCGGCATGCGTGCTCCTCTTCTCGTTGGACCGTCCGTACTTCCCGGTCGACACCCACGTGCACCGCGTCGCGATCAGGCTTGGGCTCGTGCCGCCGCGGTCGAACGCCGTCGCGGCGCAGGCCGCGTTCCAGGAGAGCGTCCCCGATGACGAGATGTACGCGCTGCACATGAACCTGATCCGGCACGGGCGCGAGATCTGCGTCGCTCAGCGCCCGCGGTGCTCCGAGTGCGTGCTCCGCGATCTCTGCCCGCGGATAGGCGTGACGCGCTCGCGCTGAGCCCTACTCGACGAAGAGGTCGTCCGGGTAGCAGTACCGCCAACGCTCGCCGGGTTCGAACGATCGGATCACCGGGTGGGCAGTAGAGCGGTAGTGCTTTGTCGCGTGCTTGTTCGGCGAGTCATCGCAGCAGCCGACGTGGCCGCATTCGAGACAGAGGCGAAGGTGCACCCATTCGTCGCCGCTTTTGAGGCACTCCTCGCAGCCGCGAGGCGTCATAGGCCGATGGTCACGCGCTTTGAGTAAGTGCGCGCAAAGCGTCTGGGCCATCTCGCAAGTCTGCGCTCTCGCGCGCACTGGGTCCGGTCGGCTCGATCAGGCGGCTTGGGGCGCTGGGTGCTTGTACCGGCGCACGGGCGAGAAAAGGAGATAGAGGAAAGCCAAGGCCGCGATCACCGCGGAGGCGAAGAGCGTCTGGCGTATGCCGAACAGGTCCGCGGCGATCCCCGCCCCGATCGTGGCTGGCGGAGCCACTCCAAAC
>JBOGTG010000079.1:0-8219 GCA_050692175.1 Candidatus Limnocylindria bacterium | reverse complement strand
TCACTCTTGGGGGGCCGGGGGGGCGGAGCCCCCCCGATCGCTCCAGGAGGCCGTCACTCTTGGGGGGCCGGGGGGGCGGAGCCCCCCCGATCGCTCCAGCGCTCCAGGAGATATGGCTTCGTCTGCTCGAACGCGAGCGCCTGCTGCTCGACGACGCGTTCGGCGCCCGCCTGATCGAGGCCCTGTACCTCGCCGATCAGTGCCGCGACCCGCCCGAAGTAGAGGGGGAGGAGCGCGCGGGCGAGGGTCTCGGTGTCGTCGCGCTTCTTTACCGCCGCGACGATCTCGTAGACGGCTTTCGCCCAGAACCGCCCGCCGATCGCGCTCGCGTTGCCGGTCTCGGCGGCCTTTCGCGCGACGTCGCGCGTGTCGGCCGAAAGGATCTCGCTCCACGCCTCGTCCTGATCCGCTGCGCCGGCCTTGAACTTCTCGACGAGGACCCGGACGCTCGCATTCACCGCCTCAGGCTCGACCGGTGAGATCTCACCGATCACGGGGACGTCGCGCGATCCCGTCACCGGACGCCAGATGTCGGCGTTCTTGCGCGCGAGCGTCAGGAGCGTCCCCACGACCTGGGTGAACATCGGTCCGAGGTCCGCGCCCGGATCCTTCGGGTCGTGGATCTTGGCGCCGAGGAACGCCTGCGCCACGCGGACGCCGCGAGCCAGCGCGGTGGTCGTCATGAAGATGTCGATGCCGAACTTCGTGACATCGCTGTCCCACACGGGCTCGGCCAGGTAGATCTTCGCCAGGTCGGCGCCGAAACCGAACTCGCCTCCGATCGGCTGCCGCACGCGTGCGCCGTACAGCGCGCGGGTGAGCGGATAGGCGATCGTGTTGGTGATCGTCCCATCGTGCTTGTGCCTCGCGTAGAGCGGAGTCACGTAGTCCGCCTGGTCGCGGACGATCGGTCCGGCGAGGCGCTCGATCCACTCCGGCGTGATGCTGCGGAGGTCGCTGTCGACGACCGCGCAGGCGCGGGCGCCGAGAAGCGAGACGGCCTCGAAGATCGCGCGAAACGCAGACCCTTTGCCCGACTTGCCCTGGTAGCGTCCAGCGACGGTCGGCACGCCGTCGGCCGAGGCGCGCACGCGCTCGGGCGTGCCGTCCTCGGAACCGCCGTCGGCGTTGACGATCACGGCGCGCATGTCGGGGAAATGGCGGCGGAGTCCCTCGGCCGCCGCTTTGGTCACATGTCCGATCGTCGCCGCGTTGCGGAAGCTCGGGATGCCGACGACGAGGTCGGCCCGCTCCTGCGCGCGCAGGGCGTTTCGCATGTCGGCCGGGAGCGCGGAAGACTCAGCCACCTGTGCGTTGACTACGATACGGAGACTTGATCGAGGCCGTCGACCAATTCGTCCTTCCCTTCATCGACTCGTTGTATGGCCGTTTCGGCTACGTCGGCGTAACGATCGCCATGGCCATCGAGAGCGCGGCGATCCCTCTCCCGTCAGAGCTGATCCTCCCGTTCGCGGGGTGGAGCGTGTCCCGAGGGATCGTGGAGCCTCTCACCGGCTCGCCGTGGACCTACTGGGGTGCGGTCATCGCGGGTGTGATCGGGAACACCGTTGGCTCTCTCGTCAGCTACGCGGTCGGGGCGCTTGGCGGTCGTCCTCTTCTCGAGCGCTACGGGCGCTACGTGTTCATCAGCGCCCATGACCTCGAGATCGCGGACCGCTGGTTCGCGCGCTGGGGCGACCTGACCGTCCTCTTCTCGCGGATGCTCCCGATCGTCCGCACGTTCATCTCGGTGCCCGCCGGCATCGCGCACATGCCGCTCTGGCGCTTCACGATCTTCTCGATCATCGGCGCGGTGCCCTGGGTGATGCTCCTCGTGTGGGCCGGGATGCTGCTCGGCGATAACTGGCTCGAGCTGAAACACAATCTCCGCGGACTCGACTACCTCGTGGCCGGCATCATCCTCCTCGGCATCGCGGTCTTCATCTGGCGCCACGTCCGCTCGCGGTGAACGACTTCCTCGCCGCGCTCGGGAACTTCGACACTCAGCTCTATCTCGCCATAGCCGAACAGCGGAACCTCGTCACCTCGGTCGTCGCCGTGGCCCTCACCTATCTGAACTGGAACGGCTTCTTCTGGTGGATCCTCGCCTTCCTTCTGCTCCGCTCGCGTGGCCTGAGTCGCCGCGGGATCGCGGCGACGGCCACGGTCGTCTTCGGGATGTTCGATGCCTGGGCAGCGACCGAGCTCCTCAAGCTCGTCGTGCGGCGCCCCCGCCCCTTCGAAGCGCTCGCGAACGTACCCGGAGCGCTTCCCGCGCCGGAGACGATCATCGCGCATCCCTCCTCGTTCTCGTTCCCATCCGGTGACGCCGCTCTCGCGATGGGGGCCGCCGTGGCGTTCGCCCACGTCTCGCCGAAGTACCGCGCACCGGTCCTCCTGCTCGGAACTGCGGCGGCGCTCGCGCGCGTCGTCGTCGGCGTCCACTACCCCTTCGACGTGCTCGGCGGGATGACCGTCGGCATCGTCTCCGGTCTCCTCGCGCCGCGGGCCATTGGCCTCCTTCTCCGCCGGCTTCGCTGGCGGGCCTTCGTGATCCCGCACACGCACTGGGACCGCGAGTGGTACGAGCGGTTCGAGGCCTATCGCGCGCGGCTCGTCCCGATGGTCTCGCGACTTCTCGACCTCCTCGAACGGGATCCGGACTTTCGTTCCTTCACCTTTGACGGACAGACCATCGCGATCCAGGACTACCTCGAGAAACGCCCCGCCGACCGCCCACGGGTGGAAGCACTCGTGAAGAAGGAGCGCCTCTTCATCGGACCGTGGCACGTTCTCGCGGACCTGCTCCTGGTCTCCGGCGAATCGATCGTTCGCAATCTTCAGGAGGGATTGCGAAGCGCCGGAGAGCTGGGCCGCGCGGCGCGCGTCGCGTACGTCGCCGATCCCTTCGGCCATCCCGCGCAGCTCCCGCAGATTCTCCGCGCGTTTGGTTACGAGACCTACGTCTTCGCCCGCGGGATGGGCGACGAGGGCGAGTCGGTGGGAAGCGAGTTCTGGTGGGTGGCGCCCTCCGGGGATCGGGTGCGCGCAGCGCATCTCGTCGACCATTACTCGAACGCGTTGCCGCTCGTCGGTCGCGCGGACGAGGATTCTGCCGCGCTGCGTCGCCGGGTGAGAGCGAAGACCGCGCGGATCCTCGATCGGCTGACGCCATACGCGAACGGCGACGCGCTCCTCCTGATGGTCGGCGACGATCACGTCGAGGCGTACGCGCGATTGCCCGAGGCCGTACGCGAGATGCGGCACGTTTTTCCGAACGTCGACGCGCGGATCGCGAGCCTTGAGGAGTTCGCGGCGGCGATGCCGCCGCTTCAGCACGACGTGAGCGGCGAGATCGCGAGCGGCCGCTATCGCCCGATCCTTCGCGGCGTGAACTCGACGCGCGTGTGGATCAAGCAGGAGAACGTTGCCTGCGAGCGCCTGCTCCTCGAACGTTGCGAGCCGTTGGACGCGCTCACCGGCGGCACCGCGCGCGAGGAACTGCGCGATCTCTGGCGGATGCTCCTCCAGAACCACCCGCACGATTCCATCTGCGGCTGCTCCATCGACGCCGTGCACGACGTGGACATGGCGCCCCGTTTCGCGTACGTGCGCGAGCACGGGGAAGCACTGGCGGGCCGGCTCCTCGAACGGCTCGCCGGTCGGGGCACCGCGCCGATGCTCTGGAATCCGCTCCCCTGGTCCCGCGAGGCGGTGGTGACGATCGACGGACGTCCGACACGGGTGCATGCGAGCGGCCTGGGCGTTTCGCCGGTGGCGCCCGCGGACACCTCCGCCGTCCGGGCGGACGGCGACGCCGCGATCGAGAACAGCTTCCTGCGTGTCGAGGTCGAGACCGACGGGAGCTTCGTCGTCGTCGACAAGGCCACCGGGGAACGCGGCGGCCGCCAGAACAGGCTCATCTCCGAGGGTGACCGCGGCGACGAGTACACGTACTCCTATGCCGGACCGACCGTTGGTTCGGAAGGCGTCTCGGGGACGCGCGCGACCTCCGCCACGGGCGACCGCGCGACGGCGACGGTCGAGCTCGTGCTGCGCCTTCCTGTTCGCCTCCGCGACGACCGCCTCGCGCGGTTGCCCGAACTCGTGGACTGCCCCGTCCGCATGGAGATCTCGCTCGACGCCGGCGAGAGGCGAGTCGACGTGCAGCTTCGGGTCGACAACCGCGCGAGCGACCATCGCCTGCGCGTCCTCTGCGAGACGGGCACCCGGGCGCTCACACACCAGTGCGGGGCGGCGTTCGCGCTGCTCGAGCGGTCCAACCGCTTCGAGGTGCGCAAGCGTTGGATCGAGCCGCCGACATCGGAGGCGTGCCTGCACGACCTCGTCGCCGTCAAAGGCGCGGCAAGAGGATTGGCGATCGGCGTCGATGGCCTGCGCGAATACTCAGTGCTGCACGACGGCGGCACGATCGCTATCACGCTCCTCCGCGCGGTCGGTTTTCTTTCGCGGGGAGACCTGCCGGAGCGCCGGGGACACGCCGGGCCGGAGCTCGCGACGCCTTCGGCCCAGTGCATCGGTGCGCGCGCGTACCGCTACACGGTGGTCCCGCTGGACGAGAAGACGGATCTGGCGCATGCCGCGCGCCAGGTGCGCGAGTGGCTGTCGCCTCCGCTCGTGGTCTCGGGAGATGGTCGCTCCCGAACCTTCGTCTACTTCGTCGATCCTGCCACGCCGCTTGTTTTGAGCGCGCTGCGCGCCGGGCCCGATGGATCCCTCGTCGTGCGCCTTTTGAACCCGCGCCGCGAGGAGGCGATCGGCGAGCTTCTCTTCGACCGGACGATCCGCGCGTCGCGTCCGGTCGACCTGCGCGAAGGGGACCTCGGACTGGGTAACACCGGACTCGACGTCATTCGGACCGCGGCTCCGCTCGCCGTCGAAGGCGACCTTGCCCGAGCGCAGCTCCAGCCCTACGAGATCGGTACCTGGATCGTGCAGCTGGCCTGACGAGCCGTGCGCACAAATATGCGACGGCATCCGCACGAATGTGCGACGTCTTCGCACGAATTGAGGACAGACACGACGGCGTTCGCCGACTACCGTTTCGCGGCGTGTCAAGAATTGTCGCGAGCGTCTTCTGCGCGGTCGGGATGGCGGTATGCCTCGCGTTCGCGGCGAGCGCCGACGACGGGCCTCTCTATCACCGAACAACGCCTCGTGGATCGTTCGGCCAGGACGGCTCCGACTTTGTCGTCGGTGTGCCGGGTGGTCGCGCGTGGGGCATCGAGAGCGCGCTCATCCCCGTGTCCGACCAACGCATTGGATATGGCGCGACGGTCGTGGTTAGCGACCCCACCGTCCGCGAGGCGTTCGTCCGGGTCGCCTGGTACGACCGCGCGACCGGTAGGCCTCGGCAGTTCGCGCTGACCGATGCGCGGCTCGTGCGCGCGGGCGAGACCGCGACGCTCGAGCTCGCGCTGGATCCGCCCGCCGGCGCGGTTGCCTATCGGATCCGTGTGCTGGCTCGCCTCCGCACGCCCCAGGCGCTCTCGGCACCCGACGCGGTCAGGGTGACGCTCTCCGCTCCCTTTCCGCGGCCGGCTGCGTTTCCGCCTACGCGGCTGCTCCCGTAGGAAGTCGACGCTCAGCCAGACAGGCCCGCGTGCCCGCCGGGCGGCGCTGGGACATACTTGCGGCGAGATGGCAACCGTCACGTACGACCACGTCACCAAGCGCTTCGGCGACTTCTTCGCGGTCAACGACCTCAACCTGGCGGTGCGCGATTCCGAGTTCCTCGTCCTGGTTGGGCCGTCCGGTTGCGGCAAGACGACCGCGCTCCGCATGCTCGCCGGCCTCGAGGAGCAAACGACCGGCGACATTCGGATCGGCGAGCGCGTGGTGAACGACGTCCCGCCGAAGGATCGCGACATCGCGATGGTCTTCCAAAACTACGCGCTCTATCCCCACATGAGCGTCTACGACAACATCGCGTTCGGCCTGAAGCTTCGGGGCATGCCCAAGCAGGAGATCGATCGCCGCGTCAACGATGTCGGGAAGATGCTGGGCATCGGTCAGCTCCTCAAGCGCAAGCCCAAGGAGCTCTCCGGTGGGCAGCGGCAGCGCGTCGCGGTGGGCCGCGCGATCGCGCGGGAGCCCGCCGTCTTCCTCATGGATGAGCCGCTCTCGAACCTTGACGCGAAGCTGCGCATCCAGACGCGCGCGATGTTGCAGCAGCTCCACCAGAGAATCCGCCGCACCACGATCTACGTCACCCACGACCAGGTCGAAGCGATGACGATGGGCGATCGCATCGCCGTCATGAACGAAGGCAAGCTGCAGCAACTCGACACGCCAGAGACGCTGCACGAGCGCCCGGCGAACCTCTTCGTCGCCGGCTTCATCGGCTCGCCCTCGATGAACTTCTTTCCCGCGAAGGTCACGGGATCGGACGGGCAGGTCGTCGCCGACGCGGGGTTCTTCAAGGCCCCACTGAGCGGCAAGGCAGCGGAGGCGGTCGGTCGCGACGTGATCCTTGGCATCCGACCCGAGGACATCAACGACATGGCAACGGAACGGCAGGATGGACAGCTCCCAATCGATGCGAAGGTCGAGGTCGTCGAGTTCCTGGGCAACGAGCTCCAGCTTCTCCTCACGGCCGACACCACCAGCTTCATCGCGCGGGTCGGGACGCACACCCAGACGAAGCCCGGTCAAACCTTGCGCGTGGGGCTGAATCTGAAGAAGCTCCACGTCTTCGACAAGCAGACCGAGGCAGCGTTGCGGTGACGCTTCGCGGCTCCACGAGCGACTTTCCGCTCGAATCGGTCATAGGGCTCCTCGCGGGAACATCGAAGACAGGGGAGCTACAGGTACGAAGTGGCGCTCAGGTCGGTGCGCTCGGCTTCGCCAGCGGCCGGCTGGTCGCCGCGGTCATGGAGGGTGAGGGGGGCGAGAACGCCCTCGGCGCCATCTTCTCGATCTCCCAGGCCGACTTCGAGTTCACGCCCTGGGAGACGGCGCCGGAGGCGAACCTCGAGGGCGGAGATCTTGTCTCGCTCCTGAAGCGCGCTGCGGAGGCGCGCGATCGCATCTCGAACATCCGAGCGGCGATACCCGACGACCGCATGCGCTTCCGCCTTTCTGAGAAGGCCGCCGATCAGGGTGCCGTCACGTTCACGCCGGATCGCTGGCGTGCGCTGCTTGCCGTCAACGGCGAGCGGGACGTGGCGGCGGTAGCGGAGCAGCTCAGGCTCGGGAAGATGCAGACGTTGAGCCTTCTTGTCGGGTTGGTGAAGGACGGCGTGATCGAAGCTATGCCGCCGTCCGAGACCAAGCCCCATGAGGCGCCCGCCACGTCCTCGGCGCCGGAGCCGAGCGTGCCACCCGAGCCGATCACGCCCGCAGAGGAGTGGTCCCCGCCCCCGCCCGCGCAGGAGTGGTCCCCGCCGCAACAGGCGCACGAGCCCAAGGCTGAGTCGTCGGTGCCGCAGGGGCAGGACTGGTCGAGCGGCGGATCGGCGCCGGCTTGGCAGGCGTCCGAACCGGTGACCGAAGAGCGAGCGCAGCCGGCGCAGGAGCGGGCTACGCCCGATTGGACCGCGAAGGCGCCGGAAGAGCCCGCGAAGGGAGCTGCCGCCTCCCAGCCCCAGGGGGAGGGGCCCCTGATGGGGCAGGGGCCCCAGGGGGAGGGGCCCCTGATGGGGCAGGGGCCCCACGTCAGCGCGGTCGTCGCCTGCGTGGATGACGCCGGACGGGTCCTCATCGTCAAGCAGACCGCCGGTCCGTTCTCGGGCGCATGGCTCCTGCCCGGCGGGAACGTGGAACGAAACGAGAGGCTCGAGGACGCCGCGCGGCGAGAGCTCTACGAGGAGACGGGTTATCGCGTCTCCGATGTCAGACCCGTCGCCCTCTACGAGGTCCTGAGCGCGCCACTTCACGCCGGCCGCTTTCACTTCCTCGTCCTGCTGTTCCGCGGCGGTGCGCTCGACGGAGCGCCGCGACCCGAGCCCGGGAGCGAGCTCCGCTGGGCGGATCCGCGCGAGATCGATGCACACCCGAACCTCGCGGTCGCCCTCGTGGACCTGGGGCTGATCGACCGCGATCGCGCGGCGCTTCTTCGGGAGCTCGCCGAGATCGGCGTCGAGATGCGGCGCGTGTTCTAGCGGTCCGCTACAACCGCACGATCGTGGCGCCGTCCCCACCTTCGGATGGTCCCGCAGTCTGGTGCTCGCGCACGAGGGGGTGCTCGGCCAGGGCGG
>JBOGTG010000078.1:0-73753 GCA_050692175.1 Candidatus Limnocylindria bacterium | reverse complement strand
CGCGACGACGACGCTCCGCATCGGGAGCTTCGTGTTCGACAACGACTACCGCAACCCGGTGATGCTCGCGAAGGAGGCGACGACGCTCGACCTCCTCTCCGGTGGACGCCTCGAGTTCGGGCTCGGGGCTGGCTGGAGCACGCAGGACTACCGGCAGCTCGGGATTCCGTACGACGCGCCGAAGGTCCGCGTCGATCGGTTCGAGGAAGCGCTCGCGCTGATCAAGCGTCTCTGGACCGAAGAGAGAGTGACGCACGAGGGCACCTACTACCGCGTGCGCGACGCGACGGTCCTGCCACGCCCGACGCAGCGCCCGCACCCGCCGGTGATGATCGGCGGGGGCGGCCCGCGCATGCTGCGGATCGCGGCGCGCGAGGCTCAGATCGTCGCTGTTGCGCCGACCCTGAACCCCAGCGGCGGCGTGAACCTTGGTTCGGCCACCGTCGGATCGGTGGCGAAGCGGATCGCGACGCTCCGCCGCGCGCCGCGCTTCTCGGAGCTCGAGCTCAACGTCATCGTCTTCGAGGCCGAAGTGACCGATGCGGCCCGGTCGATCGTTGCCGCGCTCGCCGCGCGCCTCAAATCGGCGGCCACGGCGGTCGTCGACACGCCGTTCTTCATGTACGGGTCACGCGCGTCGCTGGTCGAGGATCTCCTCGCCCGGCGGGAGCGTCTGGGGATCAGCTACATCGCGCTTCCGGGCGGGGCCATGAGAGCGTTCGCGCCCCTCGTCGCGGAATTGCGAGGGAAGTGACCCGTGCGGCATCCGCTCTGCAGCGATCGACCAGCGTGTTAGATCTCAAGTGCCGCGAGTGCGGCCAGAGCTTCAAGACTCCGGCCGAGCTCGAGGAGCACACCGATCGCGTACACCTCATCAGCAAGAAGGGCGGCGCCGAAGTCTCGCCCGATCCCCCGAACGACAGCCGCCGTTAGTTAGGTCTGGGTCGGGACCGGGGGAGTGGTGATGCGGGGTATGGTGGGCACGACCGTCGGGACCGGCGTGAGCGGCGTTTGGGTCGGCACCGGCGTCAGACTCGGCGTTGCTTCGGTCGGTGTGGCCGTCCGCGGGACACGCGTAGGCGACGGAGAGGGCGACGCGCTCGGCGAGGGGGAGGCGGACGGCGATGGGCTCGCCGACGGTGCCGCCAGCTGCTGAGATGAGATCACCGCGGCGCCGAGGAGAAGCAGCGCGACCAGCGCGACCGCGGCGAAGACGGTGAAGACAGTCGACCATCGGTCGGCCTGCGGACGTCCAGCGGGCGGAGGCGGCGTGGCGACTCTTGTGTCAGCGGGCGGCCGTTCGAGCTGTTCCGTCGCGTCCGCGTCGACCGGAGACGGTTTCTCCTGCACGCCATCCGAGACCGCACGCGCCATGCCGAACGGTCGGACGCTCGACAGTTCGGCCGCCAGGCGGGAGGTCTAGACGAAGCGCTCCGCCTGCCACTCAATGCCGAGCTCGCTCGGCGGCCCCATGTAGCCGAGCAGCGCCGACGACGCCACGACCGCGGGGCTCGCGAGATAGCCGAGGCCGCCGACACCCATGCGGTTGGTCCAGTTGCGGTTGAACGAGGTGATCGCACTCTCGCCTTTCCGGAGGGCGTCCGGTCCCTGACCGAAGCACGGTCCGCACCACGACTCGCGGATCTCGGCGCCGGCGGCGCGGAACACGTCGGCGATCGAATCGCCGTCGAGGCGCGGATCGGCCTTCTCGATGTCGCGCTTCACGGCGCCGGATCCCGGGAAGACCACGAAATGTTTCGCGGCGCGCGTCGTCCCCTTCGCGCGCGCCGCCCGAATGACGAGCGCTGCCTCGAGCAGATCGCTGTATCCGCCGTTCGTGCACGAGCCGATGAACGCCTTGTCGAACGTGACCCGTTCGCGCGCGACCTCCGTCGCCGGAAACGCGTTCGCCGGGCTGAAGGGCTTCGCGATGAGCGGGACGACCTCGGAGAGGTCGAGCGTTTCGTCGATCTCGTAATGCGCGTTCTCGCCCGGCGCGAATCGCGGGTAGGGAAACACCGTCGCGCCCTTCTCGCGGTACCACGAATAGGTAAGGTCGTCGGGCGCGAAGATGCCGTTCAGCGCCTCGCCCTCGGCCATCATGTTCGCGATCGTGTTGCGGTAGCTCATCGGGAGCTGCTTGCCAGCGTCCACGAACTCGACGCTCATGCCCTGCGCCTGCTTCTGGCCCCATCGCGCGAGCAGCGCAAGGACCACGTCCTTGCCGCTCACCCACGGTTGCAGCGTTCCCGTGAACACGACGCGGCGCTGCTTCGCGACGGTGAAGTACACGTAGCCCGTCGCCCAGCCGAACCCGAGAGTGGTGGAGCCGACGCCGTAGCCGAGCGCGCCGTACGCGCCGTACGCGCGGCTGTGCGAATCGGCGCCGGGAATGAGCGCGCCCGGAAGGACGAGCTTCTGCTCCGGGAAGTAGAAGTGGAAGATCCCGTCGCCGGGCGTCGCGTAGTGCGGCTTTCCGATGCCGTGGCGCTCGGCAAACTCGCGGCCAATACCGGTCTGTTTGTCGTCGGCCTCGCGATGGTTGAAGACGAAGTGGTCGTTCGCGATCGCGATCTGACGCGGCCGGATCGTGTCGCCCCCGCTGATCTCGTTGAAGGTGTGGATCGAGAACGGCGCGGTCCCGTCGGAGGCCGGGAGCAGGTCCGCGTACACGCGCAGCGTCGCCCCCGGTCGCACCTCGGCGTCCTTGTCGACACGGTGCGCCCAGAGGATCTGCTCGGTGGAGGTGAGGCTCCGTGCGGTCGAGGCGTCTGGCCACCTAATTTCGGGCGCGCGCCGCACGGACTCGGGGAATTCGCGGCGGCCGATCTTGATGATCCCGCCGGAGCGGCGGATGTCCTCTTCCTGCGGCGAGAGCGCAGCCGGCTCGTAGGTCTTGCCGCGCGTCTCGTTGGTCAGCGTCCGTGTCGCCGGGTCGAAGGCGAACGCGTCGCCTTCCTGCGCGTCCTCCACCGCCTGGCGGCTCTGGATCACGGTGAGGCCGAGGTTCAACGCGTTGCGCCGGAAGATGTCACCCATCGCCGCCCCGCAGACGATGACCATCTCGACGCCCGCTTCATCGGCGACCCCTTTGAGGCCGGCGGGACTCATCTCGCGCGAGCTCCCGATGGCGAAGCGGTCGCCGGCGATCACGAACGTCTCGCCGCGGTGCACGCGCTCGCGGAAGTCCGGCATGAGGTAGCGGAACGAGCCTGCTTTCCAGCGCTCGTCCAGCGTGTCGAGGCTTTCCGACACGCAGTCGTCGGCCGGCGTGATCTGATCCGTGTCGATGGCGTCGAGCTTCTTCCCGGGGACCTTGGGGTCCCAGAAGATGACCGCCTTCCCGCGAATGAGCTTGCCGTCGGCAGCGCTCGGCGAGCGCTCGGCGGCGGGAGAGTCGTCGATCTGCGCGCCGGGGATGAGGCGCGCCCCCTCTATCGCTTGCATGCCTCAATGGTGTCACGCCTCGGGGCTCGCTTGTGACAACATGCGGGCCCGGTGTGTTGCGTGCTGGCGTTACTCGCGTTCCTCGGGCCGCGCCTGGTCATCTTCCTCCTGTGGCTCTTCACGAACTACATGAGCCGCGCCTTCGACGCCTTCCTGCTGCCGCTCCTCGGCTTCCTGTTCTTGCCCTGGACGGCGATCGCCGTCGCGATCGCGCGGAACGAGTTCGGCGGGCTTGATGGCATCGGTCTGCTCGTGGTGGCGATCGGGTTCCTCATCGACATCGGCGTACTGGGTGGGGGTGCCCGAGGGCGCCGCTAAAGCCGCAGGGTCCAGTTCTGCCCGACCAAAGCCTTCCCGAAGGAGCGGTGCCGCTCGCTTTCGATGAGATTGAAGCCGGCGCGTTCGTAGATCCTCCGCGCCGCGACCAGGACGTCGTTCGTCCAGAGCGTGAGCTCACGATATCCCGCAGCGCGCGCGAAACGGGTGCACTCGTCGACCAGGCGAGACCCGAGGCCGAGGCCACGCGCGGGCGGCTCGACGAGAAGGAGCCGGAGCTTGGCGACGTTCTTCGATTTCTTCACGCAGAAGACGCACCCCACGCGCTCGCCGTCGAGCTCGGCGATCCAGCAGCGCTCGCGTTTGGGATCGAGGTGCTCGATGAACTTCGCGACGATCCCGGCGACCAGCGCCTCGAACGATTCGTCCCAGCCGTACTCCTCCCAGTAGAGCGTTCCGTGCCGCTCGACGACCCAGCCCATGTCACCCGGTCGGTGCGAGCGAAGCGCGACCTTCGGAGCGGTCGGCGCGCCTGCTCGAAGCGCTCGCTCGATCGTGCGCATGGAGGCGACTAGACGGTCCTGCTCGCCGGCGGGGACGCGATCGAGCAGCGTGCCGATCTGGTCGCGCGCCTTGGCCTCGAGTGGCGCGACCGTGGCTTTGCCGCGCGCCGTCAGGCGGAGGATCGCCTTGCGGGCGTCGTCTCTGACCGTCGTTCGCGCGAGCACGCCCCGCTGGCCGAAGCCGCGCAGGATCCGCGAGAGGTAGCCGGCGTCGATGCCCAGGTCGCGCCCGAGCTCGCTCGCCGTTGCCGACCCGCGGTGCGCGAGTTCATAGAGGATGCGCACCTCGGTGACTGAGAAGCGGCTCGACAGATAGTCCTCATCGAGCACGCCGATGCGGCTGGTATAGAAACGGTTGAACTCGCGCACCGCCGCGACCCGCCGCGCCAGCGTGCTCCCCACGGCAGAAGAGGATAGTTGACTCCGTCAACTATCTGCGGCGGCGCAGCACCGCCCGGTCGTGGGAGAAGTGGATACGGTCGGCGTTCAGCTCGCGCAAGCGTTGGACGCTCGCGTCGGCCGGTCCGGTCGCGAACGAGCGCGCGTCCTGCGCCGCCTGGCCCACGATGAGCACGAGGCCGTCGCCGGTCCGGACCGTCACGGACTGGTGGCCGGGCGTGTGACCGGGCGTCGCGAGCACACTCACCCCCTCGACGATCTCGCGATCACCTTCGACCGCCTCGTATCTCGCGTCCGGAAAGTCGACCCACTCCACGACCGTGTGGCCCGGACGCAGCGCCAGGTCGAGCTCGGTCTGCTGAGCATGGATGGGCACGCCAGGGAAAGCTCGGTTCTGGCCGCAGTGATCGAAGTGCATGTGGCTGTTCACGATGGCGCGCACCGTGTCGGGATCGATCTTCGCGCCGGCCAGGGCTTCGCGGACGTCACGGACCCGAGGTTGGTAGTTCGCCTGGACCCACGCGTTGTCCTTACCGACGCCGGTGTCTACCAGCACGATCCCGTCTGGGTGCCGGATCGCGAACGCGAGGACCGGCCCGTCCTGCCCCGCGAGCGGGTGCGAGGACGGATACGTCACGTCGGCGAGATGGATAGGGATGACGTCGTCTGGTGTCATCACGGCACAATCCTGCGGCCGTCAGGCTGCGGCCGTCGCTCGCTCTGATGCATTGGCTACAGAACCGGTCGCACGGGCGGAGACGGGCATCTCACAGGGGGATGAGGCGTTACGTTTTACCGACATGGCCTCGTCGCGGCGTGCCTCCAGCCTCAACGTCTGGCTAGCCCTCGGCATCGTCTACGTCGTCTGGGGCTCGACATACCTCGCCATCGCGATAGCCGTCGAGACGCTGCCGCCGCTTCTGTGGGCCGGGCTCCGGTTCGCGCTCGCGGGAGTCCTTCTCGCCGCGTGGCTCGCATTCCGGCGCGTCGATCTGCGCATCTCGCGGCGGGAGCTCGCTGGCGCCGCGGCTGTCGGAGTCCTCCTGCTCGCCGTCGCCAATGGTCTGGTGGTCCTCGCCGAGCGCACGGTCCCCTCGGGAGTGGCGGCGCTGATCGTCGCGTCGATCCCTCTCTGGATCGTGATCTATCGCTTGATCGCGAGAGAGAGCGTCGGGCGCGACCTGCTCGCCGGCGTGCTTCTCGGCCTCGGCGGGGTCGCGATCCTCGTCGTCCCGGGCGGTCTCAACGGAACGATCGATCCCATCGGCGCTCTCATGCTGTTCGGCGCGACCCTCTCGTGGGCGCTCGGAACATTCCTGTCGCCGCGCCTCCAGACGCCGCGCGACGTTCTCGTCTCGACGGCCTACCAGATGCTCGCCGGGGGCGTCGTGCTGCTCGCCGTGGGTGTCGGCCGAGGCGAGCTTGCGACCGTCGACCCTGCGACGTTCTCGACCAGGTCGATCGTCGCGTTCGCCTACCTCGTCGTGTTCGGCTCGCTCGTCGCGTACAGCGCGTACACATGGCTTCTCCAAAACGCGTCCGTGTCGCTCGTCTCGACGTATGCGTTCGTGAATCCGGTCGTCGCGGTCCTCCTCGGCGCGCTCATCCTCGCCGAGCCGATCACGCCGTCGATCCTGATCGGCGCCGCGGTGATCGTCGTCGCGGTCGCGTTCATCGTCTTCAGGCAGAACGCCGCGCGCCGTGCCGAACGCTTCGCGCCGGCTGCGGAGGCCGCGGACTAGCGCGCTAGGCTCTCGCCACGATCGACGCACTGCCCGTCTATCTCGACGTTCCACCCGAGCGCCTGGGTGTCGGCACACAGGTGAACGTCCGCGTTCTCGGCGATGCCGCCTCGCTCGCTCACGAGATGGCGGAAACGATGCTTCGCGAGGCCGGCGTGACAGCGCGCGACGGAGGGCGCGCGACGTTCATCGTGCCGGTCGGGCCGGTCGACCAATTCCCAATACTCGCCGAGCTGATCAACCGGCAGCGGGCCGACTGGCGCGACGTCTGTCTCATCAACATGGACGAGTACCTCACCGACGATGATCGTTGGATCAAGATCGATCACCCGCTGAGCTTCCGCGGCTTTATGGACCGCGTCTTCTACTCACGCCTGGATGCGGCGCTCGCGCCGCGAACCGAGAACCGCGTCTTTCCCGACCCAGCGGACGCGGATGCGATCCAGACCCTGATCGATCGCCGCGGCGGGGTGGATGTCTGCTTCGGCGGGATCGGCATCAACGGCCACATCGCCTTCAACGAGCCACCCGAGCCTGGCAAAGACGTGAGTGACGCCGCGTTCGCGCAGTTGCCCACCCGGGTGGTCGCGCTCTCGCGTGAGACGCGCACCATCAACAGCGTGACGGTCGGCGGCGAGCTGTCGGTAATCCCACGGCGAGCGGTGACCGTCGGCATGAAGGAGTGTCTGGGAGCGCGAAAGCTCCGCTTCTACTGCAACCGGCCGTGGCAGAGTGCGGTCGTGCGGCGCCTGCTGTATGGACCGATCACGGCCGCATGCCCGGCGAGCTTCCTCCGTACGCACGCCGACGCGGAGATCGCGGTAGCCGACGTGGTAGCGCAGAGACCGGAGATAGGCCTTCGATGAAGCTCGCGTTCACCGGTGAGCGCGTGCTGGCCGTGATGGCACATCCCGACGATGCCGAGCTCCTCTGCGCTGGGACCCTGGCACGCGCGCGAGCGGACGGCGCGGCGATCGGCATCGCCGTGATGTGCCGCGGCGACAAGGGCGTCGGGTCCGCGACCGAAAAGCCGGCCGAGCTGGATCGGGTCCGCCAGCAGGAAGCCGCCGCCGCTGCCGCGGTGTTGGGGGCGACGCTCTTCAGCGCCGGCAACGGCGATGGCGAACTCTTCGATACCGTCGAGAACCGGAGGAAGCTGGTCGCCATCTACCGCGAGTTTCGGCCCACGCTCGTCATCGCCCACTCGCCCGCGGATTACCACGTCGATCACCGCGCGGCATCGGCGGTCGCCGAAGCCGCCTCGTGGTCGTCGGCCTCGCGTGGTCACGCGAGCGCGGCGGACCCGCTGCAAACGCACCCGAAGCTGTGGTTCGCCGACACGATCAATATGTCGTCCTTCGTCCCGGACTTCTTCATCGACGTGAGCGATCGACTGGACATCAAGAAACGCATGCTGGCCTGTCACCGCTCGCAGTTGGCGCGAGACAAGGATGCGGACTTCTTCCCGCTATCGGAGCTGATGCTGCGGCAGTGCGCCGCGCGCGGGGCCGAAGCCGGCGTGAAAGCTGCGGAGGCATTCCGCTGGCACCACGCGTTCAAGCGGCTGGGCGCCTTCTAGGGGGTTACGTCGCGAGCATGCGCAGTTCGTCCTCGCTGAGCAGCTGGTCCGCGGCCTTCGCGGCGGCGAAGATCCGCTCGATCCGCTCTCGGGTCGCCTCGATGCCGCGCGACTCGAGCCAGTACACGACGTTCGACTCGCCGCTCATCGGTCCCACCTCGATGCGCTGCTCGCGTCCGAGAACCGATGCCGGAACCGCGCTGTACACGCGGTCGGCGAGCGCGCGGTCGTTCTTTCGGAGCGCCTTGATCACGGCGGCAGCGTGCACGCCGGTGCCGGTGCGGAACGCGTCCGATCCCATCGCAGGGTAGTTCGGCGGGATCGGGATGCCGCAGTGCTCGGCGACAAGCGCGGTGTACTCGACCAGCGGCTTGAGATCGCGGTTGATGAGTCCCCAGAGCTGCAGGTTCACCAGGAGCTGATCCATCGACGAGTTGCCGACACGCTCGCCGATGCCGAGGGCGCACCCGTGCACGCGATCGGCGAGCGCCGTCGCGGTGAGCGCGTTGATCGTGCCGAGCCCGCGGTCGTTGTGGCCGTGAAAGTCGATCTTCACGGCACGGCCGCGCACGATCTCGTCGCGCACGAACGTGAGGAGGCTGCGCACGCCTTCCGGCGTCGCGTGGCCGCACGTGTCCGAAACGCAGATCCTTTTCGCGCCCGCAGCGATCGCGGTGTCGTACAGCTTGGCGAGCGTCTCCGGATCCGCGCGCGTGGTGTCCTCGGTGACGAACATCACCGGTAGCCCTGCCTTCACGAGCGTCGCGACGCTTGTCTCCACGCTCCGGAGCATCGCGTCGAGCTTCCAGTCCTCGGCGAAGCGGCGGATCGGCGACGAGCCGATGAACGCGCAGCTCTCGATCGGGATGCCCGCTTCGGTCGAAACCTCGATCGCCGCGCGCACGTCGTCGGGATGCGTGCGGATCGCCAGGTTCGGACGGAGGCGCTTGAGCGTCGTCGTCTCCTTGGCGAGCGCCACGATCGTTGCGCGCGCCTTCGGCGACGCACCGGGGAGGCCGATGTCCGCGCTGTCGATGCCGAGGTCGTCCATGAGGTGGAGGAGACGCTTCTTGACCTCGAGCGGCGGATTGCGCACCGAGGGACCCTGCAGGCCGTCGCGGAGCGTCTCGTCGTCGAGTTCGACCGCGCGATAGTCCGCGCGCGCGGCGCGGCCATCGCGATTCCAGTCGTAGATCAGCTTGTCGAGCTCGGTCTCCACGCGACGTATGGTGCCTCAGCGACGGGAGGTTCCTACCGGATCGCGGGCGCCGACCTACCGCTGACGTAGCGCAGGAGCGTGAGGTCTCCGGTGTTGAAGCCCGCGTGCCGCGAGGGGCTGAAGGTGTAGGTCGTTGCGACGCCCGCGAACGTTCCGGATTGCAGCCGATCGCGGACCTTGACCGGGTCGATGCCGCCTTCGGCCGCGCTCCACAGGAGCGCGAGCGCGTCAAACGCCGAGGCCGCGACGGTCGTTGGCGCACCGGCACGGTCCGTATAGGCCTGCACGAAGGCCGCGCGCGCGGAAGGGCTGGATGCCGATGCGGCGATCCAGCGCGAGCCCGGCCAGACCGCGAGCGTCGCTGCCTCGCGCAGGTCGGCGATCTCGCCGAGGTCGCAGAGGTATGACAGGTAGAGGGTCGTGCCGATCGTGGCGGTTCGCGCGGCCTCGAGGTACGGGCGGGGCGTGCCAGCGAAGAAGACGATCGGCGTCGTCGCAAGCAACGGCCGGATCTTTATGGCGACGTCGGTTCCTGTGACCGTGACCACGGTCGGGGTCACCCGGCGACGCGTGAATTCGTCCAACAGGGCGATGCGTTCGGCGATCGCCGTCGTCGACTCGTCGCTCACGACAAGACCCGAGCTCAGCACCGACCGTAGCGCAGCGTCGTCCAGGACGGAACGCGCGAGCTGGGCCGGCGTGGGCGCGAGGGCGAAAGCCCATCCGCCGCCGCGCGTCGCGGGTTCGCGGATCGGCAACGTAAAGAGCACGGGAACCTGCGCGAGCTGAACGAGATTCGCGAACGCGTCGTCGTAGCCCACCGAGGCGCCGACGATGATCGCGTCGGCGCGGGCTTCGACCGCCTCGCGCCGAAGCTCGAGCGCCGTCTTCGATGGACTCCCCGCGAGGTCCACGATCCGGAGGCGCACGCGGGGCGTCGCTGTCGAATGCTGGTCGGCCCAGAGCTGCAGCGCATCGCGTTGCGGCGCCCCGTTCGGGGCGCGCGATCCCGAGAGATCGAGGAGGGCGGTGACGTTGAGCGCGTTCGGGTCGCGCGTCGGGGACGGACTCGGAGTGACTGACGGATTCGCCGCCGTGCACGCGCCCAGGAGCAGGACGAGCGCGGCGACGAGCGTCGCCGTGCTAGGCGCGCGTCCCATCTGGAAGCGGGTTGTCCGCCGCGTATACGTGCGTCGCGGCGTCTTCAGGACGCGGGTCTGGCTCGCTCTCCGCCTGGGCGATCGCCCGCTCGATCTCGTCGGCGAGAGTCGTGCGGATCGTCTCGAGCTCCTGCTCGGTCACCCCGGCCGCGAGCAGATACGCAAAGGCGCCCTTCACCGGGTCCTTCGCGCGCCACTCGTCGACCTCCTTCTTCGTGCGGTAGCGGCTGTCGTCGTCGTCGCTTGTGTGCGGCTGGTAGCGATAGCACTTGAGCTCGACGAGACTTGGGCCGCCTCCCGCGCGGGCACGATCGGCCGCGATCTTCGTCTTTTCGTAGCTGTCGAGCATGTCCATCCCGTCGGCGATGTGACCGGGCATCGCATAACCTGCGGCCTTCTCCGCGAGGTCCTTCACCGCGGTCTGTCGCTCAAAGCGAGTCGAGATCGCGAGCAGGTTGTTCTCGATGACGAACACCACCGGAAGCTTGTGGACGGCCGCGAAGTTCATGGCCTCGTGGAAGTCCCCGGTGCTGGTGGACGCGTCGCCGCCGAACGCGAAGACGATGTGCGGCTCCTTTCGGAGCTTCAGTGCGAGCGCGAGGCCGACGGCGTGCGGGAACTCGGTCCCGACGCACACCGATCGCGAGACGAGGCGGTCCTTTGGCGAGCTGAACATGTTGAGGAACGCGCGGCCGGCTGAGTTCGGATCGGTGGCCTTCGCGAGCACGCCGCGGAACTCATCGAGCGCGCTGAAGCCAAGGACGAACGCGACGCCCATGTCGCGGTAGTACGGGACGGTCCAGTCCTTGCCCCGCTGGATGCACCACGCGGCGCCGATCTGCGCGGCCTCGTGACCGTCCGTGCCGGCACCGAACGGCGTCCGGCCCATCCGGTTCAGCTGGAGGATCCGCTCGCTCACCAGGCGGGTCATGAGGACGTAGCGATACATGCCTTTCACGTCGTCGAGCGAAAGGCCGAGTGCCTCGTGACGGGTCGCGCTCCCCTTGCGCGTGGTGACCGCCATCAGCGGTTCATGCTAGCGGGCGTCGCGCCAGAAGAAGCCTGCGAGAACGATGAGCCAAGCGCCCAGGATCAAACGAAGCGGCAAGTCGGGCACGGCCATGAGAGCACCACCCGTGGAAGCGAACGCACCGAACAACGCGAAGCACGCGACGGCAAGCGCCATCGTGAGCCACCCGAAGGCACGTGGCATGACTCCCCTCTGTGCCCACATCTTGCCGATCGTCCACCACCACATTCCCGCCACGAACAGAACCGCGGGAGTGAATGCGAGAACCGCAGCTGCCGCGTATCCGAATATCACGACTCCGACGCCGGTGATCGTCCCCAGTACCGCACCGGACTGCCGGATCAGAACGTGCCGGACGTGAAGCGATGCGATCGCGGGCAGGATCAGCCCATAACCGACGGCGGAGAGGGCGAAGTACCAGCCGGGATAGAAGCCCGACGCGAATGTGGGAGCGACGAGGTGGGTGAGCCCCGCGATCAACGACCAGACCGCGGCCTTCCGCAGAGCGGCTCGTTCGTGAGCGTCTAGGACTTGCGCTTTCCGTTCTCGTCGTACTCGTAGAAGCCCTTGCCGGTCTTCGTCCCGAGCTGGCCGGCGAGGAACATCCGACGCAGCAAGGGAGGCGCGGCCATGTACGGCTCCTTGAACTCGTCGAAGAAGACGTTCGCTACGTGGTAGTTGATGTCCACGCCGGTGTAGTCGATGAGCTCGAACGGTCCCATCGGATACCCGAGGCCGAGCTTCACCGCGTTGTCGATGTCCTCCTTCGTCGCGACGCCGAGCTCGAGCATGCGAACGGCGCCGAGGAGGTAGGGGACCATCAGCCGATTCACGATGAAGCCCGTGGTGTCTTTGCAGACGACGCCCGTCTTCCCGATCTTCGCGACGAAATCCCTCAGAGTCGCGACGGTCTCCTCGCTCGTCGTGATGGCCTTCACGATCTCAACCAGCTTCATGATCACAGGGGGGTTGAAGAAGTGCAGTCCCGCGAAGCGGTCCGGTCGTCGCGTGGCCGCCGCCATCTCGACGATCGTCAGGCTCGAGGTATTCGAGCAGAAGATCGTGGTGGGCGAGCAGACCGCGTCGAGCTCCCCGAACACCTTCTTTTTCGCCCCGATCTCCTCGACGACCGCCTCGATCACCAGATCGCGGTCCTTGAAGTCAGCTAGCGAGGTCGTGCCGCGAATGCGACCGCGGGCGGCCTTCGCGTCGTCTTCAGTGGTGCGGCTGCTTTTCACAAGCCGGGCGAGCGAGCCGTCGACGCGCTGAAAGCCCTTGTCGAGAAGCGATTGCTCGACCTCGCGGACGAGCGTGTCGAAACCCGCCTGCGCGCAGATCTGCGCGATGCCCGAACCCATCTGACCGAAACCGACGACGCCGACACGCTGAATGGCCATCTCGATCACGACCTCCTGTGAAAGCGCGGCCAGCATAAGACGGCTCCGCGGCCTAACATTTCACGGTGCCTCCCCTCACGTCAGCGGGCCGTGCCGCGCTGCGCGGTCCGGGGCCGGCCGACGTCGCGCTCACCGTGAACGGCGAGTCCGTAACGGTCCGCGCGGCCCCCCGCCGGACGCTTCTCGACACGCTGCGCGAGGCGTGCGGTCTCACCGGAACGAAGAAGGTCTGTGACGAGGGAACCTGCGGCGCGTGCACCGTTCTGGTCGAGGGGCGTCCCGTCTACTCGTGCATGACGCTCGCGGTCGCCTGCGAGGGGAAGTCCATCGAGACCATCGAAGGCATCGCGAAGGACGGCGAGCTGCATCCGGTGCAGCGCGCGTTCATCGAGGCCGACGCTTTCCAATGCGGTTTCTGCACGCCCGGCCAGATCATGTCGATCGTCGCTCTGCTCCGGGAGAACGGGGCGCCGAACGAGGATGACGTCCGCCGCGCAGTCGCCGGGAATCTCTGCCGTTGCGGCGCCTATCCGAACATCGTCAAAGCCGGCGTCAGCGCCGGGAGGCGGAAATCCTGATGCCGCGCGTCGTCAAGAGCCGCGAGGAGTTCGAGGGAGAGATCTACGAATCGCTCGTCCTCGTCGAGGGCAAGGACCTCCCGCTCCACACGGCGGGAACGGAATTCTCCGAGATCGCCAGGTCGCGCCGCCGCGTCGACGGCCCCCAGCGTGTCACGGGCCGCGCACTGTACACGCAGGACATCTACCTCCCTCGGATGCTCCATGTCCGCGTGCTGCGCAGCCCCTATCCCCGCGCGCGCGTGCGACGGATCGACACCAAGAAGGCGGAGGCCCTGCCGGGCGTTCGCGACGTCCTCCACCGCTTCAACGCGCCGAAGGCCGCGTTCCGCGGAGAGGAGACGATCTTCCGCGAAGAGGTCCGCTTCGTTGGCGACGAGGTCGCCGCGGTGGCGGCGGACGACGAGCAGACCGCGGTCGAGGCGCTCAGGTTGATCGAGGTCGACTACGAGCTCCTGCCGCACGTCGTCGATCTGGAGGAAGCGATCGGTGACGTCGCGCCGCGCCTCGAGACGGACGGCAATGTGGCCGAAGCGGCCACGCACAAGCGCGGGGACGCCAAGCGCGCGCTCAAGGAGGCTGACTTCGTCATCGACGCGACGTACCGGACCTCGACGCAGGTGCACAACTCGCTCGAGACGCACGGCGCGGTCGCGACCTGGGACGGCAACCAGCTGACCGTGTACGAGTCGACGCAGCACGCTTTCGGCGTTCGCCAGGGCCTCCGCACCGCGCTCAAGCTGCCTTTCTCCAAGATCCGCGTGCTCTGCGACTACATGGGCGGCGGCTTCGGCTCGAAGGGCGGCGTGGGCAAGTACTCGATCATCGCCTCGCTCTTCACGATGCGGCTCGGGCGCCCCGCCCGCTGCGTGCTCACTCGCGAGGAAGAAAACCTCGCGGCGGGAAACCGCTCGGCCACGCTGCAGCAAATGCGCGTCGGTGGGAAGGGCGGACGCATCACGGCGCTCGAACACACCTCCTGGGCAAACGTCGGCCAGGGGAAGTGGGTCGCGAACCCGACCGGCCCGACGAACACGCTCTACGACATCGCGAACCTGTCGTCGAAGTCGTACAAGGTGGTCACCAACGCGGGGTCGCTCTCTGCGTTCCGCGCGCCGGGGTACGTCGAAGGGACCTTCGCGCTCGAGTCTGCGATCGATGAGCTCGCCGAAAAGATGGGTGTCGATCCACTGGCGCTCCGCCGCAAGCACGCCGCTTCGCCGAAGGATCCAATGGTCGGGACGCGCTATTCCGACAAACACCTCATTGAGTGCTACCGCATCGGCGCCACGGAAATAGGCTGGAAGCGTCGCCGTGCCGGGGGTACCCGCGGCTCGGCCCCGCATCGCCGGCGCGGAATCGGTATGGCCACCCAGATCTGGGGCGGAGGCGGTGGCCCGCCCGCCTATGCCACGGTGCACGTGAATCCGGACGGGACGGTCGTGCTCACGACCGGGTCGCAGGACATCGGCACCGGGACACGTACGGTCCTCGCCCAGATCTGTGCGGACGAGCTGGGCGTGGAAATCGACGACGTGCAGGTCCGGCTCGGCGACACGGACAACCCGTACGGACCGATATCGGCGGGATCGCTCACGACCGCCTCCGTCGGGCCCGCGGTGCGCATCGCGGCGCGCGACGCCAGAGAGCAGCTGCTGGGCGCGGCCGCGGGGGTCCTCGAGACACCGAAGTCAGAGCTGCGCCTCGAGGCCGGCGTCGTGGTGACCAAGGGCGCGCGCTCTCCGCTCTCGGAGATCATGGGCAAGGTCGAGAACAACACGGTGATCGGCAAAGGAGGCCGTCATCCGAATGATCCCGCCCTCTCGCTGCGAACCTTCGGAGCCCATTTCGCGGAGGTCGAGGTCGACGTGCGCACAGGCGAGATCACGGTCGAGCACATCGTCGCCGTGCACGACATCGGGCGGGTGATCAATCCCACAACCGCGCGGTCGCAGGTCGAGGGCGGCGTGCTGCAGGCGCTCGGCTTCGCGCTCTGCGAGGAGCGCTTCGTCGACCGCGCGCTCGGCCGCGTGATGAACGCGAACCTCGAGAATTACAAGGTGCCCACGGTGAAGGACGTACCCGCGAAGATCACGGTGAAGTTCGTCGATCGGCCGGACCGCAGGGCGAACAACCTCGGCGTCAAGGGACTCGGCGAGCCGCCGATCATCCCGACCGCGGCGGCGATCGCAAACGCGGTCGCCAACGCCACCGGAGCGCGCGTTCGACACGCGCCGCTGTCGCGTGGGCGGGTCCTCGAGGCGCTCGCCATCGCCGGGGCGCGGTCTTGAACGCGTTCTCCTACGCCCGCCCGCGCGCTCTTGCCGAGGCGCTTCGGCTCCTCCGCACCGGCGCGACGGCGCTTGCCGGCGGGACCGATCTCCTCGGGCTGATGAAGGACGGGCTCAGCCGCCCGGGCTCGCTCGTCGACCTGACCGGCATCGAAGGCCTGCGCGGCTGGTCGCACGCGAAGGGCCGCGGTCTGCGGATCGGCGCGCTGACGCCGCTCGTCGAGCTCGAGACGAGCGACGCGCTCGCGAAGACCATGCCGATCCTCCGCGAGTCGCTGCGTGATGCGGCGACGGTGCAGCTGCGCACGATGGGTACGGTCGGCGGGAATCTCCTGCAGCGGAACCGCTGCTGGTATTTCCGCGATGAGGGGACGGTCTGCTGGCTCAAGGGCGGCAATCGCTGCTTCGCGATCGATGGCGAGAATCGCTACCATGCGATCATCGGCGCGAACGAGTGCGTGATCGTTTCGCCGTCCGATCTCGTGCCCGCGCTCATCGCGTACGACGCCGAGATCGCGGTGACCACCTCGCGCGGCACGCGTCGCATGAAGCTTGGCGACCTTTTCGTCACCCCCAAGGGGCGCGATCGGCGCGAGCACGCGCTTCGTCCGGGCGAGCTCATCACCGAAGTGCGCGTACCAGAGGCGGCGCTCGCACGGCGCGGCACGTATCTCAAGGCGATGGATCGAAAGGCTTGGAGCTTCGCGCTCGTCTCCGTCGCCGCGGCGGCGAGGATCGAGCGCGGCGTCGCGCGCGACGTGCGCATCGTGATGGGCGGGGTCGCACCGGTGCCCTGGCGCGTGATTGCGGCGGAGAAGGGCCTCGAAGGAAGCGCGCTCGACGAAGCCGCGTGCGCCGACGCGGCCGATCGCCTGCTCGCGGGCGCGACGCCGCTCCGCGACAACGGCTACAAGGTGACGCTGGCGCGAGAGCTTGTCCGCCGGGCCCTACGGTCGCTCGTCGCGTGAACGCGACCGTCGTCGAGCGCGACCTTGTCGACGCGATCGAATCGACGCTCTTTATCTTTCCCGCTGTCCCTGGGCTCATGCAGGATCTCGGCGTTCCCGGCCTTCGGGGGCGAGTCACCAAGATCTCGCATCCGATCGCGAATCTGGCCGGCAACGCGATGTTCTCGGAGCGGGAGGCCGACACGCTCATCGCGAAGGTCCGTCAGCGCTACGGGCAGATGGCGTTCGGCTGGGTTACCGGACCCTCGACGCGGCCCGCCGATCTTCCACGGCGGCTCGAGGCGGCGGGGTTCGCCCATGCGGAGAGCCTTGCCGGGATGGCACTGGCCGATCTGTCGACCGAGATGGCCGTGAATCCGAGAGCGCGAGTCTGGGAAGCGACGTTCGGGGAGGCACTCGCCCAGAACGAGATGATGGCTCGGGCGTACGGACTGCCGAGCGAGGTCATGCGCTTCTTCAACGAAGTCCTCGGTGCGGCCGCCGATCGGATCAGAGCACGCTGGTACTTCGCCGGTCTCGACGACGAGCCTGTCGCCTGGAGCTACCTCACCTACCTGCCGGAATCGCCGATCGTGCTGCTCGGCGGCGCGGCGACGCTCGAGGAGCACCGCGGTCACGGCCTCTACACCGCACTCGTCGCGAAACGCCTCGCCGACGCTCGCATCGACGGGCGGACCACCGCGGTCGTCCAGGCCGATCGCGCAACCTCGGCGCCGATCTGCGCCAAGCTCGGCTTCCGCGAGGTCTGCGGGCTCGAGATCTTCGTCTCCGCGCCGCACTGACGATGCCCGCCGTTCGTCTCGGCACACCGCTACGCGTTTTCTGGCGAATCCACCGCGCGTTCATGCGCCTCTCCGGCGGGCGTTTCGGACGAACCGGCACGCTGCCCGCGCTCCTTCTCACGACGCGCGGCCGCAAGACCGGAGAGTCCCGCGACGTGACGCTCAACTTCATGCCGGACTGCGGTGCGCTCGTCGTGATCGCGTCGTACGGGGGGGAGGACCGCGACCCGGCGTGGTGGCAGAACCTCAAGGCGAACCCGGAAGGCGGCGTTCTCCACGACGGCAAACGCACCATGGTCCGAGCTCGTGAGGCGGACGGCGCCGAGCGCCAGGCATTGTGGGACCGGTTCGTCGCCGCGGATCCGTCGTACCTCGAGTACCAGCAGCGGACAGAGCGGCGTCTTGCGGTGGTGGTGCTCGAGCCCGCCCGCTAAGCCTCGCGGCGGGAGAGCTGCCACCGGAGCAGAGCAAAGCTCGCGATCGCCCAGATCACGAGCACGAGGTAGTCGAGCCACGACTCCCCGAAAGGGGGATGCTCGGCGATCCCGTTGGTCATGAGACGCATGCCCGCCCCGGTCGGCGTCGCTCGGAGTAGCCCCTCGGCCCACTGCGGGACCGGAAATCCGATCGCGAAAGCCGGCCCGAACGCGAGGAGCACGAAGAGGCTCGACCACGTGTACACCCGCGTCGCGTTCTTGAAGACGCCAGCGATCAACAGCCCGAGCGCTACCAGCACTACCGAGAGGAGAAGCGTCGAGAGGACGAGCGTCGGCGCGTCGTGGGCCTCGAGGCGCGTGAGCACGAACATCAGGGGCACGCCGATCGCGACGTAGAGGAGGCCGACGAGCGACTTCGCCGCGATCACCTCGGACTGGCGCGCGATGAGGAGCAGAGCGTCGAGCGTCTTACGTTCCATCTCTTCAGTCAGGATCACGGGCACCGCGAGCATCCCGATCATCGCGATGAGCATCACGACCGTCGCGAGCACGAAAAACCGCCGCGGCCCGAGCTCAGCGAGCTGCGCGATGTTCGCTACGGCTGGGCCAACCCGCTCGGTGCGCACGATCGCCGGTGGCCGCTGTCCGGCGAGCTCCCGCGACGTGCGCTCCAGCGCGCTCGTGACGAATGCCTCGCCGTTCGCAGGAGTTTGCTTTCCGATCAGCAGGATCGCCGGGCTCCGCCCCTGGCGGATGGCGGTCTCGGCCCCCGGTGGAACGATCAGGGCCACATCGACGGTGCCATCGCCCACGAGCTTCCGCGCCTCGGCTTCGTTTGCGACCTCCTGGACCCGCAGATCGGTGAAGGTGCCGGCCTGCGCGCGAATGCCCTCCAGGATCGCGGGCGAGTCAACAGCGTGGTACCCAAGCTTCACGCTCACGAGGCCCTCTTCGGGAAAGATGTTGTTGTAGAGGAGACCGAGGGCGATCGGGACGATGAGTGACACGACGATCCGCGAGTCGCGCAGTGCGTCGACCGCATCTTTCACGAAGATCGCGAGCACGTTCGTCGGCCGTATCACAGCGGGCGCCCGGCGAGCGCGACGAAGACGTCCTCGAGCGTTCCCTCTTCCGAGTGCATCGCGACGACCTCGCCCGCGCGCATCCATCCGGCGAGCCGCTCGGCGTCGGCGGGGTCGTCCAGCCGTACGGTCGTCTCGCGGCGATCGCGGAGGAGCACTCTTGCCGTGCGCTGCCCGTGCCGGAGCTTGAGCTCGCGCGGCGTATCGAGCGCGACGATCCTGCCCTCGCTGAGGAACGCCACCCGGTCGCAGAGCTCGTCGGCCTCCTCCATGTAGTGGGTGGTCAGCACGATCGACACGCTCTCTGAGGCGAGCCGCGCGATGATCCCTCGAATCTCGCGCGCGGAGGTTGGGTCGAGGCCGCGCGTGGGCTCGTCCAGGAACAGGACGCGTGGGCGATTCACCAGCGCTCGCGCCACGAGCAGTCGCTGCTTCATTCCTGTCGAGTACGTCTTCACGGCGCGGCGCCCCGCTTCGCGGAGGCCGACCAGCTCGAGGAGCTCGTCGGCGCGCGTGACCGGCGCGCCATACAGCGTCGCGAAAAGGCGCAGGTTCTCGCGCCCGCTCATACGCTCGTAGAGGTTCTGGTCCTCGAACACGAGGTTGATGAGCGGTCGAATCGCCTCGCGGGAGCGGACCACGTCGTGTCCGAGGACGCTGGCGTCGCCCTCGGTCGGCCGGGTTCGTCCCGTGAGGACGCGGATCGTCGTCGTCTTGCCTGCGCCGTTGTGGCCGAGAAGGCCGAAGACCTCGCCCTCCGCGACGGCGAAGCTGATTCCGTCGACGGCGCGCACGTTGCCGTAGTGCTTGCGCAGGTCGCGGACCTCGACGTTGTTCGGAGCCATCGGCCGGGCCACTTAGGGCGCGAGCGAGCGCTGGAAGTAGAAGAGGTCGTAGGGCTCGCCAGCCAGGTCACGATCGAACTCCTCCGGGAACGGCGAGCCGTCGATGAGCGGGGCGAAGTGCGCCGCGATCGCCGGCGGAAGCTCCGATGTGTCGCGGAAATTCGTCGGGATGTCTGCGAAATACTCGACTACGTTCGCGTGATCGCCCTGGCGGAGGAACGAGGCTGTGACCCAACCGCGATAACTCGGATAGTCCTTGACCACGGCTCTGCTGTCGGCGACGGCTCTGCGCAGGCGCGAGAAGCCGCGGTCCTCGTCGGCGCGGTATCGCGGGTGGTTCCAGCAGATGAAGTGGAAGAGCTCGTGGCACGCGGAGAGCCGCACCTGCCGCAGGCCCTCGTAGGTCTCCACGCCCGCGGCGAGCCAGATCTCGTTGCGATCGGGCCAGTACCCGCCGCCGCCGCGCGCGTCGTAGCGAAAGAACGGACAGCGCGCGCCAAGCGAACGCACGTCCGCGGGGAAGCCCTCGAGCGCACGCTCCACGAGGGCCGGCCCGGGCGTCACATAGAGGTACGTCTGCGTGCGCCACAGCTGCTCGCGGAGTTCCGCGAGCTCTCTCGGTCCAAGCGTCCGCTCGGCGAAGGCCAGGACGACGTGCCCCATCGCGTTCGGGACCTCGCTTCGCCGGAGCTCGCGATGCGGCGCGGCCATCCGCGCCGAGTATCAGGCGAGCCGGGACGAAAGGAGCGCGCGCTCGGCCGGGTTCTCGGTGAGCTCGAGCGCGCGCTGGTCGGCGGCGCGCGCCTCGTCGGCGCGGCCGAGTGCGCGAAGCAGCTCGGCCCGGGTCGCGTGATACAGGTGGTAGCGATCGAGCTCTTCGGCGAGCGGGAAGAGTTCGATGTATGCCTGCTCCGCGCCATGGACGTGCCAGAGCGCTATCGCTCGATTCATTCGCACCACGGGCGAGTCGCTGATCTCGACGAGCGCGTCGTACGAGCGGAGGATGTCCGGCCAGCGCGTCGCCTCCCAGCTCTTCGCGTCGGCGTGCGCACCGGCGATCAGGGCCTGCAGCTGGTACGGCCCGGGACGCCGCATCGTCACGAACCGGCCGACTAGGGAGAACGTCTCATCGATGCGGCGCCTATCCCACTTCGACCGATCCTGATGCTGCAACAGGACAATCTCGCCGGCGGCGTCGAAGCGCGCTTCGGCACGGGCGAGGTGGAAACGCATGAGCGCGAGCAGCCCGAGGACCTCCGCCTCCTCAGGCATGAGGCGTGCGAGGAGCGAGGTCAGCCACTCGGCCTCGGCCGCGAGGTCGCGGTCGCTCGCGCCGCGCCGGCCGGTGCCGAGGTAGCCCTCGTTGAACATGAGGTAGAGCACGGCGAGTACTTGATCGATCCGGTCCGGTAGCTCATCGCGCTCGGGCACGCGGAACGGAATGCGCGCGTCGACAATCTTCCTTTTCGCGCGGACCAGCCGCTGCGCGATCGTCGCCTCGGGTACCAGAAAAGCGCGCGCGATCTCGGGCGTCGTCAGGCCCGCCACCGAGCGCAGCGTCAGCGCGACCTGAGCCTCGCGCGCGAGCGCGGGATGACAGCACGTGAAGATCAGATCGAGACGCTCGTCCGGCAGCGTCATTTTCGGCACCTCGGGGGTCTGAGGGGGCAGAGCCCCCTCAAGGGTCGCGAGCTTTTCCTGGTAGCGCTTCTCGCGTCGCAAGCGGTCGATCCCTTTGCGACGCGCGGTGGTCATGAGCCAGGCGCCGGGGTTGTGCGGGATCCCATCGCGTGGCCAGTGCTCGAGCGCGGAGACGAGCGCGTCCTGCACGCACTCCTCGGCGAGGTCGAAGTTGCCGAGGCTTCGCACGAGCGCCGCGGTGAGCCGGCCCGCCTCCTCGCGGAAGATGGCGCCCACCGCGTCGCCCGTGACTTCGGTGCTCAGTGCTCGACGACTGGGCGCACCTCGACGTCGCCGCCCGGCCAGCTCTTCGCGACCGCGATCGCGGCGTCGAGGTCGGGCACCTCGATCATCATGAAGCCGCCAACGTGCTCCTTCGACTCGACGAACGGACCCTCGGTGACCTTCATCGACCCGTTAACCCGGCGGACGGTCGTCGCGGTGCGTTGCGGCTGCAGCTCGTCGCCGCCCTTCATGATCCCCTTCTTCGTTATGTCGTCGACCCACCTGTTGATCTCCGCGTACGCGCGCTTCTTGTCATCCTTCGACTGCTTGTCGACCCAGTCCTCGTGCTCGAGCAACAGCAGAACGTACCGAGGCATCACTCGACCTCCATGTGATCGCCGACCGGCCGGATCTCGATTCCATAGCCAGGCCAGGTCTTCGCCAGCGCGATTGCGGCGGCCTTGTCGGGCAGCTCGACGATCGAGAAGCCACCCACAGACTCCTTGGCCTCGATGAACGGTCCGTCGACGACCGTGACCTTTCCGGTGCTCTTGCGGATCGTCGTCGCGGTGCGGGTGGGCTGCAGCTCGGCGCCGCCGTCGGTGATCTTGTCGCCGTTGGTCTCGAACCACTTGAAGATGTCGGCGTACACCTTCTGCTGCTCTGGCGTGGGCGCCGTCTGGTACTCGACGCCGTCGTCGAGGAAGAGGAATGCGTACTTGCTCATTGGTTTTCGGCCTCCCTTTTCATGCCGTTCTTGTGGGTACGACGAACGGCCTCCCCGCAAATAGACAGCTAGAGGCTAGCGCCGCGACGGCTCCCAGCCACCCGCCGGGACATCCGCCTTCCCTCGCTCGAGAGCGAGCAGGCGCCGTTTGGCGGCGAGCCCACCGGCGTAGCCGCCGAGTGTGCCGTCGGTCGCCACGATCCGGTGACACGGGACGACGATCGGGATCGGGTTGGCGCCGAGCGCCGCGCCCGCCGCGCGGGATGCCTGCTCGTTCCCGGCCTGCCGCGCGACGACCTTGTATGTCGTGAGCTCGCCGTACGGCACGCGCGCCGTCGCCGCGAGGATCCGCTGCTGGAACGGCGTGAGCGCGGCCAGGTCCACCTGGACGTCGAACGATCGGCGACGGCCCGCGAAGTACTGGTCAAGCTCGGCGAGCACACGGTCGCAACTCTTCCTGTCGGGAACGACGCCCGGACCGTAGGCGTGTGTGATCCTCGTGAGCTCGCGCGGGTTGGGCGTCGCGCCGTAGTGGATGTTCACCACACCGCGCGGGCCCACCGCGATCCAGAGCGGACCGAGGGGCGAGTCCATGACGTCGTACCCGACCGTGATGAGCCCTTCGCGCTTCGCGCGCGCGACCAGACGTTCGCGGGCTTCGCCGACGAGTGGGTCGAGCGCGTTCATCGCACGGCCTCCTTCACCTTCTTCATCGCCTCCGCGACGCGCGAGCGCGCCGCCTCTTCGCTGCATCCGAGCGCGTCCGCGACCTCCGCGTACGAGCGCCCCTCGACCTTTCGTAGGACGAAGGCCGCACGTTGTCCTGTCGGTAGCGCCTTGACCGCCGTCGCAAGGTCCGACAGCGTCACCCCGTCGCGCTCGGGCGCCGCCAGGCGCAGCTCCGCGAGCGGCACGACGCGGCGCGTTCGGCGCACCCGGTCGATGGTCTTGTTCGTGGCGATCTTGTAGAGCCACGCGCGCTCGTTGCCCGGGCGTGGCGGCGGCCACCCGCGAAAGGCGGCGAGGAAGGTCTCCTGGTAGAGATCGTCCGCGTCGGCCCGGTTCCCGGTGAGCCGCAGCACGTAGGCGAAGATTTCGCGCTCATGGCGCTCCAAAAGCTCACCGAAGGTCACCGTTTCGATCCCACGACGATAGAACGGCGGTGCTCTTCTCCGTGTGAGATGGCACGCCCCGTGCGCGTATCGCTGTTATGGATAAAGGCGAGAAACTCGAGAACGAGCGCGAGAAGGAACAGAGTCAGGGTCTCACCGACAAGCGTCGAGGCAGCCCAGCCGCCGCGAGCGACAAGCCCGAGGGCACGCCGCCGCACCCTCAGGACGTGAACGAGATCAGCGAATAGCCCTCGCTGGCTATGCCGCTAGTTGCAAATGTTCAGCGGAGCGATCGGGAGCACATTCCCTAGCCCTCGAGAACCGTTGCGACTAGCCGGGATGAAGTGCGCGAGGAATTCTCCATCCGTCGTGCCGAGCGCGACCGCCAAGTCGGATCCAGCGAAAATCGCGGACCCACCAGTCACGTGCTGGGATTGCGGAAGGATGACCTCCGTCGGCTGCCGACCCCGCTCGCCTACCAGTACGCGGGTCGCATTGTCAGCGCCCTGTACGGCTGACGCTACGAAGCGGTCGCTGCTGCCATATGTCACCGGGCGCCCTGGAGCACCCAAGATGAGCTTGGCTCCAATGGCGCTTGTTCGCCAGAGCGTCGCGGCGTCGCGCGAAGCGGTGGCGTACAACGCGGCCCGCGAGCCATGATCGAGGGCGGTGGGGGAGAGAAGCACATCGCCCGCGTCGAGGACGAGTTTGGAACTCTGGACTCCCGCCCCCGATATCACGGCGATCAGGTATGCATCGGCGCGCGGCCCCAGGCCGACTCGGACGAGCACCGCATCATCGAGCCCGTCGACGACCTGCCACGTGGCATCGCCGAATTCCGTCGGGCTCCACGCGTCCACAGGAGTGACCACATTGCGTCCGAGCCAGCCCAAGACGAGCCTGTTTCCCTGCAGGGCTCCCAGGTAAGGGGCGACGCCGCGACCTCTGGTGAGCTCGATCCTCCGACCGTTCGCAAAGTCGATGACCCATACGAAGTACTCGGTGACGCGCTCGTCCTGAGCGCTCAACGCGACACGATGAGCCCCCAGCCAAACCAGGCGAAAGATACGGAATCCAGACGGAACGGAGACGCTGGCCAGCGGAACGCGGCTCGAGGGGGAGACTTCGAATGCAGCGAGGACCCCCCGACCTTGTTCGAACCCTCAAGGGCGAGAAACGTAGCCTCGCAGCGTGGACTCTTCGGTTGCGGCTGGAGGCTCCATTGACAACCACCAGGCGCAAGTAAGGCCACCAGCAGCAGGGCGTGCGCGGGTCGCATCAGGGCTTACGAGCGCAACTCAAAGATGATCTCGCCGTCGACCACCCGACCAGTTCGCTTGAAGCCAAGCTTGTCGTGCACGCGTAGCGAGGGCGCGTTGTTTGGTGTCGTCGACGACACGAACCGGCGGATGCCGTGCTCCGTCACCGCCCAATCCATGAGAGCGCGCGCGGTCTCGGTCGCGTAGCCCTTCTTCCGGTGGTTGGGGAACACCGTCCAGCCGAGCTCCACCGCGTTCGGCGTTGCGGTGTCGTTAACCCCGGGCGGCCCGTGAAAGTTCACGTAGCCGATCATTGTCGCGCTCTCCCGCAGCACCATCGCCCGCAGGGACCACGGCGCCCCCGCGGGATCGTTCGCGATCTGGTCGCGCCGATAGCGGACGAGCTTGAGCGCACCTGCGTTCGGATAATCCGCCGGGATCCGATAACCCGCGAGCCGGTCGACCGCGGCGCGGTCGCCCGCGATGAGCGCGTCGAGGAGCGGGACAGGCATGAGAACCAGGTCGAGCCGTTCGCTGCGTATGACCGGTTGGCCGCTCGTCGCCGGAGCTAGTCCCGTTTCTTCATGCCGAGCGTCCGCTCGAAGAGCTCGTCCGAAAGGCGCAGCGGTCGGCCCGAGCCGCCGTAGCGCTCGAGCGAGAGCTCCGCGAGGACCGAGAGTGCGATCTCGGCGGGCGTGCGTCCACCAAGATCGAGTCCGACCGGTGCGTGGACCGCGCGGATCCTCTCTTCGGGAATGCCTTCGCCGCGCAGCATCTGCGCGATGAGGATGGTCTTCCGCTTGCTACCGAGCAGCCCGACATAGCGAGCGCCCGACTTCACCGCGGCGCGGAGGCAGTGCGAATCGAGCTTGTGTCCGCGTGTCGCGATGATCACGAAGGAGTTCCACCCGATGGGCATGGTCTCGAGCGCTTTGACCATGTCCATATTCACGACCTCGTTCACACCCGGGAACCGCTCGCGGTTGGCGAACTCCGGACGATCGTCGATCACGGTGACGTCGTAGTCGAGCTGAACCCCGAGCTTCGCGATCGCGAGGCCCACGTGCCCGCCACCCGTGATGACCAGACGCGGTCGCGACATGACCGGTTCCACCAGGAGCTCGGTGTCCTCGTCGAGGACGACGGAACGCGCCGTCCCCTGACGGAGTGCTTCGATCGCTGCCGCGCGGGCTCGCGCGTCCAGCGCGTTGTCGCCGAGCGTGCCGCCGCCCTTCGCGTCGGTCTCGACGAACAGCTTGCCGGCGGCGATTACGTCCTTGCCGCGCTTGCGCATAAGTGTCGCGACGGCGACCGGCTTACCGCCGGCGGACGCTGCGAGGACGTCGCCGAGAAGATCGCGTCCCGCGAAGCGCAGCACGCGCTCGCCCGGCTCGATCGAGATCCACATCGTGCCGCCGCACACGAGGCCGGTGTCCCACGCGAGATCTTCCGTGAGCTCGTACTCGCGCAGCGAGGGCTCGCCGCTCTCGATGACGCGCTTCGCTTCGACGAATGCGTCGCCCTCGACGCATCCGCCGCCGAGCGTACCGACCAGGCGCCCGAGGTCGTCGACAAGAAGCTTCGCGCCGACCACCTGAGGAGTGCTCCCGGTCGTGCGGACCACCGTCGCGACCGCGAACCGCCGCCCCTCACGCTCGAGCTCCGCCATCCGAGCGAAGATCTCCCGCATCTACCCAGTATCCGCCTTCCGTCCGAGTTCTTAGAAAAGCGCGCTCAGGCGCCGGGGCCGAGCCAGAGCCGCCTCGGATCGGCGCCGTTCCAAGGGCCTCGCGTGCTCGCGGGTCCCTCCGGCGACCACGGTCGCCGGCTCCCGCTGCGCCGCGAGACTCTCGTCCCGGCGCCTATTCAGGGTTGGCTAGGTCTTCAACTCGGTCCACGTCTCGCACGACCCCACGGTCCTCGACGTCGACGTCCACTCGCATGTCGGCGTGGGCGTGAATCACGTCGTGGAGAGTCGCGCGCGGGTCGGCCGCACGGATCTCGTCACGCAGCCATGCGGGCAACGCCACGGGGTGGCCGCGCTTCCCGTGGTAGCGAGGCGAGACGATCGCCGGCTTGTCCGCGTACGCGGCGATGACCGCGCGGACGGTGTCGGGCGACAGGAAGGGCATGTCTCCGGGCATCACGAGGATCGTGTCGCCCTGTGCCTGCGCGACGCCCTCCTGGATCGAGCTGAACATCCCGCGCGACGGATCGGGGTTCTCGACCGCACGGACGCGTGGGTCGAGCATCGTGTTGACATCGCGTTCGAGCTCCGCGCGCGCGTCGCGTCCCACGACGACGATCACCTCGGCGACCCCGCCGTCGAGCAGGGCGCGGATCGTGTGATCGAGGAGCGGCTCGCCGTCGATGGGGGTGAGGAGTTTCTTTCCACCGAACCGCTCCGCGGATCCCGCGGCGGTCACCACCGCGACGGCGCGCATGCCTAGGCCGGGCGGAGAGAACGCAGCGCGCGCTCGGTGAACACGAGGGCCGCGCGTTTGCGCTGGGAGATCGTGCCGGAGGTGTTGTCCATCGGCCGCGCGACCTTGTGGACCGCCTCGGCGGCGACCGCGATGGTCACGTCGTCGAGGCGGGTGCCGACGAGCTGTGACGCCGCGGTCTCGACGAGGAGCGGTCGCGACCCGAGCGCCGTGATGGCGATGCGCGCAGCCGCCACCCGTGAGCCGTCCCAGCGAACCGCGGCCGCCACCGCCGCGATCGGGAAGTCGAACGAGTTGCGATCGCGGAGCTTCATGTATGTGCTTCGCCACCCGTCCTCGCCCGCAGGCAGCGTGATGTCGGTGAGCACCTCGTCCTGGCGCATGACCATGGGACGGATGCCGTCCTCGCGGTAGAGCTCGGAGAGCGGCACCTCGCGCGCGCCGCTCGCATCCTCGAAATGCACGGTCGCGCCGAGCACGAGAAGCGCAGGCACGGTGTCGGCGCTGGCAACGGCGAGGCAGCGCGGGCTCGACGTCGCGACGCGGCACACGACCTCGGGATTGGTCTTCATGCAAAACCCTTCGGCCATGCGCCAGAAGAGCGACTGATCGTACCAGTTGCATCGCGTGTCGAGACAGATGTTCCCGCCGATCGTGCCCATGTTGCGTAGCTGCGGTGTGCTCACGACGTCCGCGGCCTCGGCGAGCGCCGTGGCCCGCTCGCGGATACCCGGGTCGCGTGCGATGTCGGACAGCGTCGTTCCGGCGCTGATGTCGAGATGGCCGTTCCACTGGATGCCGGCGGCGTCGCGCACGCGCGCGAGCGAGATGAGCACCTCCGGCGTGAACTGACGCCGTTTCATGTTCGGGAAGAGATCGGTCCCGCCGGCGACGAGCATCACGTGGAGCGTCGGCGTGCCGCTGGCTCGATCGAGCGCGCCGGCCCCGTTTTCGGCGAGGAGCTCCGCGGCCTCGCCGTAGGAGCGCGGCTCGACGAGGCGGAAACGTGGCAGGCGCAGCACTAGTTCGAAACCCGGGGGTCGGGGGGCGGAGCCCCCCGATGGCTCTTGCGCTCGCGCGCGTCGGTCGACGCGGAGAGGCGTCGCAGCGCGCGCTTCGGATCGCCCTTCCCACTGTCGAGTCCATCGGGCCCTATGCGCGTCTTCGGCTCGCCACGCCGGTCACGCTTGCCGAGCGCGTCGAGGACTTTCTCCGCGGTGATCGGCGTCTCGTCGAAGCGCACGCCGATCGCGTCGTAGACCGCGTTCGCGATCGCCGGGATCACCGGGTTGAGCGGGCCCTCGCCGGCCTCCTTCGCGCCAAAGGGTCCCTCGGCGTCGACGCTCTCGACGACGATCGCTTCGAGGACCGGTGTGTCCAGCGATGTCGGGATCTTGTAGTCGAGGAGCGACGGCTTCTTGTGGAGCCCGCCCCGGAAGACCTGCTCCTCCCCGATGATCTCGCCGTAGCCCATGTACGCGGACCCTTCGACCTGACCTTCCACATTCGCGGGGTTGAGCGCCCGGCCGCAGTCGTGGGCCGTCGTCACTTTGTCGACCGTAACCATGCCGGACTCGAGATCGACGGTCACCTCGGCGACCGCGGCCTGGTACGAGTACGCGGGCGTGGGTCCGACCCCGGCTCCCTTGAACGAGCCGCCGATACCCTTGGGCGGCTTGTAGCTCCCGGCGGCCACGAGCGTTCCGTGCTTGGACTCGGCGAGCACGGCGGCGTCCGCGAAGTCGATGAACTTCGCGGGATCGTTGCGGTCGTAGATGCGACCGTACGCGGCGAGCAGGCGGTCCGCCGGGACGTCGAGCTTTTCCGCGGCGGCGGCAACGAGGAGCGCGCGGAGCTTCATCGCCGCGTCCTTCACGGCATTGCCGGCCATGAAGGTCACGCGGCTCGAGTAGCTTCCGAGGTCGACCGGTGCGAGCGAGGTGTCCCCCGAGACCACGTGCACGTCGGCGGGCATCACGCCCAGGGCTTCCGCCGCGACCGACGCGAGCATGTTGTCGGAGCCCTGGCCGATCTCGGAGGTGCCGCACATGACGGTGACCCCACCGCCGCGATCGATGCGGATCTCGGCACCGGAGTGGGGCATCTCGTTCCAGTAGATCGGCAGGCCCGCGCCGGAGATGTACGCGCTGCCGGCCAGACCGATGCCCTTGCCGCGGCCCAGCTGGCCGCGGCGGTCCGAGTAGCGCGTCGCGCGCTGGAGCGCATCCAGGCATTCGCCCAAGCCCATAGACGTGATACGCAGGTCGTTCACCGTGCGGCTGTTCGCCGGCTGCAGGATCTTCTTTCGATACTCCAGCGGATCGATGCCGAGGTCCTCAGCGATCTTGTCGATCTGGCACTCGAATCCATACCGCGGCTGCGTCGTGCCGTGCCCACGCTTCGGCCCGCACGGTGGCTTGTTCGTGTAGACGCGCACTCCGTCGAACTTGTACGCGGGGATGCGGTAGGTGACCGTGAGCAGCGCACCGGTGTAATAGGTGGTGGCGATGCCGTACGACGCGTACGCGCCGCCATCGAGCCAGCTCTGGTAATGCACCGCGGTGATCTCGCCGTCCTCTTTGACGCCGGTGCGGATTCGCATCTTGACCGGGTGCCGGCCACGGTGCGCGTAGAAGACCTCCTCGCGGTCGAGCGTGATCTTCACCGGACGCCGCGTGCGCATGGAGAGGAGCGCGGCCGCGAACTCGTGACCGAAGGGATCGCTCTTGCCACCGAACGCGCCACCGTTCGGCGTGGCGATGACCCTGATGCGCGAGCGCGGCAGGTGGAGCACCTTCTCGAGCTCGCGATGCAGGTAGTGGGGCACCTGCGTCGCGGTCCAGAGCGTGAGCTTGTCGTCGGGGCCGTACGACGCGACCGCGCTGTGCGACTCGATCGGCGCGTGCGTGTTGCCCTCGAAGAAGAACCAGTCGTCGCGCACGTGGTCGGCGCTCGCGAACCCGGCGTCGAGGTCGCCGAAGGACAGGTGGACTTCCTTGAACACGTTGGCGCGCTTGGCCTCGTCGTGGATCTTCACGTCCTCGCGCTCGAGGGCCTCCTCGATCGTGAAGATCGGCTCCAGGTCTTCGTAGTCAACGGTGATGAGCGAGAGCGCGTCGAAGGCGGTGTCCTCGTCCAGTGCGGCGACAGCCGCCACCGGCTCTCCGACGTAGCGGACGCGATCGACGGCGAGTGCCGTCTCGTCCTGCGTCGACGGCATGATGCCCATCTTCTCGGGCATGTCCGCACCAGTCACGATCGCGACGACGCCGGGGTGCGCAGCCGCCCGCGTCACGTCGATGCGGCGAATGCGGGCGTGCGGCCGCGCCGATCGCAGGACGCGCCCGTAGAGCATTCGCGGCAGGAAGAAGTCGTCGGCGTAGCGCGCCTCTCCGGTGAGGTGGGCCCACGAGTTGACCTTCGGCAGACGCCGGCCGATGACGGAGAACTCGCTCACGGGAGCTGCGCTCCCGTGAGCGATCGCGCACCTGCTCTTCGCAGGGGCTGTGCCCCCGCACCCCCCTCGCGTTGGGTCCTCTCGCTCTCTAACGCAGCCTTCTCTATCGCTTCGTAAATGGCCGTGTAGCCGGTGCAGCGGCAGAGGTTGCCGCTGATCGCCGATGCGATCTGCGCGCGCGTCGGTCGCGCTGTGTTGTCGAGCAGCGCCTTCGCCGTCATGAGCATGCCGGGGGTGCAGTAGCCGCACTGCGCCGCGCCCTCTTCGGCGAAGGCGATCTGCAGCGGGTGGAGCTTTTCCCCGATCGCGAGGCCCTCGACCGTCGTGACCTCGGCGTCGCCCACGAGCGCGGGGAGCGTGAGACAGGCCAGGACCGGCACGCCGTCGACGAGCACGGTGCAGGCGCCGCATTCGCCGAGCTCGCACCCGTGCTTCGTGCCGGTGAGGCCGAGCTCCTCGCGAAGGACTTCGAGGAGCGTGTGGTGCGTGTCGACCGCGACCGTTCGCGGCTCTCCGTTCACACGGAGCGTCACGAGCTGCTTGGTCACGCCGCCTCCGCGCCGATACGCCGCGAAAGCGCGCGCGCCGCCGAAACGCACCGCTCGCCGATGCGCCGAAGCGTGCGAAGGTCGACGCGCTCCTTGAACCCGACGACCATCACGACGGCGATCCGCCGGCCGCGAGCGTCCACGATCGGCGCGGCGACCGCGCGCACTCCGGCGAACAGCTCCTGGTCGTCGTACCCGACATCCGCACTCGTGCTGAGCACCTTTCCATGAGCGCCCTTACCGAGCGGAAGTCGGCGCCCGAGCGGCGCGGTCATGTGCAGGTCGGTCGCGGGTTCAGCGCGCGCGGCGATCTCGAGGCTGCCGTCGACGACGAGCCCGAGGATGGCCGTCTCTCCGAAGCCTTCCATGAGCGAGACGAGATAGGGCTGCGCGAGCGAGCGGAGATCCGGGGCCGAGGCGTCGGCCAGCGTGCGGAGCTCGGGGCCAAGCCGGAAGCGCGTGTCGGGGTCGCGCACGACAAAGCCGAAATGGGCGAGGGTGAGGAGCACGTCGCGCAGCGTGCCCTTTGAGACATCGAGAGCACGCGCGAGCTCGCTGATGCCCATGGGGCGTCCGCCCTCGGCGAGGGCGCGCAGCACGCGCGCGGCTTTGTCGACGGCCGGGACCGGACGGATCGTCCCCGTACTCTCTGCCATACGCGTACGGCGGATGGTACTCCTGTGTCAGGTCGGGGGCGCTGCGTCGGTAGACTCCGCGCACCGATGAGCGGACTCGGGGTATTCGAAACGTGGACCGACACGGTGCGGCGGGACGCGCAGTGGGAGAGGCTCTCGTCGAGGCTGCCCGAGCTCCGCGAGAAGAATCCCTTCTACCGCGCGAAGCTCCCGGACCACGCGCGCACCCTCGGCGACCTCCCATTGACGACGAAGGCCGACCTCTCCGAGGATCAAGCCGCACACCCGCCGTTCGGCTCGAATCTCACGTATCCGATCGAGCGGTACGTCCGTCTTCACCAGACGAGCGGGACGACCGGACGGCCGCTGCGCTTTCTCGACACGGCCGAGTCGTGGGAATGGTGGCGCGAGTGTTGGCAGCCGATCTACCGGGCGGCCGGGGTCACGGCGCGCGATCGGATCTTCTTCGCGTTCTCGTTCGGACCGTTCGTCGGTTTCTGGTCGGCATTCGCCGGCGCCGGGCGACTCGGCGCGCTGTGCTTGACCGGCGGCGCGATGACGACGACCGAGCGTGTCGCGTCGATCCTCGCGACCGAGGCGACCGTCCTCATGTGCACGCCGACGTACGCGCTCCGTCTCGCCGAGGCCGCACGTGAAGAGGGGATCGACCTCGCCCGATCGGCCCTGCGCGTGTCTATCCACGCTGGCGAGCCGGGCGCCTCGATCCCCGCGACACGCGAGCGCATCGAGAAAGAGCTGGGCGTCGAATCCTTCGATCACACCGGCGCGACCGAGGTTGGTGCGCACGGCTTCTCGTGCTCCGCGCGCGACGGTGTGCACATCAACGAAGCGGAGTTCATAGCCGAGATCCTCGATGCGCGGACAGGTGAGGCGCGGGAGGAAGGTGAAGGCGAGCTCGTCCTCACGAACCTCGGTCGCTGGGGCATGCCGGTCATTCGGTACCGGACCGGCGACCGAGTGCAAGCCGTGCGCGGCGCGTGCTCGTGCGGGCGCACACTCGTGAAGCTGGCCGGCGGAATTGCCGGCCGGGTCGACGACATGGTCACCGTCAGGGGCGTGAACGTGTTCCCGAGCGCGATCGAGGCGATCGTCCGCCGCTTCGAGGAGGTGGGTGAGTATCGGGTCGAGCTGGCGCGGGTGCGCGAGATGGACGAGCTTCGCTGCGCCGTCGAAGCCCCCGCGGACGTCGCCGATCGCGTCGCGGACGCGATCCATCGGGAGCTTGGTATCCGGTGCGTTGTCCACGCGGTCGCGCCTGGGACGCTGCCGCGTTTCGACATGAAGGCGAAGCGCTTCAACAAGACGAACGTCTAAGTGGAGCAAGCGTTCCTCCTCGGCGTCGCGGCGGGCTACGCGATCGCCATCCCTTTCGGTCCGATCGCCCTGCTCATCCTGCGGACCGGCGTGCGGCAAGGGTTCCGCGCTGCTGCCGCCGCCGGAGCGGGTGCGGCGACGGCCGATCTCGTCTTCGCGACGGCCGCAATGTTCTTCGGCGCCGCCGCCTCGGCCTTCGCGCCGATCCTGCCGGGAGCTCGTCTCGTGGCTGGCACGGCGCTCGCCGTCATTGCGCTCCGGGGTGTGCTCGCGGTGCCTCAGCCGATCGAGCGGGAATCCGGCGCGGCCCGCACCGCCAATACCTACCTGATGTTCCTTGGACTCACCATGCTCAATCCACCGACCGTCATCTACTTCGTCTCGCTCGCGATCGCGCTGCCGGAAGTCTCGGCTGACTTCGCTAGCCGCGCGCTGTTTGCCCTCGGGGCGTCCCTGGCGTCGTTGTCGTGGCAGGAGGTTCTCGCTCTTGTCGGGGCGTTTCTGCACGGCCGTCTCACGCCGCGGCTGCAGCGCATCACGGCGGTCGTGAGCTCGCTGATCATCCTCGCTCTCGCGGCGCGGGTCGCCCTCGGGTAGCGGCAGTCTCTGTGCTTGCCCGAGCGGAGTAATGTCCGGCGGTCAGTTACGAGCGATCGAAGGGGAGGCGTTATGGCTACCGCAGTTGCACCGGAGCGCAAGAAGGAGACGACCGCGCTTGACCAGGAGCGTCCGTGGACTGCCGAGTCGGTCTGGGCAGTGGACTTCATCCGGGTCAAGCCCGGACAGGAGCTCGAGTACGGACGTCGGCTTGCCGATACGTGGAAGAAGGCAATGGACGAGCACAAGAAGAACGGAATCGTGTTGTCCTACAAGATCCTCGTTGGCCCTCCGTCAAATCGCGATGACTTCACGCATCTCTTGATGATCGAATTCCCGAATTTCGCCGCCCTGGACGAGCGAGACAAGTTCGACGCCACGGTGAAAAAGATCTTCGGTTCCCTCGGGGGCATGGAGGAGATGTATCGCAAGCGCGAGGAGGTCCGGGAGGCGATCGGCACCAGGCTTCTGCGGGAGATGCGCTTCAAGGAGATCTAGCGGAGGATCTTCGCTCCGAGAGTCTTCTCGAGCTCGCGCAACGCGTCGCGGTGCGCTTGCTCGTCGAATGAGGTAACGCCGGCTTCGAGCACCTCGACCGCGTAGCCGAGGTTGCGCGCATCCGCGGCGGTGTAGAGCACGCAGATGTTGGTGCAGTCGCCCACGAGGCGAACGGTGTCGACGCCCCGCTCCCGCAGCGTGATGTCGAGGTCTGTACCGAAGAACCCCGAGTATCGGCGCTTGGGAACCACAAGGTCATCCCTGCCGGGCTTGAGCTCGGGCACGATCTCCGCGCCTTTCGTTCCGACGATCGCGTGCGGTGGGAACACCTGGAACTCGGCGTCGCCGGGAAGATGGTTGTCGGTCAGGTACATAACCGGTTCACCCGCGGCGCGCGCTCGCGCAATCTCCTTCTGGATGACCGGGACGATGCGGGCCATCGACGGACCGCAGTAAAGCGCGCCGCCCTCGTGGACGAAGTCCTCGATCATGTCGACGATGACGAGCGCGCGCTTCATCAGTGTCCGGGCGCCGGCTCCCAGAGCTCGATGCGATGACCCTCGGGGTCGGTGATCCACGCGAAGCGCCCGTTCTCGTCCTGGGACCGCTCGGGACCGACCTCGATCCCTTCGGCCTGAAGCTTGGCGATCAGCGCGTCGAGGTCGTCGACGCGGTAGTTCAGCATGAACGCGGGCTCACCCGGGCCGAAGTAGGTCGTGTCCCGCTTGAAGAGGGACCACACCGTCGAGCCGACGCGATCGCGGTCGTCACGATCGCGCCATTCGAAGACGGACCAGCCGCCGGGTTCGACGGGGATTCCGAGGTGCGTGCGGTACCAGTCTGCGAGCGCGTCTACGTCACGAGCACGAAAGAAAGCGCCGCCGAGACCGGTGACCTTCGCCGTATGCGTCTAGTGGGAGCAGGCCTTCGCGGTGCCGGACTGGTCTGCCGTCTTGAAGGACTGGCCGCACCCGCAGCTCGAGACAGCGTTCGGGTTGCGGAGTGCGAAGCCGCCGCCCATGAGGGCGTCGACGAAGTCGATCTCGGAGCCCTTGAGGTACATCGCGCTCATCGGGTCGACGACCACGCGAACGCCGTCCTGCTCGATGATGGCGTCATCCTCTTCGGTGCCGTCGGCGAACGTCATCCCGTACGAGAACCCAGAGCATCCACCCGGCGTGACGTACACGCGGAGCGCGAGGTCTTGCCGCTCCTGCTTCGAGAGAACCTCGCGGAGCTTGTCCGTCGCCTTCGCGGTGAGAGAGACCAGCGGGGTCTCGATTGATGTCGGGCTCTGCTCGATCGCCAAGTCAGCACCTCCGTCGCGTTACACAAAGAATGATAGCCCACGAAATACGCGATAAACACTGAATTTCTGGCCGCCTAGACTCGAATTTGTGGGGATTTCCTTGCATCACGCGCAAGTGTTCTATCCGCCCGGCGAGGAAGCCCGCGCTCGAAAGTTCTACGGAGAGGCCCTCGGGCTCGCGGAACTGCAACGTCCGGTCACGCTCCGCGACCGCGCGGGCATCTGGTATGCGGCGCCTCCTGGTCACGTCCATCTCTCCGCGGATCGCGAGCTCGGCCTTCATCCGCGCCGGCATTTCGCGCTGCGTGTCGATGACCTCGACGCTACCGTGACAACGCTCCGCGCCGCAGGTGCGCGGTTCGAGGAGGCGGATCCGATCCCTGGGTGGCGGCGGACCTACGTCTTCGATCCGTTCGGAAACAAGATCGAGCTGGACGAGATCCCGGAGTGACCTTCCGTTTCTCGCCACGCGCGAACCGCGCCGCCGAAATCGGTTGGCGACCGTGGAGCGAAAAGGCGTTCCAGGAAGCGCAGGTCTCCGACAAGCCCGTGCTCCTCGCCATCAGCGCGGTGTGGTGCCACTGGTGCCACGTGATGGACGAGACGAGCTACAGCGATCCCGAAGTCATCCGGCTGATCAACGAGCGCTATGTCCCGATCCGCGTCGACAACGACGAGCGTCCCGACGTGAACCGCCGGTACAACATGGGCGGCTGGCCCACGACCGCGTTCCTCACGCCCGACGGCGAGATCGTCCACGGCGGCACCTACGTCCCGCCTGATGCGATGCGGTCGTACCTCGCGTCGGTCGCCGATCTCTGGTCCTCGCAGCGATCCGAGCTCGCGCACCGCGTCGCCGAGCTGCGCGAAAAGGAGAACGAAGCGCGCGCGCCGAAGTCGGGCGATCTCAGCTTCCAGATCGTCGATCAGGTGGGTTCGCTCGTGCGCGGTCAGTACGACCCGCAGTTCGGAGGCTTCGGGCGCGAGCCGAAGTTCCCGCAGCCGAAGCTGCTCCGCTTTCTGCTCGACGAGCACCGCCGATTCGGCTACCCCGAGATCGCGACGATGCTCCACCGCACGCTCGGCGCGATGGCGGCGGGCGGGATGTACGACCACGTCGAGGGCGGCTTCTTCCGTTACTCGACGACCCGGCAGTGGGAGATCCCGCACTACGAGAAGATGCTCGAAGACAACGCCGACCTCCTCACGATCTACGCCGAAGCCCACCGCTCGTTCCCCGCAGCGGGCTACGAGCGCGTGGTCCGCGATGTGATCCGCTGGATGGATACGGTCCTCTGGCAGGAGGACAAGAAGCTCTGGGCAGGGTCGCAGGACGCCGACGAGCACTACTACACGCTTGACTCGCAGGACGAGCGCGCCAAACACAACGCGCCCTTCGTCGATCGCGCCATCTACACGAGCTGGAACGATCTGGCCGCGTCGGCGTATTTCTCGGCATGGGCAGCGCTCGATGAAGGCGCCTTTGGCGATCGCGCGCACAACGCGCTGGGCTCGTTGTCGGGGCGGATGTGGGACGAGCAAACGAACACGCTCTATCACGCCGACGCGGGTGATGGTCCGAAGGTCCCGAACCTGCTTGGCGACCTGGCGGCACACCTCATCGCGCTGCTCGACGCTCACGAGACCGGCCTACTCAAGCGCGCGCTCGGTTTGGCCGTTCGCACCGCGACGACGATTCGAGATCGCCTCGAAGATCGCGAGCATGGTGGGTTCTTCGACGCCCCTGAGAAAGCAGGTGAGCCTGGTCGACTCTCCCGACGCGAGCGGCCGATCGAGGAGAACGCGCTCGCGGCCGAAGGACTCCTGCGCCTTGCTGCACTCAGCGGCGACAACGAGTGGCGCGAGCTAGCGCTGCGCGCGCTTCGCGGCTTCGTCGGCGAGTACCGGCAATGGGGCCAGTTTGCGGCGAGCTACGCGAACGCCGTCGCACGCGCTCTCGCCGAGCCGCTGGTCATTACCGTCGTCGGGCCGGCCGACGACGTCAGCGCCACCGAGCTCTGGCGGCGCGCTCGCGCGAGCACCGACCCAGCCCGCTCGCTGCACCGGCTGGAGCCAGACCGCGACGACGAGATACTCGGGCGACTCGGATTCCCAGCCGATCGCGTCGCGGGGTACGTCTGCATCGGCACCGTGTGTTCCGCGCCGATCGCGGACGAGGTCTCGCTCGGGCGTGCGCTCGACGAGGCTAGCCGGAGGCGCACGCACCCGGATTAGGCACATCTCACGACTTCGGAGCGTCGCCGCGCGTCGTTGAAGAGACCGTCGACCTTGAAGCCTTGCCGCACCGCGCAGGCCTTATCGTCCGCCGATGCCCGACGCGCTCATGGAGCGTCTACGCGCGCGTGGCTTCGTGCCACCCGACTACGAGGGTGGTGGTCTTCTCAACGTCGCGGCGACCGTGCTCGATGTGCTCGGCGTTCGCGACGAGACCGACCCACCGCCGCTTCGCGCGCTCGACCCCGCGCTCCGCGATGGAGTTCGGCAGGTCGTCGTCGTCCTCGCGGACGGCCTCGGCCTGGCGCAGCTGCGCGCCCTCTGCGCAGCGGGCGACATGCCGTTCATCGCGTCGATGGTCGAGCGCGCACGGCGCCACGATCGGGCGCAGCTCATCGAGGCGACGACGATCTTTCCCTCCACCACGGCCGCGGCGATCACCACGTTGAACACGGCGCGCACGCCGCAGGAGCACGGCAACATCGCGTACTTCACCTGGCTCGAGGAGTTCGCGGCGGTCACGCAGATGTTGCGCTGGGGCCCCGGCGTGACCCGGCGCGGCTCGTACTTCGATGACCAGCGCATCGATCCGCGCGAGTATGTGAAAGTCCCAAGCGTCCACGCCCGCTTGCGGCAGCGCGGGGGAGCGTCGTGGGTGATCGAGCCCGAGATCTTCCGCAACGAGGCCATGACCCGAATGCACGCGGCCGAGGCGGGATACGCGGGGTACTACCTCCCGTCGTCAATGAGCGTGCGGCTCCGAGACCTCCTCGAGCAGCGTCCATGGGGCGACGCTCCGGCGTACGTGTACGCGTACTGGGCCGGGATCGACTCGGTCGCGCACGTCTCGGGCCCGCAGTCAGCGGATCACGCGACGGAGGCCGCGCTCTTCGACAAAGCGCTGGAACGCGCGCTCGCCTCACGAGCCCCGGGCGACACGCTCGTGCTGCTGACGGCCGATCACGGCCACGCCTTCACCGACCCGGAGAAGCTCATCGATCTCGTCGGCGACGAGCAGCTCAGGTCGATGCTTCGCAACCCCATCGCCGGGGAGCCGCGTCTCGCCTTCCTTCACACCGATCACGCCGATCGGGTCAAGCAGCACCTCGAGCGCCGCTATCCCGACACTTTCTTCTTCCTCGATCGCGAGGAAGCGATCGCGGCCGGGCTCTTCGGGCGCGGGGACCCGGACATCGCGCGGGAGCGAGTGGGGGAGGTGCTGGCGATGCTGGGGGCCGATCGCGCCGCGAGCATCGTGAGAGTCGACGGCCAGACGTTCCGGCATCGCGGCTCGCACGGAGGCATGAGCCCCGAGGAGATGCGCATCCCCGTCCTCGCGTGGCGTGCTTAGCTAGGATTCGACGCGGTGGCGACGACCTCGTATCTCCAGGAAATCGCGGGTGGCATGGTCGCGGCCGCTGCGTTCGAGGACGACGATGCGGCGGTCTCCGCAGTGACGCTGCTGCGCGAGTCGGGGGTGCACGCGCAGGACATCTCGGTGATCGCCCGCGACCGCCGCCGGGCGGAGCTCATCGCCGGAGACCGGGCCTGGCTTCCCGGCAAGGGGTGGGGCGGGATCATGGCGCTCTTGCAGCGGCTGATCAATGGCGGCCTACCGAAGGACGTCACCAGCCGGTACAAGAAGGCGATCCGTTCTGGACAGGTCGTGGTCGTCGCCGTGTCGGGCGACCAGCCGCCCGACACGATCGCCGCACTCATGCGGCAGGCGCGTGGAGATCTCGTGGACATGTGGTGGCAGCAGCCGACGCCGCTCTTCGCCCCGCCGGAGCTCGCCGGACCCTTCTAGGCGCGATCCGCCGCGGCGATCCGCTCGAACGCGGTCGCCACCGCTTCGATGTCGCGGTCAGTCAGGTGATCGGCGAAGTGGCGCGCGATCGAGCGGAAGAACTCGGGCGCCGTACGGCGTAGCGTCTGCCGTCCTTTCGCGGTGAGCGCGATGAGCTGACCGCGGCCGTCCGAGGGACAGGACCTTCGCTCGATCAGCCTCGCCGACTCGAGGCGGTCGACCGCGCGGGTGAGACCGCTCTTCGTCAGCGTCGATGCCGCGGCCAGATCCGTCGGCCGTATCCCCGCGTCGCCGGCCTCGCCGAGCACGGCGAGCAGGTGGTGCTCCGCCAGAGGCAGCCCGTTGGCGGCCAGCGAATCGCGGTCCATACCGCGCGTGACAGCGACCGACGCGACCATGAACGCCCGCCACGCGCGATCCTCCGCCGGCGTGAGCCGGCGCTTGCTGGTTTTTGGAATAACTTGCCTAGGCAACTAGTTGATTGTATCAGCAACTAATCACGTCGGCGGTGCCGGCGGAGGGAGCAAACATTTGTTCTGGTACATCGACCCATCGCACACCAAGGTCACCTTCTCGGTCAAGCACATGATGCTGAGCACCGTTCGCGGCAGCCTCGGTCAGGTCCGCGGCCGGATCGAGCTCGATCCAGCGCGGCCCGAAAAGGGCGACTTCGAGATCACCGTCGAGGTGAAGGGAGTCACGACCGGCGACCAGAAGCGTGACGGCCATCTCGCTTCTCCGGACTTCTTCCACGCCGAGAAGTACCCCGAGATCACGTTCAAGAGCAACGCCGTCTTCCCGAAGGGCGATGGCCACTACACCGCCAGCGGCGACCTCACGATCCGCGAGGTGACGCGACCGGTCAGCTTCGACGTGGAGCTGCTCGGGGTGGTGCCAAACGCTCAGGGCGGGCAACACCTCGGCGCTGCAGCCACGCTGACCATCGACCGGAGCGACTTCGGGCTAACCTGGAACATGCCGGTCCCGAGCGGGGTCCTGGTCGGTGAGAGAGTGAAGATCGAGGTCGACCTCGAGGCGGTCGACGAGGCGACGGCCAAGACGCGAGGCCTCGCCGCGTAGATCCGAGCGGCCTATTCGTATCGCAACGCGCTGAGTGCGGACATGCGCATCGCGCGGCGCGCTGGCAGGAATCCGGCTAGAAGCGCAACTCCCAGCGCGAGCGCCAGCGCGCCGAGTGCGAGCTCGGGGCCAACGACGAAGATCGCCGCGGGATTCGTGCGCGGGTTCAGTTGCCGAACGATGCGATCGATGAGCTGACCGCCAGCGAGCCCAAGGGCGAGCCCGAGGATCCCACCGAACGCGCCGACATACGCGGCCTCGGCCAGGAACAGCGCGCGGATGTCGCGCGGCGACGCACCGACCGCCTTCATGATCCCTATCTCGCGCGTCCGCTCGAGCACCGACATGACCATCGTGTTCGCAATTCCAATCGCCGCGACGAGCAGCGCAACGCCGCCGATTCCGGCGAGGATGCCTTTGAACACTCCGAAGCCCTGGTCGATCTGCTCGACGACCTGCTTCAGCGAGAAGGACGAGAAGCCGAGCTCCTGCACGGCATTCACGATGCTCGCGACGTTCGTCGAGTCGTCGGCCTCCACCGCGAGGCCGCTGTACCCAGTGGTCTCGCGGATCGCATCAGGCGTCAGTCCGCGGTTCTCGGCGCCGACCAGGAGCGCGTCGTCCAGTGGGATGCGGACCGAGGTCTGCGAAGCCTGCTCGTCGAACACGCCGACGATCGTCACCGGGTAATCGCGCGGCGTGCCGCTTCCACCGATGCGCGTGCTGCCGAGCTTCACCGCGCCGCCGACGCGCATCGTGACCTTCCTGCCGACGACAGCGTCAACGTTTGGTGCGAGAAGCCGAGCGATGTTCCCGGGGATGACCGCGACGGCGCGATCGCCGGCCTCGAGATGTCGTCCGGCCAAGAGGTCACCGCGGTCGATCGGGGCACCGGGCTCGATACCCTGCGGGCGGATGGTGGCGTCCTCGCCGCCCTCCACGACCATGCCGAGCGGCGCATCGAACTGCCGGTAAACACCGTCGACGTGAGCCACGCCTCTGAGCTTCGCCACGATGTCGTCGGTGATCGTGCGAGGCACGGCGGAGAGGCCGCTCGCGCCCGGCTGGAACGGTTGAACCGTGACGAGGCGCAGGTCGCCGATCGAGAAGATCGAGCGGCGCACGTTGTCTTCCGCTCCGCTCGCGAGCGCGATCAAGAGGACGACGAGCGCGGTGCCGATAGCGACGCCGGCGGTGGTGAGACTCGAGCGAAGTCGCGCGCGGCCGTAGTTGCCAAGCGACATGGCGAGAAGATCGCCGGGCCTCACCCGTCGACCACCCGGCCATCGCGCATGCGGATCGTGCGCTCGGCGTGTCCGGCGATCTGCGCGTCGTGCGTCACGAGGAGCACCGTCTGCCCGTGCGCGTGCAGCTCCTCGAAGAGCGCGATCAGCGCGGCGCCGTTCGCGCTGTCGAGATTCCCGGTTGGCTCGTCAGCTAGGAGGATCGCCGGCTCGCCGATGAGCGCACGTGCGATCGCGGCGCGCTGGAGCTCACCGCCCGAGAGCTCGTTCGAGCGATGGTCGGCGCGCGCGGTCATACCCAGACGGTCGAGCATCGCGCGCGCTCGCTGGATTCGCTCGGCCGTCGGCACGCCCGCGAAAGCGAGCGGGAGGGCGACGTTGTCGACGACGCGGTAACGGGGCAGCAGGTTGAACGCCTGGAAGACCATGCCGACCCGCTTGCTGCGATGCCGCGCCAAGGCCTCCTCGTCCAGCTTCGCGAGGTCTTCGCCATCGACACGTACCGTTCCGCCGGTCGGCCGCTCCAGGCCGGCGACGACGTTGAGCAGTGTCGACTTGCCTGAGCCGGACGGGCCCATCACGGCCACGAACTCGCCGCGCCGAATCCCCAGCGTGATCCCCGCGAGGGCGGCGACGGTCGCGCGGCCCGAGGCGTACGTCCGTTCGAGGCCTACGGCTTCGACGGCCAGCGGCGCATTCACTGTGGTCAAGTCTGCCCGACGCGTGCGACCATCCGCGCGTGCGGGTGGTCAAGCCCGAGGCGCGGAAGCTGACCAGGAGCGTCGCCGACATCTTCTCTGGCGACGTCGAGACGTTCACCGCGGTCGGAGGCGAGCACAGTCACGATCTCCGTCTGTCGGAGATCCACTTCAAATCAGGCGCGCGCAACCGCTGGCACATGCACACGACCGATCAGATCCTCATGTGCACCGACGGCGACGGGATCATCGCGACCGACGCCGAGCAGCACGACCTCACCCCCGGCGTGATCGTGCTGATCCCTGCGAAGACGCGGCACTGGCACGGCGCCAAGCCCGGAAAGAACATGACCCACTGGTCGATCCTCGGGCCGGCGGACACGCAGATCACGGACTAGCGCCCCCGGGACGAGATCAAGGTGAAGAAGCCGGCCTACCCCCGAAGGACTCGTCCTGTCCAGATCCAGAACGCCGGGACGAGGATTACGGAGGCGAGCCCGCCGGCTACGAGGATCGCCTGTTGCGCCGCGGCCACGGTCGCGCCGAAGAGGATGAGGAGATCGAGCCCGCTCACGATCGCGAGCCAGCCGAGGTTCCGCGGCAACGTGCCGTTTCCGGCCACCGTCTCGAGGCCGAGCGTGAGTGCCCAGAGTCCAGCGAGACCGAAGGTTGCGAAGCCTCGCGGGTCGGTCGAATTGAGTGCGCCGGCCGCGCCGGTCAGCCCTTGCTGCTCGGCGATCGCACCGAACACCCCGTGCGCCGCGGAAAGAAGGCCGTAGCCGACTCCGATCGCCGTCAGCCACCAACGCGCGTCTCCGCCAACGCGGGCGGACGCCGCGACGGTCGCGATCGTTCCAGAGAGACCCCCGGCCGCGATGAGCGCCCAGGTGAGCGCAGCCGCCTGGGTGTTCTCGGGGTGATCGCGGACGAAGCCGAGGAAGACGACCGCGTAGACCAATGAGAAGCCCGCGATGAGATAAGCCTGGACCCCGGCTCGCCGCGAGAAGGCGCGGTCGATCGGCACGCGGGGATGCTAGCCGGTCAGACCTCTCGCGAGCGGAAGCTCCAGATCGCGAGGGCCAACATCGCCGCGATCCACACGACCGCCCAGGCGACGTACGCGGCCGGCGGCGGCTCGGCGGCGAAGAACGGGTTCGCCGCGACGGCGGGGCCGAGCTGCCGTTGTGCGGCGATCACGATCGAAGGCTCGAGGCTCCAGACAGCGCCGCGCCAGAGTCCGTCGGTCGGGAGGATGAGCTTGGTGAGAGTGCCGACGTTCGTGATGGTCGTGTTGCTGAATGCGGCGCCGACACCGCCGACGATCCCGCCCATCCACGCGATGCCGAACAGGATCGCGGCGATGACGCCGCCGACCATCCCGGCAAGACGCGTCGAGAGCATGAGCGCGAAGGTGAGGATCGCGATGCCCTCGCCGAGTATGAAGCCGAGGAACTCGAGAGGATGCGGCGGCTGATAACCGCTCACAACCTGCACCGCGATGAGCTCCACCACCGCCGCCGTTACGCCGTACGCGACGACGAGCGCAACGAGGCCGAGCCACTTTCCGACGACGTACTCGGCGCGCGAGATGGGGCGCGCGAGGATCGCGAGCGCGACCCCGGATTCGAGCTCGCCCGAGATCGCCGGGGCCGCGATGAAGACTGCGGCAAGCGAAACCACCCAGCTGAACATGAACATCACGAGGATCAGGAGCTGCGACACGATCGTCCTCTTCTGCGCGTCGGAGAGCGGCTGACCGGCGTTCCGGAGATCGTCGATGCGCGAGACGCCCCACACGGTCAGCGCGATGACCACGAGCGTGAGCAATAACAGCGCGAGCAGGAGGCGACGCCGCGCCGCTTCGTTGATGACCTGACGTGCCACCACGAGGACCGCCCTCATCTCACTGCCCCAGAAGGCTCAGGAAGCGCTCTTCGAGCGATTCGTGCTGGGGCTCGACGGCGTAAACGCGAGCGCCCAGCGCGACGATCGCGCTGACCAGCTCCGGGATCCGCTCGCGGTCGATTCCCTTGACCAGGACCGCGCCGTCGGCGGTGTCGTCGAGCTCGCCGAACCGGGTCATCGCCGCGCGCGCGTCGCGCGAGACGCCGTTCGCCCGTATGCGCACCGATGACGTTCGCAGGAGCTGGGCAAGATCTCCCTGCGCGACGACCTTGCCACGGTCGACGATGGCCACCGCGTCGCACACCTGCTCGACCTCGCTGAGCAGGTGCGAGTTGAGGAAAACGATCGTCCCCTTTTCCCGGAGCGCCCGGATGATCTCGCGCACGTCGTGGCGGCCGACCGGATCGAGCGCGCTCGTGGGCTCGTCGAGGAGCACGACGGCGGGATCGTCGAGCAGCGCCACGCCAAGCCCGAGCCGCTGCTGCATGCCCTTGGAGAACGTGCCGACGCGGCTTGTGCCGCGATCGGCGAGGCCGACCGTCGCAAGGATGCCATCGATCTCAGACGCCCAGCGCGCGCGATCGATGCCCGCGAGCTCGCAGTGGAGCGCGAGCACCTCGCGGGCGGTCAGCCACGACTGATAGCGGAAGAGCTCCGGTAGGTACCCGATGCGACCGAGCGACGCCTTCGATCCGAACGCGGCCCCGGCGAGAGAACCGCTCCCGCTCGTCGGGCGCGTGAGCCCGAGAAGAATTTTCACGGCGGTCGTCTTGCCCGCTCCGTTCGGACCGAGGAAACCAAAGACGCCGTGCTCCACCGAGAGCGAAAGGTCGTCCAGCGCCACGACCTTCGCGTAGCGCTTCGTGACGTGCTCGAGCCGGATCGCGCCGGCCGCCATCGCCACCTACCGCATGGAGTTCGCGATCGCGAGAGCCTCGCCCTCAGTGAACGACCCGATCACCTCGAACATCATGCCGTCTTTCTGCCAGATGACGGCGCTCGCGATCCCGGTGTTGTCGCCGATGAAGAGGCCCTGAACGCCCTGGACTGTGACGGAGTGCGAGACCGCGAGCTCGGCCGGCACCGGAACGGGCAGCGTGCTCGAGGGGTCGCCAATCGCACGGATCGCGGCTGCGAGCTGCGGCGAGATTCCTGGCTGCGACAGGAGGTACGTGCGGAGCTCGTCGACCGTCACGCGATCGCTCGAGACCGTCGGAGCCTTGGCCTGTCCGACAACGAGCGTCGGCACGTCGGGGTAGGCGCCCGTGGCGGTCGGAGCCCCGGCGGGCGCGCCCCAGATCTGGAAGATCGCGGGCCCCCCTGTGATGAAGAGCTTGCTGCCGTCGATGTTCGCGGGCAGCGGCGGGGCGGTGCGGTTCTGGCGCGCGGCAGCCTGCCGCGTGGAGTCGGCGCTGAACGTGAACGTCGCGCTCGAGCGGTTGATCACGCCGTACCGCGGGCTCCCGGTCACGCTTGACGGGAGCGACGTCGGCGTCTGCGCCGCGAAGCCTGCCGCGGCCGAGGCCTCGCCTCGCGACTGCACTTCCTTTGGCTGCGGGGGAGCGGTCCACTCGAACGTGCCGTAGGCGCCCATGCACTCCTGAAGGTTCAGGCCGGCGCAGGCCTGACCGAGATAGTTGAGGTCGCCCTGCGTCAGGGGTACGGCGACGATGTTCTTCGGCTCGAAGATCTGGAGGATCGTGTCGGCGACCCCCGAGAGCGTCAGCGCGCTTGCCACGATCACGACGCCGGCCGCGGCGGCGAGGCCCTGCAGCCAGCGAGAGGGAATCCGTTGGCGTGCGATCGGTGCAATCGGGGCGATCCCCTCGATCTCGACTCTCGTTCGGAATCGACCGAGCGCGTCGTCGGTGTTGATGAGGGGCTCGGTCGTGCCGAGCGCCCGCTCGATCTCGGTGTCTTTCATCGCAGTTCCCTCCGGAAGGCATCTTCCGCGCGTCGGAGCAACGTGCCGACACTCGACGCGCGGACGTCGAGCGCGGCGGCGATCTCGGCGTATGAGAGGCCGGCGTAGCGGAGCGCGAGCATCGCGGCCGAGCGCTCCGGCAGGCGTACGAGGATCGCGCGCACCTCGTCGCGGGTCTCGGATGCGGCGACGGCCTCGGCTGGATCGTCCGCGGCCGCGGTGTCGAGCGGCACGGCCTGCGCGGCCTCGCGACGCGAGCGCCGCTCGCGGCCGCGGAGCGTGTTCAGAGCGGCGTGCGCCGCGGCGGCGTGGAGCCAAGCGGGCGCGTAGGGCGCGTTCGCGGGATGCGCCCGGTAGAACGAAATGAACACGTCCTGTGCCACGTCCTCCGCTTCAGCCTGATCTGCGAGCACGCGATGGGCAATGCCCACAACGCGCGCGTATTCGGCCCGGAAGAGGCCTTCGAATGCCGGCGAGAGCGCGGCGGAATGCCCTCCGCCCCGTGCCGGCAGCGTCATGGACGACGAGGCCTCCATCCACAGATAGAGCACCACGACGGGTCAGGATGTGACAGTCGGGGGCGCGCGATCAGAGAGCGATTCTCCCTCAGCGGCTGCTAACGTGTCCGGCCGTGGAGATCGTCTTTGTCCTTCTCGGCGCCCTCGTCGCCATCGTGGTCCTTGCGTTCATCGTGGGCACCTTGGTCGGGCGCAGGCTGCCGGTCGGGCACGTCGCGAGCCGCTCCGCCACCTTCGCCGCACCGCCCGAGCGCGTGTGGGAGGTGATTACCGATCCGGCCTTCATGCGATCTCGTGGCGTTGGCGACGTGAAGACCGAGACAATCGAATCTGTCCCGCCGCGCCGGCTCGTGCGCCGCATCGTCGGGGAGAAGGATTTCGGCGGCACGTGGACCTCGGAGCTCGACCCGGAAGCGGATGGAGGAGCGCGGTTGGTGATCACCGAGAACGGTGAGGTCTACAACGCGTTCTTCCGTTTCGTCTCGCGCTACATCGTCGGGCACCATCGCACCATCGACTCATTCCTGACCGCGCTTCGTCGGCGCCTGGACGCGACGGGCCAGTAACACCCATCCGACCGGCGGGTCGCGTTCGAAAAACTGGCACCGCTCTTGCGCCGATACATCCCGTGCGATCGCTTTCAGCTCCCCCCAACCGCGCCGGTCAACCGCCCACTCGCTCGCCTCGCGAGACGAAGCAGCGGCTGAATGAAAAAGCGGCGACGAAGAAGGGGAGCGCGAATCGCAAGCGAATCCAGCGCAAAGAAGCGGAGGAGTCATAGCTATGCCGACAGTCAAGAAATCCATCGAAGTGGACGTTCCAGTCCGGGTCGCGTATGACCAGTGGACCCAGTTCGAGGAATTCCCGCGGTTCATGGAAGGCGTCGAAACGGTGCAGCAGCGCGACGACACGCGCGTGCACTGGCGCGCGAAGGTCGCGGGCAAGGTCCAGGAGTGGGACGCCGAAATCACCGAGCAGGTGCCGGACAAGATCATCGCGTGGCGGAGCACATCCGGCGCGCAGAACGAAGGCATCGTGCGCTTCGTGCCGCTCGGCGGGAACAAGACGAAGATCGAGGTCGAGATGCACTGGGAGCCCGCTGACGTGACCGAGCGCATCGGCGACGTGCTCGGAGCGGACGACGCCCGCATCCATGGCGATCTCGGCCGCTTCAAGAAGTTCGTCGAGGAGCGACGCACTCCGACAGGCGCGTGGCGCGGCGAGATCCGCGGCGGTCGAGTCGAGGGTGACCGCGCCGAGGAAGACCAAGAGGCCGGGACCGGGTCCCGCGGCTAGCGACGCCATGCGCGTGGCGGAGCGCGCAGCTTTTTTGGGCGTGCGTACGGGCGTCGGTCGCGCGGCCGCATCGACGTGGCAGCATCGCGGCGGTCGGGCCGGACTCCCGCGCTCAGCGATTCACGCCACGGCGGAAGGGCTCGCCAGTTTCGGAGATGAACAAGGCGCGAGCGCGCCGTCTCGTCCGGGAACGTCGCATGACATCGGCCGGGCGCGCCGCACTCGGGACAGCGCTCCGTCGCGAGCGGATCGTCGTCGCGCCGGATGTCCGGCGCGCGCTACGCGCCGCGCCAGGTGCATGGGCGCGCTTCGAACGGCTTCCCGCCGCCTACAAGCGGATCCGCCTCGGCTTCATCGAGGGAGCGCGCGGCCGGCCGGAGATCTTCGCGACGCGCCTCCGCTACTTCGTGCGGAGGACGGCGCAGGGAAAGCGCTACGGGACGGTGCGGAGCTAGCGCGCGCGGTCTATCGCTCGGCAACCGCGACGCGGATCCCGAAGGCCACGAGCACGACACCAGTGACCGCCTCGATCGTGCGTCGAATGGCGCTTCGCCGAAGGAAGTCTCCGGCACGCGCGACGGCGAGCGCGTAGCCGGTGAGCCACGTCAGCGTCATGAGAGAAAAGGCGAGCCCCAGGGCCAAGAGCGCAGCGAACGAAAGGACGTCCGCGGCCACGAACTGGGGAAGCAGGCTGGGAAAGAAGACCGCCATCTTGGGGTTGGTGAGGTTGCTGACCATGCCCTGCCGCAGGGCACTCCCTGGGTGCGCGCGCCTGGACACGGCGATCGGCGTGCCGACCGTCGTGTGCGACTGCGCCGCCGACCAAAGCGCTTGGAGCCCGAGCACCACGAGATACGCCACGCCGGCGATCCGCAGAGCTGCGAAGGCCGGCTCGGCGGCGACGAGCAGGGCGACCACCCCGGCGCTCGTAGCGAGGGACCAGGTCGCCTGGCCGAGCGCGACGCCGATGGCCGTCGCAACTCCCGCGGTGCGACCGCCGAGCAGCGAGTTCCGGATGGTGAGCGCGGTGTCTGGCCCGGGCGTGACGATCACGACGATCGCCAACGCAACGAAACCGGCGAGGTCGGTCACGCGGCTAGTGTGAGCCGGACGTGGCTCATTCGCGCATCCAACCCATCCACACCGGGCACTACACGATGCCCGCCGACGGCGATCGCTTTCCGGGCGAGCGGGTCGTCGTCACAGCCTTCGTCATCGAGCATCCGCGCGGCGTCTTCCTGTTCGACACCGGTTTCTCGCCAGAGCCGAGGAAGATGGTCGAGCCCTACCAGCCGGTGTACATGCGGCCGATAGACGAAGCGCTTCGCGCGGCGGGCCACGGCATCACCGATGTGAAGGTCATCGCCAACTGCCATTTCCACGCCGACCACTCGGGCGGAAACCGTCACTTCACGCGGACGCCGATCTTCGTGCAGAAGCGTGAGCTCGCGCACGCGCGCCAAGAGAGCGACTACACGCATCTGCCTCACGTGGCCGACTTTCCCGGCGCGGCCCTCGAGGAGATCGATGGAGAGGCCGAGCCGTGGCCGGGAATCCGCATCGTGCCGACGCCGGGACACTCGCCGGGCCATCAGTCACTCGTTGTCGACACGAAAAAGGGTCGCGTCGTCCTCGCGGGGCAGGCCCTGAACTTCTCGTCCGACTACGCGCGCCACCAGTACTCCCACGAGCTCGCGCTCGCGGGCGAGTCGCACGCGCAGTACCCCGGGTGGATCGCGCGATTTCACGAGCTCGACCCGGTGCGCGTGCACTTCGCTCACGATCGGGCGATCTGGGAACGGGACGTTGCGGAGTCGATCAGGTGATCCGGCTTCGCCGGCACGGATGAAGTAACTTTTCGGACATGGCCGAAGAAGCGCGTTTGCCGCTGCTCTTCTGCGCCGACGGCTACCGCTTCCCCGACGTCTACCACACGACCAAGTTCCTGGCGCCCGACCCGATCATCGCTCTCGAGGACGTTGAAGAGCTCGTCATCGTCGCGAGCTCGCTCGAGGAAGGTCGCGCGCGCAGGGAATCGCGTGCCACGACGGTCGTGAACATGAACGATTACGGCGCGCAGGACCTTTCCGGTCGTGGGATCTCCGGCGCCGAGTTCTGGGCGACACTAATGAAGCGTGTCCTCGACGCACGCGGCCTCCGGCGGGTCGCGGTGGCGCCCTACTTCCCACTCGCCGAGGCCGACCGCCTGCGCGAGATGGGCATCGAGCTCGTCATCGCGATCGATCTCCCCGAGCGCCGACGCGTCAAACGGCCAGACGAGGTCGACGCGATCGAAGCGGCACAGCGCGCCACCGAGGACGCCTGGCGAGAAGGCGTCGATGCGATCCGCCGGGCCAAAGTGCGATCGGACCGGACGCTCGAGCTGGACGGAACTGTGTTCACGGCGGAGCGCCTCCGCGCGATCGTCGAGACCGCGCTGATGGAGCGCGGCTACGCGTCCGATGGAGCGATCTGCGCGCCGGGCCCGCAGGCCGCGGACCCGCACCAGATCGGCACCGGCCCGCTCCACGCGGGCGAGCCGATCGTGATGGACATCTTCCCGCAGCACAAAGCGACGCGTTACTGGGCGGACATGACCCGGACCATTTCAAAGGGCCAGCCCTCCGCCGAGATCCGCAAGATCTACGACGTCGTCCTGCGCGCTCAGGACGCGGGAATCAGGGCGCTGCGCGCGGGCGTCACCGGACGCGAGGTTCATGAGCTCGTGGAGGACATCATCTGGGCGGCCGGCTACGACACCCTCCGGCCCGATCAGAAGAAGGATCCGAGCGACCCAACTCCGCGAGGGTTCATCCATTCGACCGGCCACGGGGTCGGCCTCGAGATCCACGAAGCACCGGTGATCGCGCGCTCCGGCATAAAGCCGCTCGTCGCCGGGGACGTCGTCACGATCGAGCCGGGCGTGTACGACCCGGTCATAGGGGGCGTTCGACTCGAGGACATGCTCGTCATCACCGAGAGCGGCGCACGCAACCTGACGGAAGCACCTCGCGAATTAGTGGTCTAAGTCGAGCGAGGAGCGGTGCGCTCCGCGCTCAGGGGCCCCTGCCCCTGCCGACGACGAGCGAGTCGACCAGCCGTGAGCGTGTCTCCTCGGTCGCTTCGCGCCCAGGGGCCCCTACCCCTGAGCCGAGAGATTGATCGGGTCGTTTAGCTGGAAGCTCTCCTCTTCGGCGTCGCCGCCGCGATCGTGTGGGGTTTCGCCGACTACGCCGCTGGGATCTGCGCGCGTCGCGTCGGCGCTGTGCGCACCGCATTCGCGATGCAGGTTACCGGCCTGGTCTCGTTCGCGGTTGTCATGTGGTCTCTGGGCCGTTGGCCCACGTTCGAACCCGGCATGGTCCCGTTCGCGGTCGCGCTCGGCGTCCTCGGGGTGATCTCGGTCGCCGCGCTCTACCGGGGGCTCGCGCTCGGCCCTGTCGCCGTCGTCGCTCCCGTCGTCGCCTCCTATGTCGTGATCACGGTGATCCTCGTGGTCATCTTCCTCGGCGAGCGCCTCACGACCCCGCAGATTCTTGCCGCGTCCGTGATCTTCATCGGGGTCGTTCTGACGTCCACGGATGCGCGGGAGCTGCGCGTCACTCTCGGTCGGCCCGTGCCGGGCGTGCGCATCGGGCTTGTCGCGACGCTCGGCTTCGGTCTCTGGAGCGCCGTCTTCGCGATCGCGACACGGGAATACTCATGGATCGCGATGATCGTGCTGCTGCGCGCGACGAGTTTTGTCTTCATCGGGTCGTACATCGCCGCGCGACGGCTGGATCTGCGCGTCTTTCGCGAGCGGACGGCACTCGTGCTCGGGACGATCGTGGGCGTCGGCGACACGCTGGCGAACGCCTTGTTCGCGCTCGGCATCGAATCTGGGTACGCCTCGCTCGCCGCGACCGGCACCGGGATGTATCCGATCATCCCCGCGGTTCTCGGCATGATCGCGCTCGGCGAGCGCCTCGCGCCGAATCAGATCGTGGGGATCGTCCTACTTGTTTTGGGGCTCGTGACGCTCGGGGCGGTCAGTTAGGCGGCGCGCATCGAGAAGAGCTCCGGCGCCGCGCTCGAGCGCGCGACCTTCGTCCGGAGATACGCGACCGCTGCGTCGAGCTGCGGGTCGCCCTGGGTGTCCGCGGGCTGGTCGACGATCTGGTCTGGGACGACACCGCGGCCTGGCCCGTTCAGGTCGGCGCCCGTCCTCGCGTCCTGGATCTTCGTGATCGTGACGAGGAGCATTCCGCCGTCCGGCATCTCGCGGGGCTGGCCGGTCCCGACACAGCCCGCGGTCTGCGTCCCCATGACGATCCCGGCCTCGTTCGCGCGGATGCCGGCTGCGATGATCTCCGAGCCAGACGCCGAGTTCTTGTTCACGAGCACGACGAGCGGCTTTGCGTTCGGGAAGTAGAGGCGGCGGTTGACGTCGAGCGCTGTGCGGTTGCCGTCACGACCGGTCTGGTACACGAGCGTGCCCTGCCGGACGAAGATGCTGGCGATGTCGACGGCGGCGGAGAGATCCCCACCCGGGTCGCCGCGCAGGTCGAGGATCCAGGCGTCCGCGCCGCTCGCGTCGAGTCGTCGCACGGCGGCGGCGACCTCATCGGCAACCTCGCCAACGAGCTGCGGGACCTCGATCCGCCCGATGTTTCCGTTGATGAGGGTCTCGGTCATGAGCGGCACCGAAAAACGCGCACGGTTCAGGGTGAACGACAGGGTCTCCCGACCGCGCTGGATCCCGACCGTCACGCTGGTGCCCTCCGGGCCCTTCACCTTGTTCGCGACCTCGTCGGTCTGGAGGGTCGTTACGTCGACGCCGTCGACGGTCACGATCTGGTCGCCAGCCTTGATGCCGGCGCGCTGCGCCGGCGTGTTTGGGATGACCTTGACGATTTCGATCGGCGCGTTGGCCGGCTTACGGATGGTGACGCCGATGCCCGACACGGGCGGTTGGGGCTTGTTGAAGCCCTTCGCCCGCTCGGGGTCCATGTAGTAGGTGTGGCATTCGTTCATTGACTTGGCCATCCCGTCGACGGCCGCGCGCTCGAGGAGCGTCTTGGTGCCGTTCGGCGTGGACGCGACGATCGCGTCCAAGCGATCGGAAAACTTCGCGAAGTCGGACCAGGTGCTGCCGGTGAGGTTCAGCCCGGCCGAGGGGAGGGTGCCATCCGTCGCGCCCGCTTTCTTCGCTTCGGTAACGACGCTGGCCAAAGCGCCGGTCAGGAGCGTCTGCGATGTGGGCTTGTCGACGTGGCGTTCGATGAGGACCTGGTAGGCGGCCTCCGCGGTCTTGTACGAGGTGTTGGAGGGAAGGAGCTCGCGTTGCAGTTCCGCAGGGACCAGCGAACAAGCGGCGACGGCGAATGCGATGAGCGGCAGGAACGTGCGCAGGCGGATCAATGAGTACCTATCGAGAAGTCTACGGGTCGCCCGCGTCAGCAGTTCAGGCGACTTCGCTCGTTAAGAGCTTTCTTAAGCGACCGAGCGCTCGGAACTGAAGCGCGCGGATCGCGCCCTCATTCTTGCCAAGAACTTTCGCGACCTGGCGACTCGACATGTTCTCGACGAAACGAAGGACGATGACCTCCTGCTGTTCGGTGGTGAGATGCTTCACCGCGCCGCGCAGCGCATCGACCGCCTCGCCGTGTACCGCGCGCTCGTGCGCGGTCGGCCCATCTTCGGCGACGCCGTATGCGTTATCGAGGTCGACCATCGGTCGTTCGCGACGGCGACGATCGGTGACGGCATTGCGCGCGATCGTGTAGAGCCAGGCGAGGAACGATTTCCCCTGCCAGCGATAGCGGTGGATGTTCGCGAAGGCTCGGGTGAACACTTCGCTCGCGAGGTCCTCGGCATCGGACGGCTCGCGCACGCGGTAAAGCAGGTAGCGGTACACGGAGTCGATGTGACGGTCGTAGAGCTCGGCGAACGCCCCTCGATCGCCTGCCTTTGCCCGGGCGATGACGTCCGGAACCGGGCCAGCGACCTCAAGTTGGAGCGCGGCGACTTTGGCGACGCTTGGCCTCAAGCGGTCGTCACTTCCCTTCCTCACGTGCGCTCCGCGACCATATCGGCCACTGACCCTGTTCGCCAATGGCCCATCGGTACCAAAACCGTCCCAGGGACCAGCAGCAGCTGCAGCGTATCGGCCGAGAGAAACGCGCAGGCTGACCGCTCGGTTGTTCGATTGTCGTACGTCTGGCTCAGCAGTACTTCCGCTTCGCGAAGGCGAGCCAGTCCTGATAGAAGGCGTCCGGCTCGACCTTGAAGATCTTCGGATAGGTCACGCGGTAATCGGGGTTGTCCTTGTAGAGCGCGACGAGATCCCAGTAGCTCTCTGCTCCGTAGGTGGCGTACACGTATTCGATCATCGAGTTCGCGAGCCCGTAGTACTGGCCTGTGAGCTCGGGGGGCGTGTCCGGCTCGGTCGGGACGCCATCGATGATTCGCTTGAGGGCCGGTATGGTGCTCGCGCACACAGCTTCCGCGATCGCGCCCCGACCCCGCGACCTCGCGACATAGTCGGGCCACCCTTCAATGAGCCACCAGTCGAGACGCACGTTAATCCTGTGGCTGAACTGGTCCTGCAGGTAATGCAGGCCCTCGTGCCGCACAACCGCCTGCTGGTAATCGGAGACACGGTCAAGACTCGGCGCGAGCCAGAGCCGCCAGAGGCCCATGAACGGCGCGTGCTCGTCGCGGGTGTCCGCGAACGCACCGAACCCACACGCGACGATTCCGGCGGTCTCGCGCGTCGGGATCAGCTTCACGAAGTACGGGTCGCGGATGGGGCTGCCCGCATGGGGCATCAGGAACTCTCTGGTCGCCGCCGCTTCACGGCCGATGAAATCGACGACGTCCTCATCGATTCCCCAGTAATCGACGCGCACTCCGTCGACGACCTTCGATCGCGCGCCCCCGAGCTCGTCGATCGTCGGCTCGGTGACGATCCAGCGATCGCCGTCGCGCCGGAAGTACCGACGCTCGATGCCATTCGAGCCGTCCTCGAGGTACGCGCGGACGTAGCCGTTCCCGTACGACTCGACCTTGACCACCGTTGGCGGGCGGGCGGTGACCCCCTGCCGCGCCGCGACGTCGAACAATTCCTGCTGGCATCGCCGGAAGCCTGGTCGCGTCCGGTCAAACGTCGCCTGGAACGCGGTCAAGTCCTTCGCGCCGAGCGCGCGGAACCGTGCCGCGATCACGCTCTGGAGCTCGGCCGCGGTGGTCGATGTGATCTCGACCTTCGTCGGGGTCGGGCTCGCCGTCGCGCCGCTCGTCGGGATAGTGCTAGGCGGGGCGACGCAGCCGGTCAGGACCGCCACAGCAACGAAGGCGAGCGGGAGGCCTTTCACAGCGGCCGCGCGAATGCTACTGACCGATTTTGGCCTTCAGGATCTCGATCGCCTTGTCCACGGCGGTCGCGTCATCGGCCGGGACATCCGGCGGCATCCCCACGTTGTTGTACTTGGCTCCAGTGACCGCGCCCACGAACTCCTCGGCCGCGACGTGAAGGTCCGAGCCCTCCACGAGGCCGTTCGGGAAGAACCCGCCGAGGCATCCTCTGGTCCTCTGACCGACGATCGTGGCGCGGTTGTTCTCCTGGAGAGAGAGCGCGAAGACCTCGGAGGCAGAGGCGCTCCGCCCGTTTACGATGACGACGATCGGCAGCTGGTACTCGGGCGGTAGCCGGAGTGCCTTTATTGCGGTTGAGGTGCCGGCGAACCCGTTCTTGAGCTCGATGCGGTACCGCGGCTCGCCATCGAGGAAAAAGCTCGTCATGTCGACTGCCGATCCGCCGAGGTTGCCGCGGAGGTCAAAGATCCAGGCCCTCGCGCCCTGCGCGAGCGCCCTCTCGAGTATCGCCTTCAGGGCGTCGTTCCCCTTGTAGGTGCCGTTGACGACGAATTCCCGCCAGGTGATGTATGCGATACCGCTGGGGAGGATCTTGCCGGTTAGCCCGGCCTCGTCCGGCCCCCCGAGCGATGTACCCCCTGCCGGCACGACCGCGTTGCCTCCGCTGAGGGCCCGGGTCGACGAATTGATGACACGTCCGCCGGTGATGTACTGCGTGTGGCAGTCGGGGCTGACCCTGATCATCCCCGTGATCGCGGCGTCCGCGATGCGATTCGCGGATACATTCGGGTTCTGTGCCGCGAGCTGGCTCACGACGTCCGCGAACTTCTTGAAATCTTCGAGAGACGTCTCCTCGATGTCGGTGAACTCCGGGGTCCTCACGTCGGCCTTGCCGCCGGCCGTCACGATCTCCTGCTTGACGGCTTCGAGCGCGGCCTCGAGCGCCTTCTTGCTGGTCGCGTGATGCACGTCCTGCGTGACGAACGCGGTGTATGCGATGTCGAGCTTGGCTCTCCGGATGTCCGGGGTCCTCGTCGGAGACGGCGACGCCGCGGTGCCACCGGTGCAGGCCGCGACGAGGAACGCGGCGGCTGCGAGGCCAAGAATCATGCGGCGCATCGCTTTGAGGATAGGGGTGCGGGTCAGTCCGCCGGTGTCGTCACCTTTGCAGGCGCGTGCTGCGCGCGCCACTCCGCCGGCGAGGCGCAGAAGCCCTCGTAATCGATGTAGTCGGTGATCGTCGGATGCTCGCCGCAGACGGGGCACTCCGGATCGCGGCGCAGACGCACCTCGCGGAAGCTGCCCTCGAGCGCGTCGTAGAGAAGGTAGCGCCCGGCGAGCGGCTCCCCGATCCCGAGCAGAAGCTTGATCGCCTCCGTCGCCTGGATCGTCCCGATCACCCCGGGCAGGACGCCGAGGACGCCCGCCTCCGCGCAGGACGGCGCGAGCTCCGGCGGCGGGGGTTCCGGGAAGAGGCAGCGGTAACACGGCCCCTCGAACGGCGTGAAGACCGTGACCTGTCCCTCGAAGCGAAAGATCGACCCGTGCACGACGGGGACGCGGTGCTTGACCGACGCGTCGTTCAGGAGATAGCGGGTGGGGAAGTTGTCGGCGCCGTCGATCACGACGTCGTAGCCCTCGATGATGCGGTCGATGTTCGCGGCCGACAGGCGCTCTTCGTAGCCGACGATCTTCACGTCGGGATTCAGCGCCTCGAGTGTCTGCTTGGCTGAGGAGACCTTCGACTCGCCGATGCGGTCGGTGGTGTGCAGGATCTGACGCTGCAGGTTCGTGAGGTCGACCACATCTGAGTCGACGATGCCGAGAGTGCCCACGCCGGCGGACGCGAGGTAGTACGCGGCCGGCGATCCGAGTCCGCCCGCCCCGATGAGCAGCACTTTGCTGTCCAGGAGCTTCTGCTGTCCGGCCTCGCCAACCTCGGGGATCAAGAGGTGCCGTGAGTACCGCTGCGCCTGCTCCGGTGTGAAGCTCGCGGGGGTCGTCCACGGCTTGCCGGAATCCTTCCAGCGGTTGAACCCACCGGCCATGGAAATCACGCTGCGGTACCCGAGCTTTTGCAGAATGTCCGCCGCCATCGCCGAGCGGACGCCGCCGGCGCAGTAGAGGACCGTCGTCTTTTCCTTGTCGGGAAGGCGGTCTTCGGCCCACTGCTCGAGGTAGCTCTTTGGCACGTGGACCGCGTCGGGAATGTGGCCTGCGTTCCACTCGTCCTTCTCGCGGACGTCGCCGAGCTGGATGTCACCCGAGCGGATTAGGTCCTGGACCTGCTCGGGCGTCGCCTCTTTGACGCGCTTCTTGATGTCGGCGAAGTAGTCGCGATAGGTGGGCATTCAGGCTCCCTCGTCCTCAATCTTAAACCGACCTGTGCGCTCGGAAATTCCGGGTATGCTCGGATTTCCGGGTGGAGACGCTGTCTTTCGACCTGCTTCAGTTCCTCTATCACCTGGCGCTCGCGATCCTTGTCGGTGGGCCGCTCGTTCTCGGTACGGCAGTAGCGCCCGCCATCTTCGCGTCGGCTCGCTCACGAGCGGACGCGGGCACGTTGTTCGGAAGCGTGCTCGCTCGTTTCGATGGCCTCGCCATCTTCTCGGTGATCGTCGTGATCGTGACGAGCCTGCTCAAGGCACTCGCCTTCGAAGTCACCGGTGCGCCCGAACCGCGCCTGATCGTTCGCTGGATTGCCCTGGTTGCACTGGTGGTCATCACGCTCTACTCGAGCGGTTATGCCAATCCCGTCGCGCGCGCCATTCGGACACAGACGCCGGGTTTCGAAGACCAGCCGCTGAGCGCGCCGGCTCGTGTCGAGTTCACTCGGCTCCACGAGCGCTCCCGGCGGGCGATGTCAGTCGCGGTGATTCTTGGCCTGGTCGCCCTCTTCTTCGGCTAGCGCGTCCTCGTCGCCGAGCCGCCTCGCGATCTCCGCGAGCAGATCCGCATCGCTCACGTCCACGAGCACCGCGTCGACGACTCCCGTGTCCACGACGGCCGTCTCTTCTTCATCGGGGACGACCTCGTCATCCGAGCCAATGTCGTTGTCGATGGCTGCCTCCTGACACTTGCGGCACACCACGTCGGCTATGCCGACTACCTCGGCCGGCACGTACACCTCGGGAAAGGACGCGCCGCGGACCCAGTTCGTGAGAGTCGTGGCGTCGGTGGCGCGGCACTTGGGCTCGAGCTCGGACTCGCTCTTCAGATGGATGAGTCTCGGTTGACCATTCACCGTGACACCTCCACGCTCGATTGCGATGGCCGCTGAGTATCGCCGACCCCGGGCCAAACGCGCACCGGCGCTCTCCCGAGACATGGAACGGGCCCTCGCCCGTCACCGCGAGCGGATCGCCGCGCGTCATGCGGTCAAGACCGCGAACGCGTTGGTGCGGATGGTCGATGAGCTCGGCCTCTGCTTCGCATTCACCGGCGAGTCGGCGTATCCGATCCCGGCTGCGTTCGACCACCTCGACACCCGCAGCGATGGCCGCAAGTGGGAGTGGATGTGGGGATGGAAGGACGAGCTCGCCGAGAACAAGCGCCTCTACTACGGAAAGCTCCTCGTTCGAAAGCCGACGTTCGTCTCGATGAAGATGCTGCCGACCTTCTACGCGACCTTCGGCCGCGCCGGTGAAGCCGATGACCATCTCGAGGACGTCCGCGCGGGCCGCCTCTCGGAGATCGCACGGCGGATCATCGAATTCCTCGCCGTGAACGGAGAGACGCAGACCAAACGAATGCGGTCAGCGCTCGGGATCACCTCGCAGGACGGCAGGTCCGACTACGCGAAGGCGATCGAAGAGCTGCAGCGGCTGATGTATGTGGCGCGCGTCCGGGCCGTGGGCGAAGGTCGAGAGGACTACAACTACACGTACGACCTTTTCGTGAACCGGTACCCAGAAACGGTGCGCGCCGCGGAGCGAGCGTCATCCGCGGACGCGATGACCACGCTGCTGGCTCATCTCCTGGATCTTGCCGGGGGCGTGACCGAGCGTCAGGTCATGAAGCTCTTCGACTGGAGCGAGGATCGCGTCGCGCACGCGGCACGAAGACTCGAGCTGAAGAAAGCGCTCGTCCGCGCGGACGGCTTTCTCGTTCTTCCGACGCTAGGATAGGCCGGCCCCGTGGATATTCATCAGCTCCGTTCGTGGATCTTCGAGCTGTACGAGCCCCTCGAGAACGAGCGTCAGTACATCGTTTATGACGAGGAACGCGGGAACCTCCTGATCGACGCTCCGCCATTCAGCGAACGCGCGCTGAGACTCGTGCGCGGCGCCGGCCCCGCGTCCTTGCTCGTCGCGACGAACGCCGCGCGTGCCGCCGACGCGAGCAAGTACCGCGAGGCCCTCGGTCTGCAGGTGGCCGCGCACGCCGACGATGCCGATGGGATCCCCGGCGGACCCGATCTCGTGCTCGGCGACGACGAGCTCGTGCGTCCGGATGCGCGCGCCGTGCGCGTCCATGCCAACGGCGACGGCGCCACGGTCATCCTCCTGCGAAAGGCCGGGGGCGTGCTGATATGCGGCGATCTCGACCTCGCGAGCGACGCCGCGCGGGCGCTCCTTCCCTTGAATTTCTCGGTCGTGCTGTCCGCGCGCCGGTCACCGATGTGGAACGCGGGAAAGGACAACCTCCTCGCGCTCCAGGAAGAGCTCCCAAAACCGCGCAAGCAGTTCGGGATCCTGCTCCAGGCTCCGTGGGATCGCGAATACAAAGGACGCCTCGAGGACAAGCTCGTCCCTCACGACCCGATCGTTCCGAGAGAGGTGACGTCGCCACGAGAAGCCGCGATGGGCCCCGAGACCCTCGTCGTCGCGACCGCGGCCCGCGAGCTGGTCGAGCGGCCCCGCCGGCCCGTGCCTGCGACGGCCAGCGGGACGACAAGCGGCGCGGCGCAGCAGTCCGCTAAAGCCACCAAGCGCCCACAGAGCTTTGCCGAGGACTGGAACGCCTATGGCACGGCGCGGCCGCCGACGACGATCGCGAATCCCGAGACGGACATCCAGCCGCCGCCAGCGGTCGTCGCGCCGCGCTCGATCGGCGACCGGTACCGGCGTCTTTCGGTCGAGGAGCTCGCAGGGGTGCCGTACGTCGATTACCTCTGGGGCGGCATCGATCTCTCGCCCGACGGCACCGAGGTCGCGTTCTCGTGGAACCGTTCGGGAACGTTCGAGATTTTCAGCGCGCCGCTGGCCGGCGATCGGATCTTCCAGCTGACGGAGGCGGGCGAGCGATCGGTCTGGCCACGGTGGTCGCCGGACGCCCGGCAGCTCGCCTTTCTGCGCGATCGCGGCGGGGACGAGCGTTTCGACATCTGGCTCGTCGACCGGGACGGTGAGCACGAGCGCAACCTCACGAACGAGCCGGGAGTGATGCATCGCGATATCGCGTGGTCTCCGGACGGCACGAAGGTCGCGTACACCGCGAATGCGGGCGGTGAGACCTTCGCCATCTATGTGATCGACGTCACGACCGGTGCTAAGCGCGCGCTGACCGACGGCTCTCGGACCGACTTCCAGCCGCGATGGTCACCGGACGGCGCGCTCCTTGTCTTCTGGTCGCGGCGCGAGACCACCCCAACGAACGCGGATCTCTATGTGGTCGCGGCATCAGGCGGCGAGGCGACTCGCCTCGACACGCGCGGTGGCGTCGATGGCGAGTCCACCGACCCGCAGTGGTCGCCCGACGGAACCCGCATCTCGTTCACCACCGACACCCGGGGCCGGCACGAGATCGCCCTGGCGACCTGGCAGTCGGGCACGATCGGCCGCGTCGAGCGGATGACCGAGAGCATTCACGACGAGTCCGGCGCCGTGTGGCGACCGGACGGACGCGCGCTCGCGTATCTCCACAACGAGGACGCCGCGGTCTCGCTTCGCCGGGTCTTCACCGTGTCGCATGCGGATCATGCCGTCTCGGACATCCCGGGCATGCACCAGTCGCCAGATATCGGCCCCGACAGCGACACCACGGCGTTCCTCTTCTCGAGTCCCTCGCGTCCGTGGGACGTGTACGTGACGCATGAGCGAGCGACCGAGGCGCGTGCCATCACGCGCTCGCTGCCGGCGGCCACGATCGACCCCGCGACGCTGGTGGAGCCGTCGCATATCCGCTACGCGGGCGCGGGCGGCGAGGACGTACCCGCGCTCCTCTTCCTTCCGTACGCGGAAGCGCTGCGCGGCGAGAAGATCGCGCCCGCGATCATCAACATCCACGGCGGGCCGACGGCGCAGCACCACCGCGAGTGGAACGTGGCCACGCAGGTCTTCGTGAACGCCGGCTTCGTCGTGCTCGAGCCGAATCCGCGCGGGTCGACCGGGTACGGCAAAAAGTGGCGGGAAGCGAACCGCCGCGACTGGGGCGGCAAGGATCTCGAGGACATCGCACGTGGCGCCGCATGGCTCGGCGACCAGAAGCTCGCCGACCCGGCGCGGATCGGCGTCTACGGTGGCAGCTATGGCGGGTACCTGACGCTCATGTCGCTCGCGTCCCATCCGGACCGCTTCGCCGCCGGCGTGTCGATCGTCGGGGTCGTTTCGTGGAAGACCATGTTCGACACGACGCGTGGGGACCTGCGTGACTACCTGCTGCGCGAGCTGGGCGATCCGGTCGAGGACGCGGGCCTGTACCGCGAGCGCTCGCCGCTGACGCACGCGTCGAAGATCCGGTCGCCGCTCCTCGTCCTACAGGGCGAGAACGATCCGCGCGTCCCGCGCGGCGAGGCCGAGCAGGTGGTGAAGGCCTTGCGCGATGGCGGAAAGGTGCACGAGTACCACGTGTATTCGGGCGAGGGCCACGGCTTCCGCGTGACGGAGAACCGCATCGACTCGCTCCGTCGCGCGCTCGACTGGTTCGACCGGCACCTGCGGCCGGCTTGAGCGCGGACGCGATCGTCGTCGGCGCGGGCCCGAACGGGCTCTCCGCCGCTACCGAGCTCGCCCGCAACGGGCGCTCGGTCGTCGTCTATGAAGCGAACGACACGATCGGCGGGGGCTGCCGCTCGGCCCAGCTGACGCTTCCCGGATTCGTGCACGATCTCTGCTCCGCGTTCCATCCGCTCGGCGCTGCGTCGCCGTTCTTCCGCGAGCTCGACCTCTCCCGCGAGGGACTCGAGTGGATAGAGCCACCCGCGGCGCTCGCGCATCCGCTCGATGACGGGACCGCGGTCCTCCTCGAGCGCTCGATCGATGCGACGGCCGCGAACCTCGGCTCTGACGCGCAGGCGTACCGACGACTTGTCGCGCCGCTCGTACCCGAGTGGGACCACCTCGCGGCGGACGCGCTCAGACCGCTCATCCGCGTACCGCGCCACCCCTTGGTCCTGGCGCGGCTCGGACTGCCGGGCGTGCTTCCGGCGCGCCTCCTCGCGCGCATCGCTTTCAGCGGAGTGCGCGCGCGCGCTCTCTTCGGCGGTCTGGCCGCGCACTCGGTGTTGCCGCTCGACGCTCCGCTCACCGCGTCGTTCGCCTTGATGTTCGCGGTGGTTACGCACGTGGCGAACTGGCCATTCCCGCGCGGCGGAACGCAGCGCATCGCCGACGCTCTCGCCTCCCGCTTGCGGTCTCTCGGTGGCACGATCGATACAGGCCGGCGCGTGGGCAACCTCGACGAGCTCGGGAGCGCGCGCGCCTATCTCTGCGACGTGACGCCGCGGCAGCTGGAGTGGATGGCAGGCCCGCGTTTTTCCGAGCGGTATCGCTCGCAGCTTCGCTCCTTCCGCTACGGGCCCGGCGTCTTCAAGCTCGATTACGCGATCGACGGTCCGATCCCCTGGCGCGCGAAGGACTGCCTCCGCGCCGGGACGGTGCATCTCGGGGGCACGCTCGACGAGATCGCCGAGAGTGAGGCGCAGGTCGCGCGCGGCACACCCGCGGACCGTCCCTTCATCCTTGTCGGGCAGCAGAGCCTCTTCGATCCGACGCGGGCGCCTGCCGGAAAGCACACCGTGTGGGCGTACTGCCATGTCCCGAACGGCTCGACCTTCGACATGACCGAGCGCATGGAGGCGCAGATCGAGCGCTTCGCGCCGGGATTCCGCGATCGTGTGCTCGCGCGTTCGGTCATGGGCCCGGCGGAGGTCCATCGCCACAACGAGAACTACGTCGGCGGCGATATCGGCGGGGGCGCGAACACCCTCTTCCAGTTCATGACGCGCCCCTTCTTCCGATTGGATCCGTACGCCACTTCTGCGCGAGACGTGTACTTGTGCTCTTCGTCGACGCCTCCGGGCGGGGGAGTCCACGGGATGTGCGGATACCACGCCGCCCGGAGCGCGCTTCGCGGAGCACTGCGGCATTAGAAGCGGCGCGGGTCCTGTCCCGGGCCGGGTCGTGCCCAGCGCGCCGCGCTTCGCCGCTTAGCTCGGGACGGCGACCTGCTCCAACGCAGTGCGCAATGCTGTGGCCCCGAGGCGCTCGGCGATCGTGCGGGCTTCATCGAGCTCCTGGCGATGATCCCTCCGGCCGAGGGCGGCGAGGACCCGCGCGTGATCGGCGAGCGCGACCGCGCGTTCGTAGTCGAGTCGCAGGGTCGCGAACGCCTGCACCGCATCGAAGATCAGCTTCTCTGCCCTCGCCAGCTCGCCGCGCTGCATCGCGCGGATCCCCTCCGCGTGCGTGAGGAGCGCGCGCCCTCGACCGTGGCCGGTCCGTTCGACCACCGCCTCGATGCGCTCGAAGAAAGGCTGATCCTCGATCCGCCAGCGCGCAGCGGCGAGGACCGCGAGCGGTCCGATCAGTGCCTGACCCACGAGACCCTTCGGATAGCCGGCGCTCCGTATCGCGTGATAGCTCGACTCGCTCTCGCGCATCCCGTAGTACGCGGACGCAAAGTCGCAGGAGGCGATGTCGATCGGGCTCGCTTCCGCTTCGACGAGCTGCTCACGGAACGTTTTCTCTTCCGGCGAGCCCATGGCCGCCGCCGCCGCGGCCGCCACGGCGAGGGTCGCGTGACCCTTCCCGGTCGGAAGGAATTGAGCCCGTCGCGCCGCGCTGGCGAGCACCCCGGCGAAGTCACCCGCCAAGAGGCGCGCGAGGGCCTCGTACTGGAGGGACACCGCGCCCAGGCGTGGCTTTTCCGTTTCGACGGCGAGGTCACGACCGGCCGTCGCGTGCTCGATCCCCTCATTGAAGTCACCGAGGACGAGCGACGCGATCGCGATCATGTTGTGCGCGTCGATGAGCTCGTCGCTGTCCTGGAGCGATTTCGCGATCGGCAGCCGGCGTTGGTTGTGGGCGTACGACTCGCGGAAGTTGCCGAGCTCCCCGTAGGCGTACCCGACCGCGTCCAGGCAGAGGGACACCTCGCGGAGAAGCCCGAGCTCCTCGGCGATCGCGAGAGCTTCCTTCGCCGTGGCGAGGGACTCTTCCCAGTCAGCATCGGTCGGTTTGGGACGCTTCCGCGACATGAACGCTTTCGCCGCCAGGAGCAGGACCTTCTCGCGGTTTCGCTTGCCGTCCACGATCGCGAGGCCGCGCGCGACGAGGCCCTCGAGATCGGAATACTTCGCATCCCAGCGAGTGCACAGTTCCGCCATGTGCGCAATGACGTTCCCGACCTCAGGGTTCTTGGGGTCGCGTTCCTCGAGCATCGCGAGCGCCCGCTCGTAGGCCGAGAGGGCAGCGTCGTTCTCCCCACGGTATCGGCGTACGCGCGCGATCAGGTACAGCGCTTTGATCGCATCCGTGAACCGGTCGAGCTTCTCGTAGACCTCGAGGGCCTGCTCCGCCAGCCGGAGCGCCTCCACGTGCGCGTGTATCGCAGTGGCTTGCTCGGCCGCTCTCCAGGAGTACTCGGCGGCCTTCTCCGGGACATCGCCAAGCAGGTAGTGGTGGGCGAGTGCCGGCAGAAAATCCTTCACGCCCTCGCCGAGCACCGTCTCGTAAGCCACCGCGACGCGGCGATGGAGCTCGATCCGCCGACGGACGAGCAGGGTGTTGTACGCGACCTCCTGCACGACCGCGTGCTTGAAGCGGTACCGGCCCTCGCGCCGCTCGCCCGGTGCGGCCTCGAGGACGAGATCCGCCGCGATGAGCTCGTCGACGGAATCCGCGATCCGCGGGCCTCCTGCCTCACGTAGGACGCGGTCGCCGAAGCGTTGCCCGATCACCGAGGCGAGCTGGATCGTTTCCTTCGCGCTCGGCGGCAGCCGGTCGATGCGTGCAGCGACGACTCCGTGCAGCGTTGCCGGGACCTCGAGCGCCGCGGGCCGCTCGCGCAGCTGCCATTCGCCCTTGTCGTCCTTGGCCACCGCACCCGAATCCACGAGCGAGCGGATGGACTCCTCGATGAAGAACGGGTTGCCGCCCGCGCGCGCAACGATCTTGTCCCGTAGCTCGTCGGGCATCCAGTCGAACGTCGCATCGATGATGCGCGCGGCCTCCTCGTCCGAAAGGGGCTCCAGAACGAGCTGGCTGAAGTTCGTGCGCACGGGCCGCGGCTCGGGCGATCCCGGACCGGCGCGCTGGGCCAGGAGCAGGAGGATCGGCACCCGCGAGGCACGCGAGGCGACGAACCAGAGAAGCTCGATCGAGGCCGAATCGGCGAAGTGCAGGTCTTCCAGGACATAGATGAGCGGGCGCTCGCGCGCCAGCGATGCGATGACGTCGTAGACGCTGATGAACATTGAGCGTTTCCACTCCTCGGAGTCGCTCGGCGGCTCGATGGCTCCCGGGAGGTGGAAGAACTGCGAAAGGGTCGGGATGACCAGCTCGGGGCTCGCGAAACCGAGCTCGCGCAGCTTCGCCGGAAGCTTCGTCGCTGCGTCCTGATCGTTGGGATCGATCCGCAGCTCGACGAGCATCGGCTCGATGAACCCCGCGTAGCTGCGCTGGTTCACGCGCGAGAAGGTCCAGCGGAGGACCCGCGGGGCGTCGCTGCGGACGCCGTCCTCTGCCGACGTTGCGAGGCCGATGAACTCGGTGAGGAGACGGCTCTTGCCGATGCCCGGCTCGCCGGCGATGAGCACGACCTCGGTGCGGCCGACACGCGCGGACTGGAAGGCGAGGTCGAGGCGAGAGAGCTCCATCCATCGGCCGACGAGCGGCGCCTGGATGTCGATCGAGGTTCTCGGCGTAGTGCGCTCGCCCGTAAGCGCATAGGCCAGGATCGGCCGGTCCTTGCCTTTCATGTCGATCGGCCCAACCTCGCGGAAGCTAAACTCGCGGTTCGTCATCCGGAACGTCGCCTGGGTGACATAGATCTCGCCCGGTGCCGCAGCTTGCTGCAGCCGTGACGCGGTGTTCACCGTGTCGCCCATGACGCCGTATTCCGCCGGAGCTCGCACCGCTCCCGCGACGACCATCCCGGTGTGGATGCCGATGCGCAGGCCGAGCTCGATGCCGAGCTGCGCCTTCACCCGCGCCGAGTGCTCGGCGAAGAGCTTTTGCATTCCGATCGCGCATCGGAGCGCTCGTTGCGGATCGTCCTCGTGCGCGATTGGCGCTCCGAAGATCACGAAGATCGCGTCGCCGATGAATTTCTCGATCGTGCCGTCATACCGAAGTGCCTCTTCCGCAAGATCTTCGAAAATCCCGGAGACGAGCATCTGGAGCTCTTCCGGATCGAGGCCCTCCGCGAGTGACGTGAATCCGACGAAGTCGGCGAAGAGGACCGTCACGAGACGGCGTTCCTGCTGCTCGGTCCGCACCGGCTCTGTCATGCGCTAAGTGTCGCGCACCCCACAGCTGTCCGGTCGCAGCGATGCGAATTGAAAGAACCGCTGGCTGCCAGAACCAGTTGAACGTGAGACACCGAACGCGATTCGGAACACCGCCGAGGGCGCCAGGTCGGTGTCGCCGAGCCAGAACGCCACCTTTCGTCGCTCAAACGTCAGTGTGCCCAAGAGGGAGCCCCCCGTTGTTCGGGGGGCTCCTGCAGCTACGACAGCGGTTGTATCGGCTGGTCTATCTAGAGGCGCGCCGGACGGCGACTGAGAAGCGCGACGCCGAGCGCCATCAGGATGAGACCGAGCCCGCCAAGTGGGATCAATGGATCGGTGCTCGTGGAGGGAAGGTTCTGAACTCCGGCGAGTTGGTTCGGCGCGGTTTGAACGCTCGCGACGGCGGACCCTCCGCTCGAGACTCCTGTGGTGACGCCGGTCGAAACACCGGTGCTCACGCCGGTCAAAACTCCATTGCTGTTGCCGTTCGAGTTCCCGTTCGAGTTGCCGTTGCTGTTGCCATTTGAGTTGCCGTTGCTGTTTCCGTTGCTGTTGCCGGTCGTCGTGCCGGACGAGTTACCGCATTCCACCCAGAAGACCTTGTGTTTCGCGCCACCCGGCGGATCATTTGGCATCGTCTGCGAGACGAAAAGCTTGTAGTGCCCCTCCGGAAGCGACATCGCGCCTGTTTGCGGAGAGCGCCAATCGCCATTGCCATCAGCGGGACCCCAGGTTCCGTTGTAGGTGCCGCCGCCTGTCGGCGGCCAACCCTCGATGCGCCACGTTCCCCTCGCGCTGCCGTCGAAGTTAAAACCATGGACGTGGAACGTGCAGACATGTGGCTCATTGGCTCTGATCGGTTCGTTCTCAGTCGCGCCTTCGTGGATCTTCACCGTGCCGTTGTTGCCCGGGGGATCAGCCCATGCAGGAGTCGCACCGGCCGTCGCCAAGAACAGCGAGGCGATGCTGAACAGGATCGCGAAATGTCGGAGTGCCTTGCGCATTGTTTGCCTCCACCCTGTTTTCGAGATGGCGGCTGGCAAAGCAGGGGTCGCTCCACCGGGATGCAGCCGCGTAACGTTCTCGTCCCGAGCCGACGCTCGAACTTGTAACGAGCGATGGTCGCTCCGACAACACAGTCCGAATCGCGAACGAACGTCAACGCAAGCGTCACCGGCCGTCAGCGAGCGGACACGCAGGCCTCCTGGCGAGCCTTCCTATCCGGTAGGTACGGGCGCGACGCGCGATGACCAGTCGGCGATGCGGGAGACCGCCTTTTCGAGATTCGCGAGGGAGTTGGCGTACGAGAGCCTCAAAAAGCCCTCGCCCGCCGCGCCAAAACAAGTCCCGGCGAGCGTTGCCACACCCGCCTCGTTGAGTAGGCGGTCGGCGACCTCGTTGCTCGAGCTCAGACCGAGACCTCGCACGTTGGGGAACACATAGAAGGCGCCCTGCGGTGTGCGGCAGGTGACTCCAGGCACCGCGTTCAGTCCCTTCACGACCGCGTCTCGCCGGCGCCGGAACTCCGCGATCATCCGATCGACCTCCGGCGGGCGTGAAGAAAGGGCCACCGTGCCGGCCCGCTGCACGAACGTAGCTGTGCAGGACACCGAGTTCGTGACGAGCTTCGTGACCGGCTCGACGAGTGGCCGTGGAAACACGCCGTAGCCGAGGCGCCAGCCGGTCATCGCGAACGTCTTGCTGAAGCCATCGAGCAAGATCGTGCGCTCGGCCATGCCCTCCTCGACCGCGATCGAGCGGTGCTGGCCCTCGTACACGAGCTCGGCGTAGATCTCGTCCGCGAGAATCCAGAGGTCCCGCTCGCGCGCGATTGCTGCGATGTCGCGGATCGCATCGCGTGACAGCACGCCACCGGTCGGGTTGTTGGGACTGTTGAGCACGATGACTTTCGTCCGCGGGTTCACGAGCCTCCGGAGCTCGTCCAGATCCGGCTGGAAGCCGTTCTCCTCGCGGAGCGCCAAGGGCAGGCCGCGCGCCCCCGCGAAATCGATCATCGACGAGTAGATCGGGAAGCCGGGATCCGGATAAATGGCCTCGTTGCCCTCTTCGAGCAGGGCAAGGAGGGCGTAGAACATGATCGGTTTCGCGCCCGGGGTCACGATCACCTGCCCTGGATCTGCGCGGACGCCGCGATGTTCTTTCAGATAGCGCGCGATCGCCTCGCGCAGCTCGATCACGCCCGCCGATTGCGTGTAATGGGTCTCCCCGCGTTCGAGCGCCGCGACGCCGGCCGCAACGATCGCCGGTGGCGTGTCGAAGTCTGGCTCACCGATCTCCAGATGAACGATGTCGCGCCCCTTCGCTTCCAGGGCCCGTGCCTTGGCGAGGACCTCGAAGGCGGTCTCCGTCCCGAGTCGCGACATTCGTGATGCGAGTGGTCGCATGGAAGCCCGATGAGTTTAGGGCGGGCGGAAGCTTTCCCTCGACGCAGGCGCAGCCCTCGGGTCCGACGAGGGCGGAGTGGCGCGTTCGCGGGGGAAGGACGAGACGGTCGCCTGGCCCCAGTGAGACACGTCTGTCGTCGGCGGGCACGAAGTCGATCGAGCCTTGCGTGCAGTACAGGACCTTGGTGTAGCCGTGTTCGTGCTCGCCATAGGTGTCGCCCGGCCCGTTCGACCACCCGTACACCTCACGAGCTTCGCGGCGCAGCGCAGCCTCGGTCACGCCGGGATCGGGCGCCGTTGGTCCCGTATGCCGACGGTGCTCTATCTCCACGGACGACTCGGTCAGATCAGTCTTTGGAATCGCTGCAGCGCGTCCAGGTGCTCATCCACACTCCGATAGCCGGCACCCATCGTGGTGAGCTCGACGCTCGTCATTCCCATCTGCTGGAACGCGTCGATTCCCCGCTTCCACTCTTCGGGGCCGCTCCGTGCGGCGGGGAGTCGTCCTTCGACGGGCACCTTCGCAGGATCACGTCCTTCTTCCCGCACCAGGCGACGGAACGCATCCATTCCCACACGACCGTCTTCGTTCGGCGGGAGATGGGTGAACCAGCCGTCGGCGATCTTCGCGATACGCCGCAGAGCGGGCTCGACGATCGCCCGCTTCTGCCTATCCCAGCCGCCGCCCATCCAGATCGGAATTGGCCGCTGCACCGGTGGAGGATTGATTCCCGCGCGATCGATGCGATGCCATCGACCTTTGAAGTCGACGACATCTTGCGTCCACAGCGCGCGTAGAACAGCGATCTGCTCCTCGATCCGCTTGCCGCGATTCGTGAAGCTCATACCGAGCGCCTCGTACTCCACCTCATTCCAACCGATACCAACACCGAGAATTAGGCGCCCGCCCGACAGAACGTCGACCTCTGCGGCTTGTTTCCCCACGAGCGCTGTTTGCCTTTGAGGCAGAACGATTACCGCGGTTGCGAGCTTCAACCGGCTCGTGATCGCAGCCAGGTAGCCGAAGAGCACAAGCGGTTCATGGAACATCGAGCGGTGGTCGTACACACCGGTCCAGCCCCCGGGCCTGTTCGAGCCGGCACCAAGGACGTGGTCGAAGATCACGAGATGGTCGTAGTCGAGCTCCTCGACCGTCCGGGCATACTTCGCGATCACCTCGGGATCGGTCCCGATCTCGAGCTGAGGGAACACCGCGCCCACCTGCATGGCGCGGTCAGTATCGCGGCGCGAGTCCTCTAAGGAGCAGGGCTCCGGCGGACCCAGGCATCCGCGCTGACGACGCCGTCGAGGAGCACGACAAAAGCGTTCTGGGCCGGATTGAGACCGCGCGTCAGGTCGATTCGCACGATACGCGACCCCCCGAAGCCGATGGCGATGGTCCGATCCGCGCTGACGATGGCGCGCTGGAGAAGGCTTGAGGGGGCGAGGCTCGTCGAGCGCGGGCCGACGAGGTACTGGGTCTGATCGACCCCGACGTGCATGAGGTAACGCGCGTCGGGCCAGACACCGTCAAGCCGGAAAGTTCCAATCACCTCGAGGCGCACTTCGGACCGCAGGTCGCTCCCGTCGGGAAGGACGCTCCAGATACTCGGGTTCGTTACGAAGAGCCCGGTCGTATTGAAGGTCGGAGTGACCAAGCCCGCGAGGAAGTGAACGCGACTTCCGTCGAAGAAGGCTGACGCGGCGGACCGGTCCACCAGCTTCCGGATCGGCTTTCCCGGCTCGCGCAGCACACCCAGCAGGCCCGCATCGGACTCGATGAGCACCTCTTCGTCGCTGAGCCAGGGACCGGCGAACGCATTCCCGACATTGCCCGCGGGTACGAGCTCCCGGCGCTCAAGCGACCCCACGTAGACGTCAGTCATGCCATCGGTCGACCGCTGGAACGTCGCAGCGACCCGTGTTCCCGACGGCGACCATCGTTGGTCGATCACGCGCCAGGCCGAATTGCGCAGCGGTCCAGGGAACGGCATGTCGACGCGTGTGCCGTCGAGCCTCGTCACAACAATGGTTTGATCGGTCACGTACGCGACGGCGCTTCCGTCACCTGTCCAGCGCGTGCGGGACGGGCGCGACGTGTTCACCGGGAGCGTTGTGAGCGATCGCGCGGAGGAGCCATCGAAGTTGGCGGCCCAGAGCACGAACGCACCCGACGGGCTCTGCCGCCAGTAGGCGAGTCGTCCGCTCGAGGAAAGCTCCTGTGCACCGCCAGCCCTCGCGCTCGGTGCCGACCCGGCGCCGCCCGTATCGACCGTCGTGAAAACGAGCGCGATAGAGCCCGCCGCGATGACCGCAGCGGTCACAACGTACGGCAGGAGCGCCCGAGCGTGCCGCACGTCCTCAATAATCGCTGAGTGCCGGATCCCCTCGCGGCCGCGAAGACCTTTATGGCGGCGCTCGAGGCAAATGACGCCGAAAAGGCCGCTGCGGTGTGCGCCGAGGACGTCGCCATCGAGCTGCCGGGCGGCGACCGCCAGCTCGAGGGCCGCGAAGGCGCAAAGCAGCTCATCCGGATGGCGCCGCCGTTCGTGCGGGTGGTCCGAGAGGAGGCGGTGATGGGGACGACCGTGATCCTTCGCGGCCTGACGCGATCGCCCGGCCACTTCGCGAACTACACCACCTGGACCTTCGAAACCGACGGCGCTCTCATCACGCACGTCACCTTCGCCTGGCGACCGGCGAACTAGATCTGGCCCCATGACCCCCTTGTGTGGCGCCGCGGGTCCTGTCCCGGCTCGCGGGGGCCTCTCGGCTCGCGCACCCTCCCCGCCTTGCAGCTCGCTGCGCTCGCCGCGGGCGGGTCCCCGGGGAACCCGCGCATCGCGAGAGCCCCCGCTGCGCCGTGCCACCCGCGGCGCCGCACATGGGCCTCGCCCTAGATCTCCACGTACCTGAACGAACGAGGGATCTTCGCGAGGCCGAAGTCCGCGACCGGCCGCGGCTTCCGATAGCGGCGCGGTTGGCTCACCGGCAGGGCCCAACCCTTCGCGGTGTGCCGCTCGGCGGCGCCGAGCTCGCACTCGCCGACGACCGACCCGGTGCCGACGACAGCGAGGTACGCGCGCGCCGGTAGCCTCTTAGGCGCGTGCCGACGATGGTCGCGGTCGCGCTCGCCCGAGAGGAGCGCTTCGGCATTTTCGGCCGTGGTCGCGAGGACGATGGCAGAGGACATGGCTTGCCTCCGAGAAGCGTGGTCCTCCTACCTAGCGGACCTGCCTTGCGCGGTATCGCTTGTCGATCGCCGCCATGTCGCCGGGCTTGATGCCCTCGAAGAACGTGAACGTCTCCTGGAGGAACGTGGTCTCCGAGTTGGCGTTCTTGCGATCGTCGTCGGTGTCTTCGGCGGAAACGGCCTGGACCTGCCACGCAAATCCGAGCACGTTGCGGAAGACCACCAGGGCGCGCTCAAGATGAAACGGCGAGGTCACGAGGTAGATCGGCCGCGGTTCGATCCGAGAGAGGTAGCGGGCGGCGACCTCGACGGCGTTGCCGATCGTGTCTCGGGAGCGCTCCTCGAGGAAGAGGCGGTCGCGCGGAACGCCCGCCTCGGCCATGAGGTCGACTATGACCGCGGCTTCGCTCTTTGCGGGCGCGGGACCTTCGCCGTGGCTGCCCGACGCGATGACCGCGAGGGTCGGACGTTTCTGCGCGAGGTGCGCCGCCGCGCGGGCGCGCGCGACCGTGGACTCCGACGGTTTCCCGTCCGGAGAAAAGCCCCCGCCAAGCACGACGGCGACCTCCGGAAAATCCGCGAGGTCGCCGTCATCGTTCGTCATGCGCTTCTCAGATCTTGTGCAGGGTGCCGTCCATGATCATTACAGCCGTGAAGTTGTCCTGCCCGCCCTGGGTGTAGATCTTGTCACCGTCGGGGGGCCAGCCAGCCGTGCGCGCCTTGTCATTGACCGGGTTGTTGCCCAGCCGCTCGTAGATTGGGACGCACGGGAGCAAATCGTTGAACGCGAGCGCGAGCTT
>JBOGTG010000077.1:0-7501 GCA_050692175.1 Candidatus Limnocylindria bacterium | reverse complement strand
GAGGGAAAATGGATGAACCGCCGTAATCGGCTGTTACCGTGGGGTCGTGCCAGTCACGGCCACCGGCGTTTACCTCGCATTCGACGGAGGGCCGGACGCGTCCGGCCCCGATGGTCAGGGGATCGGTCCGTATGACGAGATCGTCCTGCGCGGCGCCCGGGTTGTGGGAGAGCGCGAAGGATTCGGCCGGATCATCGCTCTGCGAAGCGCGGCCGGCCTCTGGCGCGACGCCGAGACGGAGTCCTCCTCAGCGGAATCGGACCAACTCGAGACCGGAGGCGGTGCCCTCCGTATGAGCGCGGGAGGCGGCAAAGTCCTGGTGCGCTTCCCCGACGATGAGGTCGCCGGCCATGCTGCGGTGCCGGATCTCGGGCCATTCGCCGCCGTCATCGTTGGAACACACGAGGTGCGCGGGGACGGGGACACCCTCGCCGTCCGCGTGTCCCGGATATCCCCGTGGCAGCTCACCGACAGGGCAGGCTCGGGTTTCCAAGGTGCGATGAAGGAAGCGCTCGTCTTCGTCGCCAGCGGCCGTTCGGCCGCGAGTCAGCCACGATTGATCGGCGCCACCGCCGAGCCTCGCCCGTCGCAGCCTGAAATCCCAGTGGCCTCTAATGGGAGCGGGACCTCGAAGGAGCCTGCGGAGGACGACGCGCCTTCGGTCTGGGTCGATCGCGCGAAGGCCGCCCCGAACATCTACATCTCGCGGCCCGATCGAAAGCGCTAGGCACCCTCCGACTGGGTCGCCCTGACCCTTCGGGCGGCCGCGATGTAGCGGACGAGCGGCGCGATGCCCACGTCGACGAGCGCGACGCAAAGCGATGAGGTTCAGCCCGCCGATCGCGATGTTGCCCCCGATCCCGACCTGCCCGACGAAGCTCGGCACGCCCACCACCAGCCAGACTCCGATGACGACGAGCGATGAGGCCGAACGAGCGCCAGTGCTGTGACTCTGCGAAGCGCCGGAGGAGCACGAGACCGCACGCGACGCCGACCGCCACCGCGGAGGTGAGCAGAAGAAGGCCCGACTCGAACTGGCTCGCCGATAGGAGCATCGCGCCGAGGATCGACGCGACGACGCCTTGCGTGAGCGCCAGAGCGCCTGCGGCTTCGAGGACTGGATTGCCGTCGCCGTCGGTCGTGCGCATCCAGCGAACGAGCTGGTACGCGAGCGCGGCGCCCACCGCCTCGGGCCGGAGGCGGAGGATGTAGGAGAAGGGCGAGCAGACCGGGGACTCGGAAGCGATCGCAACGCAAAAGCGCATGAGACCGGGCAGCCCGAGCAGGCGCGGTCGCGCCGACCGTCGCGACACCGCCGATCCACTCAGTGGGTGCCCCGCGTTGTAGCAGCGACGAACGCGACGATGATCGCCGACGAAACGAAGAACCCCGCGCCGGCTGCGGCGAGGACCGCCCAGAACACGGGCGCGCGCGCGAAGCGTGGACTCGGAACTTGGCGAGCGAGCGCAAACGCTTGCGGGAATTCGCGTCGCAGTCCGTCGAGCATCGCCGCGCCTATCCTGGCCTTGTGGCATCGCAGACGGGTGGCGAACGCGACGTCCTCATTCTCGCGAAGACGATCGCGGCGAACGAGTTTCCAGTCGAGCGACCGGGCGTCATAGCTCAGGACCGTGCAAGCGGCGCGCTTCTGCGGCTCGCTCCCTTTCCGTGGAAGGGCGCCGACACGGACCCGCCGGTTGAGCGCTGGGCGTGGATTCAGCTGGGCGCATCACGCGACGAGCGCGATCCCCGGCCGGAAACCCACACCGTCCAGGGGGAGATCCTTCCGACAGGCTACGTCGATGCGAAAGACGGATGGCGCCTGCGATGGCCGTTCGTGCGAGCGCACCTGCGCGGATCGGTCGAGGCACTCATCGAGCTCTCTCGCGCACGCGCTGCGACGATGGGGTTCGTTCGGCCCGAGCCGGACATCGACATCGTCCAACTTCCACTTCGGCTGCGGTTTCGCTGCGCGAGCGAGGATTGCACAGCGACCCACGCGCTCCCGGTGCTGGACTGGGAGCTCCATTCGCTCGCGCAGGCCACCCGCTCGAAGCACGGGCCATCCTGGGCGACAAAGTTCCGGGAGACGTGGGGTGCCGGCTTAGCGGAGCGCTACGACGTGCACTTTCTGCTGTCGGCGTACGCGCAGGCGCCGACCAAGCTCTACGTCGCGGGGCTGTTCTATCCGCCGAAGGTTGCCGAGGACGTCCATGAGCACATCCACCACATGGAGCATCGCCGGCACGCGAGCTGATCAGACCTTCCCGACGAGCTCCCGCGGCGTGTCGTGTCGTTCGGTGCCGAGCTCGCCAGGCTTGCCCTCGTATCCGTGCGGAAAGATCCGCAGCAAGAAGTAGGTCCCGGTGGTGGGATCGTCCGAGCGCTCGACCACCAGCGACGGACCCCAGCGCGAGTCGAAGCGCTCCCCGACGTCAGGCTTGGTCTTCGCGAAGTCGAAGCCCTCCTTGTCCCATTGGAGCACTGCATAGCTGCGCACCACGCGCTCCTCGTCACCCCCTTCGTCGGGCCTCCAGCGGTGCTCCGCCGGGTGTTCGCGCTGGCACACCGCCGGCGAGCCCGAGTGGAGGCTGACCCACTTGTAGACGTCGGCGTCCTTGGACTGCGCGCCCTGGGGATACGCTTGCCTGTGCAGCTTCTCGCCGATCGTACAGAGGTAGTAAAAGAGCATGTCGGGAGCAGGATAGCCAGAGATGGAGCCACGCACGATCACGGTTGAGGGCCTCCGCACGCGCGTTCTCGTCGCGGACGGCGGGCGCGCGAGAGATCCGATCGTGCTGATCCACGGCGTCGGCGGATGGGCTGAAACGTGGCGGCCGGTCGTCGGCCCACTCGCGTCCGCGGGCCACCTCGTGGTCGCGCTCGATCTTCCGGGCTTCGGGGAGAGCGAAGCTCCGGGCCGCGTCTCCTATTTCGGTCCGGAGGACGCCTTCTATCCGCGTTTCGTCGCCGCCGCGATGGACGTGCTTGGCATGGAGCGGGCGCACATCGTCGGCCAGTCCATGGGCGGGGCCGTCGCGTATATGGTGGCTGTCACCGCTCCGGAGCGAACGCGGTCGCTCGTGCTCGTTGCCGCGGGCGGAATGGGACGAGAGGTCGCGTTCTATCTCCGTGCGTGCACTTTGCCGGGGATGGGCCTTCTCGCGCGACTTCCCCGCCCGAGAACCGCGGCTCGCGACGTGCTACGCACCTGCTTCTACGACGCGAGGTGCATCACCGAAGAGCTCTACGCGGAGGCGGTCCGCTACGGGAACGCGTCATTCTCGGAATTCATCCGTGCGATCTCGGCGGGGGTCAACATCCGGGGCGTTCGTCGACCGCTCCGCGAAGCCTGGCTCGCGCGCGCGTCGCGGTACACAGGGCCGGCCCTCGCCGTGTGGGGCCGCGAGGACTACGTTCTGCCGGTGAAGCACCTGCGCGACGTGAAGCGGATCCTCCCACAGGCCCAGGCCCATGTGATCGAGCGCTGTGGCCATCTCGCCATGTTCGAGTGCCCCGATGAGTTCCTCGCCGAGACGCTGCCCTTCCTCGATCGGGCGGAGCAAGCCGCGGCCGCCTAGTGGCCCGGAACTGGCAACATTGAAGGTGGATGAAGCAAACATCCGGGGGGCTGCGCCCCCCGGGGACCCCTCTCGCGTCCCAAGGCGACGTTACCACCCCTAACGCGAAGCTCCGTCTCAGAGCTCAGGAGGTCCTCGCCGACTATCGGCTCGCCGTGCGCAGCCGGGCGGCGAGCGAGCTCTCGAGGCGCGAGGTCTTGGTGGGAAACGCGCCGTTTGGGATCTCCGGCGAGGGCAAGGAGGTCGCCCAGCTCGGAATGGCGCACGCCTTCCGGCCGGGTGATTGGCGCTCCGGGTACTACCGCGACCAGACCTTCATGTTCGCCGTTGGCCTGGCCGATCTCTCCCAGTACTTCGCGCAGCTCTACGCCGACCCCGACGTCGTCCGCGACCCCAACTCGGCCGGCCGCCAGATGCTGAGCCACTTCGCGACGCGGACACTCGACGAGCGCGGGCGATGGAAGGACCTCCTCGCGACCGGCCAATCCGCCTCGGACCTTTCGCCGGTCGGTTCACAGATGCCGCGGGCCGTGGGCCTCGCATGGGCGTCAAAGCTCTACCGCGAGTCGCCGGCCCCGCGCGCCGTCTCGCGTGGTTTCTCCCGCAACGGGGAGGAGGTGTGCTTCGCGACCATCGGGAACGCGGGCACGAGCGAAGGGGTGTTCTGGGAGAGCCTCAACGCCGCCGGCGTGCTGCAGGTTCCGCTCGTGATCTCGGTGTGGGACGACGGGTACGGCATCTCCGTGCCGAACGAGCTCCAAACGACGAAGGGCTCGATCTCCGCCGTGCTCGAGGGTTTCCGGCGCGAGAAGGGCGGAACGGGGCTGGACCTCTATACGGTGAAGGGCCACGACTACCTGGCCTGCTGCGACGTCTATCAGGTCGCGGTCGAGCGCGCGCGGCGCGACCACATCCCCGCGGTCGTACACGTCACCGAGATGACGCAGCCGCAGGGGCACTCGACGAGCGGGTCGCACGAGCGCTACAAGTCCAAGGACCGGCTCCGCTTCGAGATCGAGTTCGATCCGATCCGCCGGATGCGCGAGTGGATCATTCGCGAAGAGCTCGCCGAAGCGACGACGCTCGACGAGCTCGAGCGCGCGGCCCGGGCCGAAGTCGAGCGCACCCGCGAGGAAGCGTGGGACGCCTATATCGCCCCGATCCGCTCCGATCGCGTGCAGGCCCTCGAGATCCTCGAGGCGGCTGCCACGGAGAGCGGGGTCGACCTCGACGCGATCGTGGGGGAGCTCCGATCGACCGAGCCGCCGACCCGTCGGCTCGTCGCGTCGACCGCGCGACGTGCGCTCGTCGCCCTTCGCCAGGGTTGGGGCTCCCTCGACGAAACAGAGCAGAGACGACGGACTCGCTCTTCCGTGCACCTGGCGAAGTTCGTCGAGTCGTATCTGAAGCAGAACGACGACCTCTTCAACTCGCACCTGTACAGCAGATCCGAAGAATCGCCCCTTCGCATCGGCGCCGTCGCACCGGTGTACGCCGATGACGCCGACGCGCTGGACGGCCGGATGGTCCTCCTGCGTTGCTTCGACCAGAACCTCGCGCGCGATCCGCGGATCGTCATCCTCGGTGAGGACGTCGGAAAGCTCGGCGACGTCAACCTCGTCTTCGAAGGACTGCAGGCCAAGCATGGGGAGCGGCGGGTCATCGACACCGGCATACGCGAGGCGACGATCCTGGGGCAGGGAATCGGAGCGGCGCTGCGCGGCCTGCGGCCGATCGTGGACATCCAATACGTCGACTACCTGCTCTACGCCCTCGAGCTGGCGTCCGACGACCTCGCGACGCTGCACTGGCGCACCGGCGGTGGCCAGAAGGCGCCCGTGCTCATCCGCACGAAGGGTCATCGGCTGCAGGGCATCTGGCACACCGGGTCGCCGATGGCGACGATTGTCTCGTCTCTGCGCGGCCTTCACGTGGCCGTCCCGCGCGATGCGACCCGCGCGGCGGGCCTCTACAACACGCTGCTGCGTGGCGACGACCCGGCGCTCCTCATAGAGGTGCTCTCGGGGTATCGGCTGAAGGAGCGTCTGCCCGAGAACATTGGCGAGTTCACGATTCCCCTCGGCGTGACCGAAACGCTCCGCGAAGGTTCGGACGTGACGCTCGTGACGTACGGCGCGCTGTGCCGGATCGCGATGGAAGCAGCGGCCGAGCTTGCCGACATAGGGATCGAGACGGAGATCGTCGACGTGCAGACGCTGCTGCCCTTCGACCGCGACCACGCGATCGCCGAGTCCGTCCAGAAGACGCGCGCGCTCCTGGTCGTCGACGAGGACGTCCCAGGCGGCGCGTCCGCGTACATCGTGCGCGAGGTCGTGGAGACGCAGGGCGCGATCGATGACCTGGACGTCGGACCACGAACGCTCACGGGAACTCCGAACCGGGTCGCGGTCGGGAACGACGGGGACTACTTCTCGAAGCCGAATCGCGAGGACATCTTCGAGGCGGTCTACGCGATCATGCGCGAGCGCCGTCCCGACGACTTCCCTCCGATCACGCCCGGAAGCCGCTCGTGATAAAGACGAACGTCCAAGCGGTTCACGACACGCTCCAGAGCGAGTTCCGGCGCGACGAGCGGCTCATCCTCCTCGGCGAGGACGTCGGCGTGCGTGGCGGCGTCTTCCGCGTGTCCGACGGCTTCATCGAGGAGTTCGGCGCGGATCGGATCATCGACACGCCTGTCGCGGAGTCGAGCATCGTCGGTGTCGCCATCGGCGCCGCGCTCGGTGGCCTCCTGCCGATCGCCGAGATGCAGTTCGCGGATTTCAGCGCGCCCGCGTTCGAGCAGATCGTGGACGAGGCCGCTCGGATGCGCTATCGATCGAACGGTGCGTGGGGTGTTCCGCTCGTGATCCGAATGCCGTGGGGAGGCGCCGTCCACGGGGCGCTCTATCACTCGCAGTCGGTGGAGGCGTTCTATGCCCACGTCCCTGGACTCAAGGTGGTCGTACCGTCGACGCCGTACGACATCACCGGCATGCTCCGCAGTGCGATCCGCGATCCCGATCCGGTGATCTTCCTCGAGCACAAGGCGACGTACCGATCGGTGAAGGGCGAGGTGCCGGATGGCGACTACATGGTGCCGCTCGGGCCTGCCGACGTGAAGCGTGAGGGCACCGACATCACCGTGTATGCCTACGGCCTGATGCTCCATCACTCCCTGGCGGCGGCCGAGACGTTGGCGGGCGAGGGCGTGTCGGTGGGCGTCGTGGACATCCGCAGCCTCCGTCCGCTGGACGTGGAGACGATCCTCCGGGAAGCGCGGAAGACCGGAAAGTGTTTGATCGTTTATGAGGACAACCGGATGTTCGGCGCGGGTGCGGAGATCGCCGCGCTCATCGCCGAGGAGGCGTTCAGCGACCTGGATGCTCCCGTGATGCGCATCGGCGGGCCCGAGGTGCCCGCAATGCCTTACAACAAACCACAGGAAGACTGGTTCATGCCCGATCCGGCGAAGATCGCGGCCAAGATGCGCGAGCTGGCCGCGTACTAGTAGGGGAGTGTCATGGCTTTCGAGCTGAAGATGCCCAAGCTCGGCGAATCCGTCACCGAAGGCACGATCGGGAAATGGTTGAAGCAGCCCGGCGACAAGGTGAACAAGTACGACCTGCTCGTCGAGGTCCAGACGGACAAGGTGAACACGGAGATCCCCTCGCCCGTCGCCGGCACCCTCAAGGAGGTCAAGGTCGAGGAAGGCCAGACCGTCCCGATCGGGACGCTCCTCGCCATCTTCGACACCGCCGATGGTGAAGCCGCGGCCCAGCCCTCTGCGCCGGCGGCGCGGCCGCAGGCCGCACCAGCGCAGCAGCCTCAGGCGGCGACTCAGGCACCCCCTCCGGCGGCGGCACCGAAACCCTCTCAACCCGCCGGGGGCCCCCCGGCCTCCGGCCGGAGCCCCAGCG
>JBOGTG010000076.1:0-23428 GCA_050692175.1 Candidatus Limnocylindria bacterium | reverse complement strand
CCAGAGGTACGCGACGGCCCCGACGAGCCCGGCGGCGATGTCGCCAGCCGAGTCCCACCAGCCGCGCACGTTATGCGTACCGAAAAACACGTCCGTCGCGTATTCCTGCACTTCGAGGGCGGTGTGGAGCGCTGTCGCGATGACGAACGCCCTGCCGGACGTGAGGTCGAAGCCGCGGCGCAGGGCGACGGCCGAGGCGCCGGTCCCATGGAAGTGCGGGATGAGGTCGAAGTGGGTGTAGCGGTCGTAGAGGTCGAAGGAGTTTCCGGCCATGTCGAGCCAGAAGAGCGAGAGCCACACGTCGTCGGTCCACACCGGGTAGCGCCGCCACCGTCGCCTGACCACGTGGAGCGCTGGGAACAGCAGCGACAGCCCGCCGACGATGATCAGGTTCCGGATGGGGATCGCCTTACCCGCGAATCGCGGGTCTTCCGGGTTGAGCAGAACCTCGGCGAGGAAGTACGCGATGCTGCCACGCAGCACGAGGTTCAGCGCCGCGCCGGCCGTTCTCACTGCGGGCTGAGCTCCAGGTACGAGTCCATCACCTCGGGATGCTCCTGACGCAGGCGGCCGCGCAGACGGGCGAGGAGCTGTTCCGCGGCCCCGGCGGTGAGGTCATCCCGCACCGAGACCCGCGCGAGGACGAGGAGCTGCTTCGTACCGATCATCACGGCACGAAGCTCGCTGACCTTGTCGACGCCGGGCTCGCTCGCGATCGCGGTGCGGAGAGCGTCGAGGACCTCGCCGGGCGGGGATTCTCCGATGATCAGCCCGCGTGCGCTTCGCGCGAGCTGGTACGCGACGTAGATGAGGATCACACCGATCACTCCGCTCGCGAGGGCGTCGAATCGGTGGTCGCCGGTCCATACCGTGAGTCCCAGGCCAGCGATAGCGGCCAGCAGGCCGGCGAGAGCGGCGCTGTCCTCGTAGAGGACGGTTCGGAGAGCCGGGTCGCGCAGCTGCGCCAGGAACCTGCGGACCGGGACACCTTCCTCGCGCGCCGCGTGCCGCACCTCGCGTACGGCGACGCCGAGCGAGAAGAGCTCGAACACGACGGAGAGGCCGAGCACGATGAAGCCGATCGTCGCGTCGCCAAGCGCGTGCGGATCCACGAGGCGCTGATAGGCCTCGTACAACGAGAAGACGCCGCCGCCGAAGAAGAGGAAGAGCGCGACGACGAGCGCCCAGAAGTAGCGCTCCTTGCCATAGCCGAGGGGATACCGCTCGCTCGGCTTCCGGACACTCTGGCGAATGCCGACGTAGAGGAGGATCTGGTTGAGCGCGTCGGCGATCGAGTGCGCGGTCTCGGCAAGGAGCGCGCCGGATCCCGTAATCGACGCGGCAAATCCCTTGGTGATCGCGATCAGCAGGTTTCCCGCGAACGCCGCGAAGACCGCCCTCGTGGTTCCGTCCATCCCGTTACTCCTCGCGCCTTGTCCAGAAGCCCTTCGGGTCGTACTCGCGGATGATGCGCAGGACCTCCGAGGAAGGCGACTCCGTCTGACGAACGTCGGGCGCGACCTCGAGCGGCCAGCCCGTCTCCGCTCGTATGCGGTCGACCGACACGCCCGCGTGGAACGATGCGAGGACGGCCGAGCCTTCAAGGAATCGAAACACCCCAAGCGTCGTGATCAGCACGCTCGGGCCACCGCGGGGCAGACCCATCCGCTTACGCCACTCGCCCCCGCTTCCGTAGCCGGGTGAGGTGACGAAGTCCACCTTCTCGCGAAGGCGGCGGCGGTCATGCGGCATGATCACGATGAGCCGGTGCGCGAGGCTCGCGATGTCGGCTCCGCCGCCCGACCCGGGAAGCTGCACTTTCGGATGCGCGCGATCCTCCCCGATCGCGGTCGTGTTCAGATTCCCATGAATGTCGATCTCGGCGCCGCCGATGAACCCGGCCTCGACCTCGCCGCGCTGAAGCAGCCCCATCAGGTCCATCGTGCGACCGCACCAGACCGCGCCCGCGACGTTGGGGTTGTCGCCCATCGTGTAGAGGAGCTCCGGCGCGGGCTCGTCGCGCACGACGCCGAGCTCGAAGAGTCCAACGGCGTTCGGTGCGTGCGTGCGCTTGGCCACGACGAACGCGATGAGCGGGAGCCGCATGCCAACGAAGACCTGCTCGCGGTCGCGGATCTCGCGCGCAGCCTGCGCGACCATGATCTCGCCCGGCGAGAGATCGATCAGAAGCGCGCCTCCGCCGCGGGTCGTCCGTCTTCGCGAAGCGCGGCCCAGCGCGAGCCGAGCTTCGCGAGGTAGGCCGGGCGGTCCTCCACGCCTCTCACCCATTCGCCAATCCATGCCTCGAAGCCCTCGACGGTCCGCGTGGCGCGATGGTATTCATGGAAGAACTCGTGGTCGCGCCGGTAGCGCCCCTGGAGTGGCGAGGGGTGGCATGCCCCCGGCTCGTGCACGACGGCGGTCACCTTCATTCCCGGAACGATCGTCCGATTGGGGTCGCTCGCGATGACCGCGCGATCCACGATCTCGTCCGCCAGCACGATCACGCTCTTTGCCGCGAGCGCGGCTTCCTGCGACACGCCCCACGGTCCCCAGAGCTGGGCGTTGCCATCATCGTCCGCGCGCTGCACCGCGATGACGGTGACGTCCGGCGTGATCGCCGGGACGAGCAGAAGCCTGCCGCCCGAGAACGGATCCGTCGCCTCCCTGAACGTTCCGTTCGCGCGCGGGATGTCGCTCCCGAGCAGCGTCCGAGTCGGGAGGTACGGGGCCCCCAGCGCACCGGCGAGCAGCCCCTGCGCCATCGTGAAGTTGGAGTGGTCGCGAACGTCGATTCGGCGCGGTACACCCTCCTCCATGGCGCGCCGGTACGCATGAGCGAGGCCCGCCGAAACGTTGCCGACCCACGCCGCGGATATCTGAGCGACGCACCCGGCGCCGATGAGCTGATCGAACGCGATGTCGGAGATGGGTCCGATCAGGTGGAGGTCCTGCCGGCGTTGCCGGATGGCCTCGTGCGCGAACGCGAACGGGATCGCCGGCTCGAGCGCGCAGCCAAGGGCGATGGCGGAGCCATCACGGACGAGCTTGGCGACGGCGTCCCGGAGCGAGCAGACCTTCGATGGCGCTGTCACCGCGGCCGCGCGCTGTCGCCGAACTGCGTGAGCGAGAGCAGGTTCCCGTCGGGATCCTTAAACCAGGCGACTCGGGTCCCGTCCGGAGCGGTCCACACGCCGCTTTCGTCCTGCGGCAGCCACTCGTAGCTCTCGAAGCGCACGCCTTTCGCGGCGAGCCGCCTGACCGTCTCACCAATGTCGACGACCTTCCATCCAAGCACGGTGTACGAGAGCGGTGCGGGTTCAGGAACCTTCTGCACCCGGAGCTCCGTGCCATTCGCGTCGAAGACGAGGGCGAACTCTTCGTCGGCGACAAGGCGCAGCCCCAAGATCTCCCCATAAAAGAAGCGCGCGGCGGCCGGGTCTCTCGTCGCGACGAACGCCATTACGTCGGCCGATCCGAGCACGACCTCTATTTGCCCTTGTAGCTCGGCTTCCGCTTCTCCACGAACGCGGTCACGCCCTCTTTGGCGTCCTCGCTCTTGAATAGCTCGATCAGCAGCTGCCGCTCGAGATTGAGCCCTTCATCGAGGCGCATCCCGAAGCCCTGCGCCACCGCCCGCTTGATGCGGCCGATCGCGAAGGTCGGCCCGGTCGCGTAGGCGCCAACCCGCTCCAGCGCCTTGTCCAGCAGCTCCGCCGCGGGCACGACCTCGTCCACGATGCCCGCGGCGAGCGCGTCCTGCGGCGGCATCGTGGTGCCGCGCAGCATGAAGTCGAGCGCCCTCTGGCGGCCGATGAGTCGCGGCAGGCGTTGCGTCCCACCCGTGCCCGGAAGAAGCCCCAGCGTGACCTCGGGCAACCCGATGCGGTAGGAGCCTTCGGCTGCCATACGAAAGTCGCAGCACAGCGCGATCTCGAGCCCGCCGCCGAGGCAGTGTCCGTTTATCGCCGCGACGACGACCTTCGGTGTGCTCTCGAACTTGGCCATCGCCTCGTTCGCACAGACCACGAACGCGTTCTGCTCGTCGAGTCCGCTCCTGGCGAATATGGACACGTCGGCCCCGGCGGAGAAGAACTTTTCGTTGGCGCTGCGCACCAGGATCGCCTTCACCGCGTCATCGCGGCGAGCATCCTCGATGGCGGCGTCGAGCTCCTCCATGAACGTCTTGTCGTAGGAATTAGCGGGCGGCCTATCAAGCACCACGTGACCAATCGAGTCCTGCTTCTCCAGACGAACGGCCATCAAACCCCCCGCGCGAAAAGTTCCTAGACTTTAGACCGACTGGCGAATGACGCGCGCGCACGCGCGTCGTGGGCGTTCCGCCCACCGCACGGGAGGACTTCTTCATGGCAACGATGCTCATCGACGGTCAGACCGTCGCCGCCCAAACGGGAAAGACGATCGAGGTCAGGAATCCCGCGAACGGCGAGGTCGTCGACACGATCCCGAAGGGTTCCGCGTCGGAGGTCGACGCCGCCGTCGAGGCAGCGGCCAAGGCCCTTCCCGCGTGGGCGTCGCTCTCGGGTAGCAAGCGCGCGGCGTTCATGCACGCGGCCGCGGCGAAGGTCAAAGCGGCCGTCCCCGAGATCGCGAAGCTGCTTACGCTCGAGCAGGGCAAGCCGCTCGCGCACGCGGTGATCGAGGCGAACCGCGTCGCCGAGAACCTCGAGTACTTCGCCGGCTTCGCGGACAAGCTGCGCGGCGATTACGTGCCCCTGGAGGACGCGAACAAGTTCGGCCTCACGATGCGGCGGCCGGTCGGCGTGGTCGTCGCGATCACACCGTGGAACTTCCCGCTGACGCTCATGGCAAACAAGATCTGCCCCGCCCTGGCCGCGGGCTGCACGGTCGTGCTGAAGCCGGCGTCCACGACGCCGCTCGCGACCCAGAGGACGATCGAGATCATCAACTCCGTCGGGATCCCCGCGGGCGTGCTCAACACGGTGCACGGCCCGGGTGCTGAGATCGGCGACGCGCTCGTGTCGCATCCCAAGGTGAACAAGATCGCGTTCACCGGTCAGACGGAGACGGGCAAGCGGATCATGAAGCTCGCGGCCGATAACGTGACGCGAGTCACGCTCGAGCTCGGCGGCAGCGACCCGATGATCGTGTGCGATGACGCGGACATCCGGCGCGCGACCGCCGCCACCGCCATCGGACGTTTCTTCAACGCGGGCCAGGCGTGTCTCGCGGTGAAGCGCGTGTACCTCTTCGAGCAGATCGCAGAGGAGTTCATGACCAAGATCGCGGATCGCGCGCGCAAGGAGTGGCCCGTTGGCGATGGAATGAAGGAAGGCGTGAAGATGGGGCCGCTCCACACCGAGAGGCAGCGCGCCGAGGTCGAGTCACAGGTCGCCGACGCGGTGAAACGCGGCGCCAAGGTGCTCGCCGGCGGCAAGCGTCCTGAGGGCAAAGAGTTCGAGAAGGGCTGGTTCATGGAGGCAACGGTCCTGTCGGACGTGCCCGAGGACTCGCGCATGTCGACGGAGGAGGTCTTCGGCCCGGCGCTGCCGATCTTCATCGTGAAGGATCTCGACGACGCTATCGCGAAGGCGAACGCGAGCGTCTACGGTCTCGGGTCGTCGATCTGGACGAAGGATCTCGCTAAGGCTCGCAAGGCAGCCGAGCTGCTCGAGGCGGGGTACACGTGGATCAACGACATCCAGGTCGCGTATGACCAGCTTCCGTTCGGCGGTACGAAGCAATCCGGGTTCGGAAAGGAGCACGGCATCGAGGGGCTCGACGGGTACCTCGAGAAGAAGTCCGTCGTGCTGGCGTACTGATGATCGACGCGAGGGAGCTCATCGCCGAAGCCGAGCTCATGGGCCTCTTTCAGCCGCACGGCGCGTTCGAGGTGCACTGCTCGCACTGCCACGCGCGCCTGGATGGACGCGGCGACTGCGCGACGTGCGGTCTGATCGGCCGTCCCGCATCGGAGCTCGAGCGGCGCGCGGAGACCGATCCCGAAGGGACCGGCAAGCTGCTGCGGGCGGCGATAGAGAAGCGGAAGAACTTCAAGCCCGTCGGATCGCGCGGGGAGAAGTCGCCGGAGCGTTAGCTCGGGACCCTCGCCTCAGCCTCTCGCCGGAACGTCTCGTCGGTGTACTCGAACGCGTCCCCGTTCCGCTGCGTAGTGGGCAACACGAGATAGGCGACCGCACGTGCGGGCTCCTTGGGGTCCTTCAGCTTGCCCTCGCGCTGCGCCGCGCGGTACTCGTCACCCCGCGGGAAGTCCGAGGTCGGCGTCCGCCGGATGCGCTCCTGCATGTCGGTGTTCATATACCCGGGGTTGAAAGCATTCGCGGTCACGCCGGTGCCTTCGAGCTCGAGCGCCAGGCTGCGCGTCATCTGGACGATGGCCGCCTTGCCGGCCGTGTAGGCGGTCCAGCCCGCGGACGGGCGCGAGGCCGCGCCCGACGAGATGGAGACGATACGACCGTACCCCCGGTCCAGCATGCCCGGCAAAACGGCGCGGGTAGCGAGGTACGTGCCGCCGAGGTTGATCGCCACGCTGCGCAGCCACAGCGCCGCGTTCGAACGGGCGAGTGGGACGATCGGGTCGACCATCCCGGCGTTGTTCACGAGAATGGTGGCTGGCCCGACCCAACGCTCGGTGGCGAGAACGAGCTCCTGCACCTGACGCTCGTCGGCGATGTCCGCGGTCTGCGCCAGCGCCTTTCCGCCGGCGCGTTTGATCGCTTTCGCGACCTCGTCGAGCTCCGGTGCGTTGCGCGACGCGAGTACCACGGCCGCTCCCATCGCGGCGAGGCGCTCGCCGACCGCTCGGCCTAGGCCGCGGCCCGCACCCGTGACGATCGCGACGTGACCGGTGAGCTCTGCCATCAGCGCACACCGACCGCGAGAGTCCGGGCGAAGGCGGCGGCGAGGCGGTCTACGTCCTTCTCCTTGTGCAGCGCCCAGAACGAGAGCCGTATCGCCTGCGGAATGCCCGGCTCGTCGATGAGCTTGACCACGATGCGCTCCTCATCCCACATCCGTTGTACCAGCGCTGCGACATCACCACCACGAGGCTCGACGACGACGATGCCGGTCGGCGCCTCGGGCGTCGATCGAACTACGAACGGTAGGTCGGCGATGCGTTCGAGCAGGCGGCGGCGCAGGAGGCGCAGGCGCTCGGACACCCAGGATCCGAGGAGCCGATGCACAAGGAGCGTCTGTCGGAGTCCGACGAACGCGGCGGCGTCCACGGTTCCGGCCTCGAATCGCGTCGCGTTCGGGTTGTAGTCCCGGCTTCCGGTCTCGAGGTCCAGGCGCGAGCGCCATCCGACACGCGTCGGCGTGAACTGGGCGAGCTCGCGCACCCAGAACCCGCCGGTCGCCAGCGGTCCGTGCAGCCACTTGTGGCCGAGCGTCACCACCGCGTCCGCGCCCAACTCGTCCACGTCGACGCGCACCTGTCCGAGCGCCTGTGCCGCGTCGACGATCGAGATCGCGCCCGCATCGCGCGCGATCTGGCAGGCTTCGCGCACGGGCAGGACGTCGCCCGTCTTGCAGGACACAAGGGACATCAGGAGGGCTCGCGCGCCGTCGCGCATGCTGCCGCGGAGCTCGTCGAGCAGGCGGTCCGGGTCGCGGTGCCACGCGAGCTCGCGAAGCTCGTCGCCGAGCTCGGCGCGCCGCCGCAGAGGGTAGAGCGCGCTCCCGTGCTCCTCGAGCGTGGTGACGATGAGCGAGCGCGGTGGGATCGCGAGGCCGGCGACAAGCGTGTTCAGCCCGTCCGTCGCCGACTGGGCGAGCGCGACGCGTCCCGCACCGCCCGGATCGCCCAACGCCGCCGCGAGGTCCACTCGCGTCGCATCGAGCGCGGCGTTATATGCCGCGTACCCGACGTGGCCGAACATCCCCACCTCGTTCAGCCAGGTGCGGAACTTCTCTGCCGCGCGCTGGGCGACCGGAAAGGTGGGACCGGACCCTGCGACGTTGAAGTAGAGGGAGTCGCCGCGCAGCGCCTGCAAGGCCGCAGGCGCGGTGTCCGGGCGCTCCTCGATCGCGGGCGCGACGTCGTTCGTCACGCGGTCATGATGCCCCGGATCGCGAGTCCCGCGGTGAAGAGTGCCGCCAGGCCGAGTGCGACGGACTGGCCGCGGGGAGCGCGCTCGCGAACGATCGTCGCGGCAAGCGGCATGGCGAGCGCGAGCGCGAACCCGTACAGCACGTGGATGAGGTCGGGCGGCGGGCGCAGGAAGACGAACACCAGAAACCCGAGCCCACCCTGCACGACCGACGCGATCACCGCGATCGCGATCGCCCCGCGGAAGCCGGGGGTGGGACCGGAGTTCCGAACGCCGAGGAACAGCCCCCAGAGTCCCACCGCCGTGTAATAAAGGACGAGTGCGGTCGCCGCGCGACCGTGAAGCGCGAGTACGACGTCCACCGAATACAAAAGCTAGCTCATCGCGCCCGTATGCTCGAAGAGTGATCGACGTGCGCCACGTGACGCGCCGCTTCGACGGGACTGTGGCGCTCGACGATGTGTCGTTCGAGGTGCATCCCGGCGAGATCGTCGCCCTCCTCGGCCCGAACGGCGCGGGTAAGACCACCGCGAGCCGCATCATCGGCGGGATCCTCGCCCCGAGCCAGGGCGAAGTCTTGGTCGACGGGATCTCCGTTCGGAAGGGCGCGAACGCGGTCCGGGCCCGCTGCGGCTTCGTCACGGATCAGCCGTCGCTGTACGAGCGCATGCCGCTTCGCAGCTATCTCGCGTTTTTCGCGCGGCTCTACGACGTCGCACAGCCCGACGCTCGGGCGGCGGAGCTCGCGAAGCTCCTCGGGCTCGACGACGTCCTCGACCGCAAGCTCGCGACGTTCTCGCGCGGCATGCGCCAGAAGGTCGCGATCGCGCGAGCCCTGGTCCACGATCCGCCGGTCCTGCTCCTGGACGAGCCCGCGACCGCGCTCGACCCCGAGATGTCTCAGATGCTGCGCGCGTTCATCATCTCGCTCCGCGCGCGGCATCGCGCGATCCTGCTCACGACCCACGACCTCGACGAGGCGCAGCGCATCGCGGACCGCCTGGTCGTCCTCTACAGAGGGAAGGTCCTGCGGACCGGGGCGACGGCCGACATCCGCGCGGCGGGCCGCCCGAGCTACACCGTCACGTTCGCGGGCGATGCGACGACCGCTCGCGACGCGCTCGCGCGCGCCGGGATCGAGACCGAGAGTGCGGGCGCGCGAGACGGGCTCACGGCGCTGCGGTTCGCGGTCGACGATCCGACCGCGATGAACCCCGCGGCGCTTCGCGCGCTCCTCGACGCGGGGGTGCGCGTCGTGACGCTCGCCGCCGAGGAGCGCTCGCTGGAGGACGCGTACCTGAGCATCCTGGCCGAGGCGCGCCGATGAAGTGGTGGCTTATCGCGTGGCGCGAGATCCGCTGGGAGGTCTTCCTCGATCGGGCATCGCTCCTCCGAACGGGCGTGTTCATCGTGATCCCGCTCTTCTTCGTGATCTCGAATCGCGGGATCGCGCCGGGGCCTGCGGGCGACGCGACGCTCATCGGGCTCGCCCTGCAGAGCGTGTTCTTCCCCGCGCTCTCGGGCGTCGCGCTCATCGCGGCCACGTTCTCGGCCGAGAAGGAGAACGGGACGCTGGTCCCCCTCCTCGCCGCGCCCATCCGTGACTTCGACATCGTCCTTGGCAAGCTCGTGGGCATGGTCGTGCCGGTCATGGTCGCCTGTGTCATCACGCTCGCGGCCGGGTACGGCCTCGCGGCGTACCGCTACGGCGCCGCGAGAGTCGCGCACGCGCTCACGCCGGAGCTGCTCTACGCGCTCCTCGTGCTGTCTCTCCTGTATCTCGTCACGACGGGGAGCATCACGATGATCGTCGCGGCGCGTGTGAAGACGAGCCGCGCCGCGCAACAGATCGCGGGCATCGTCATCGCCCTCTCCGCCGTGGTGTTCGCGGGCGTGGGATTCGTCGCGTCGCGGCTTGCCGAGGGCTGGCCGCTTCTCGCGCTCGGCGCCGGACTGGTCCTCCTGGACGTCGTCGCTCTCGAGATCGCACGCCGCGTGTGGCAGCGCGAAGAAGTGATCGGCCGCGTGTGACCTTGACTGCCATAGACCCAGCGCCTAGCGTTCCCGTTCTGATGCGCGCTTCGCTCTTCGTCGTCATTTTCAGCGAGCTCCTTGCGGGAGCTCAAGCGGGAGGCAAGCGCCGCTAGCGCGAGTACGACGGGCAGCGTGAGGGCCTCCCGAGATCGGGAGGTCTTTTTTGTATTAGGAGGTCTCTGATGGCGAGCACGGTGGAGCAACGGCTGAAAGAGGTCGCGGCGGTCGGACAGGAGATCGCGGAGACCGGCGTGGCGTATCTCGATGGAAAGTTCACGCCACTCTCCGACGCGAAGGTCTCCATCGCGACGCACGCGCTTCAGTACGGGACCGGCGTCTTCGAAGGGATCCGGGCCTACTGGAACCCTGCGCAGGAGCAGCTCTACGTCTTCCGGCTGCGCGAGCATTTCGAGCGCATGGCGCGTTCCGTGCGGATCATGCGCATCGCGCTGCCGGGCGACCCCGACGCGCTCGGCGAGATCACCCTCGAGCTCCTTCGAAAGAACGGCTTCAAGAACGACGTGTATGTGCGGCCGCTCGCGTTCAAAGCCGCCCGCTCGGTGAAGGTCGCGCTCCATGGTCTGCGCGACGGCTTCGGCATCTACGCGTTCCCGCTCGGCGGTTATTTGCCGACCGGCGGGCTCGCCGCGCGCACTGCGAGTTGGCGGCGTACGTCGGACGACGCGATCCCGGCGCGGGGCAAGCTCACCGGCGCGTACATCAACACCGCGCTTGCCGTCGACGAGGCGCAGGACTACGAGGCCGACGAGGCCATCTTCCTCACGGCCGACGGGCACGTCTCGGAGGGCGGCGGGTCGAACCTCTTCATGGTCCGCGACGGTGCGCTCATAACGCCGCCGGTGACAGACGACATCCTCGAGGGCATCACTCGCGACTCAATTTTGGAAATCGCGGCCGAGCTGGGCATCCTCGTTCAGGAACGGCAGATCGACCGCACCGAGCTCTACGTCGCCGAGGAGGTCTTCTTCTGTGGCACCGGCGCGCAGGTCGCGCCGTGCGTGAAGATCGACGGACGCCAGGTCGGCGGCGGGGAGATCGGGCCGATCGCGAAAGAGATCGGCGATGTCTATCTCGGGCTCGCGCACGGGGACGACAAGCGGCACGCCGAGTGGCGCACGGCGGTGTATCGGTGACCGCCGTCGCCTACCAGGGTCTCGCGGGCGCGTTCTCGGAGGCCGCGGCGGCGGCGCTCTTTCCGGGCGCGAGCCTCCAACCGCGCCGCACGTTCGCCGAGGTCTTCGCGGCGCTCGAGGCAAACGAGGTGAACGCGGCGGTCGTGCCGGTTGAGAACACGCACGCCGGCTCGGTCGTCGACGTCTATGACCTCCTGCGTCAACACGACAAAGCCAAGGTCGTCGCCGAAGTCGTCGTTCGGGTACGCCACTGCCTGCTCGGCGTCCGTGGCTCGCGCCTCGAGGACATCCGCGTCGCGCGATCGCACCCGCAGGCTCTCGCCCAGGTCGAAGAGTTCCTGCGCCAGCAGCGTATTCAGCCGGAGGTCGCATTCGACACGGCCGGCGCGGCGGCCGAGGTCGCCGAGGCGAAGGACAGATCCGTCGGCGCGGTCGCGAGCCGGCGCGCAGCCGAGCGCTACGGACTCGACGTGCTCGAGGACTCGATCGAGACCTCAACCGACAACTTCACCCGTTTCTTCGCGGTCGCGGGGGAGGCGGATCGCGAAATCGCCAAGCTCATTCCGGCGGCGCTGCGCAGAGGTCCGACCAAGACGAGCCTCGTGTACAAGACGGCCAACCTGCCCGGCGCGCTGGTGCGCTCGCTACAGCCGTTCGCGACAGCGTGGCTTCAGCTCAGCAAGATCGAGTCGCGGCCGAGCCGTGCCGCGCCTTGGGACTACGTCTTCTACCTGGACTTCGAAGGCGATCCGACGGCATGGCCCGCCAAAGAGGCGTTGGCCCTAATGCGCACGTGCTGCGAATGGATCCAGCAGCTCGGAACTTATCCGGCGGCGACAGAGGTGCTCGAGCCTGACTGAACTGAGGTCGGTGGCGGCGCCGACGTTAGGCTTCCCGACGATGGCGAACGGAAAGCTCGGAGATCACCCTCTAACTGACATCGTGATTCATCGCTCTCCAACATTCACGCCCGCAATCGACGCGCTCGTCAGACAGGTTCACGATTGGGGTGGATTTGAGAGTCAGCTCAGCAGCGGGTTCTTGATGCAGATGGAAGAACGTCTATACGAAGCCGACGAACGCACACGGAAGACCATCCTGCACAACCTGGAATTCATCCTGGAAGCCGAGCGAACCCGGCTGGGGAAGGGCCGCACTCGCTAGCGCACGTCGAGCGCTTCACACACCGCGGTCTGGCTCCCGCCGGGGGTCGGGCCGCCGCTCATCACATACAGCGTGCTTCCCAGAGCGACCACACCAAGTCCGTGCCGCGCGTTCGGCAGATCCGGGCCGCGCGTCCACCTCGCGGTGGCTGGGTCGAAGATGTCCACCTCCTTGAACGTCCCGAGGGGCTGCTCGCCGCCGGCGACGAACAAACGGTCGCGGACCGTCGCGGCGCCGAGGCCGCCGCGGGCGGTCGGCGCGTCGGGCATCGACTGCCACGCGTCGGCCGCAGGGTTGTAGCACTCGAACGACGCGAGGTTCTGCAGCATCGAGAGACGCCGTCCTCCGATCGCGCAGACGCGGCCACCGACCGCTGCGGCCGCGAGGTGATCGCGTGGCGTCGGGATCGAAGCGACCGTGGTCCAGCGATCCGCGGCGGTGTCGTACACATAGGTCGGACTCACCAGACGACCGCTCTGCGCGCCACCCACGATGAAAATCCGGCTGCCGATCGCGACGGCGGCGCCCTGCGAACGCGGCCCTGGCATCGACGCGATCTCGCGCCAGCCCTGTTCGCCGACGAACCGGAAGGCCCGCGCGACCGCGGCCCCGTTCACATTCCCACCGAACACGTAGAGACCCGGTGTGCCGGCCGTGTCGACTCCAGCGGCCATCGCGTGATCGACCGCGAGCGGGTACCGGGGAGCCGCCGACCAGCTGTCGGCGACATACGTCTCGACGACGTCTCCGCCGCCGAAACCGCCGACCACGTAGATCACGCCGCGGAAGACCGCCGCCGCGACTTCGCTGCGCGGAGTGGGGATGGCAGCGACGCGTCGCCACGAAGCCGGCGCGGAGCTCGTCGGCACGGGGCTCGCCGCGATCCCGGTCGGGCTCGGTGGCGCGGATGGCGCAACCACGGGCGTGCACGAGACCAGCACCAGAGCAAGCAGCGCGATACGCATCACTCCTATATATAGGTGCGAATGCCGGGCGAGGCCATTACCGCGGTCGCGGGGCTCGTGGCGTCGTTCCTCTCGGGGCTCCTCGGGATCGGAGGCGGCCTGGTCCTGACGCCGCTCCTCCTGTATCTGCCGCTGGTCCTCGGCGGCAGCGCCATTCCGGTCAAGATCATCACGGGACTAACGATCGTGCAGGCGATCTCCGGAAGCGTGCTCGGCGCCCTGCGCCACCGCGCGTATGGGAACGTCTCGCCGCGGCTCGTGTGGCTCATGGGGCCGCCGAGCGCGATCGCGTCGCTCGTCGGCGCGTTCGTGTCGCGCGACACCCCGGACAGCGTCATCCTGCTCGTGTTCGCGGTCCTCGCGTTTGCCGGGGCGGTGATGCTTCTTCTGCCGGTCACACCGCGCGACGAGCGCGCCGAGGACATCCGCGCTGATCCACGGATCGCGATCCCCATCGCGCTCGTGCTCGGTTTCTTCGGCGGGATGGTGGGAATCGGCGGTATCGCCTTCATCATCGCCGCGCTCGTCTACATCCTGCGCGTTCCGACTCGCGTCGCGATCGGGTCGTCGCTCGGCATAGGTCTCTTCGCGGCGGTCGCGGCGCTCATCGGAAAGGCCGCAACGGCGCAGATCGATCCGCCGCTCGCGGCGATCGTGTTCGTCGCCGCGCTCGTAGCTTCGCCGATTGGCGCAGCGGTGAGCGTCCGCACCCAGCCGCGCGCGCTGCTCGCGATCCTCTCGGGCGTCGTGATGCTCGCGGCGATCCGCATCGCCGTGACGGCAGTGACCGGATCGTGAACGAGGTCGCCGTCCATTTCGCGCCGAACCAGGTGGACGTCGAAGTGGCCGCGAGCGCGCTTCGCGCGCACCTCCTGCACCCGCGAGTGGTGCGAGACGACCCGATGCTCGGTGTCGCTGGTGGAATGTCTGTCGGCCGTTTCGTCGTCCTCGTTCCGGAACGCGAGGCCGCTCGCGCGCGAGCCGTCCTGAGAGAGCCCATTCGCGAGGAGCACGAGGATAATCCGGTCATTCGTCTTGTCATCGTCGTCGCCGTCATCGTGGGACTACTTCTGACGACGCCCTTCGTGGCGGGGGTCTGCGTCGGTCCGCCTTAGCGCGTCCCGGTCTCGTGCTCTCTGGGGATGATCTCCTCGCGGTCGACGCCCAGGCGCACCTCGCCCTCGGCGATCCGCAGGATGTCGTCCCGGGTGATCTCCGCGATCTTCCCGCCGCCGAAAAGGCGTTCCAGGCCGGCTCCCGCTTTCACGATGAAGCTCAAGACCTCTCCGGTCTTCTCGTCGAATCGAACGTCTTCGACGGTGCCCACGACATCGCCGTCGCGGTCTTTGACCGTGTCCCCCTTCTTGATCGCGGGCCGTGAGCGCTCGGCCGGTCCACCGAAGGCGGCATCCGCGGGCCAGAGAAACGCGTCGGGCGGGATCGTGTAGCCGAGGTTCGGCGCGGCCCAACCGGCGGGCGGAATGACGTAATCGGTCTCTTCGAACGTCGGCCGCGCGTCGAGCTCGCGCTTGGTCAGGTTAAGGGTGACGTAGTCGCCCTCGGGCCCTGCTTCAGCGAAGGCGTCTTCACTGACGATCACGTCGCGCCCCAGCAGGCGGCCGGTGCTGACCACGAAGCCTGTGATCCGTTCGGTAGCTGGATCGACGAGGACCCGGTGGACGTTGCCGGCCTCGTGCCCATCGCTCGTCCTGACTTTCGCGTGCAGATCGACGCGCATCGTGTCCCCCCAAATGGCCACCCGGCCACGGCCCCCGCAGCAACACCCACGCCAGCGAACGGCTTTGGGGCCCCGCCCCGTCTGGACCCCCAACCACCACGGTCAATATGGCACGTCCACGTTACCTCCGCGACGCACGCCGGTGCCTTCGATCAGTGCCGGCAGCCCGCGCTGCTCGCCGCGCAGCGCATCGAGGAGCCGCAGCGCGTCCTCCACAGTCAGGTCGCGACGGAAGTCGGTGAGCACCTCCTGCACGGATTCGGGCTGGCCCGCTCCGGTTGGCCCCGTGGCGCCGGGCGGTGCCGTCGCCCCCGGTGCGCCGGACGCGGCCGGTCCGGTGGGCGATGCCCCGGGCTGCTGCGACTGCTGCCCGGGCTGCGGGGTGCCCAGGCCGGGCCGGGGCGTGGAGCTCGGGGCCTGCGACCCGAGGAGGTCAATGATGCGGTCGATGACCTCGATGTTGAACTTCGCGTCGCGGTCGCTCGGGTTGAGACGCAACGCCTCGACGTACGCCGCGCGCGAGTCGAGGATGCGGCCCAGCCGGAAGAGCGACGTCGCCCGGTCGTAGAAGCCGGTCGCGCGCGTCGTCCCTTTCGCCTTCTCGATCCCGCGTCCGTATTCGACCAGCGCCTTGTCGTGCTCGCCCAGCGCCGCCAGCGCGTTGCCGAGGTTGATCGATATCTCGGGCGAGTTCGGACTCCTCGTCCGAAGATCCCGGTACCGGACGACCGCGCCGGCGGGGTCGCGCAGGAAGACTTGATTCGCGGCATCGAGCTCGTCCGCGATCGGATCGCCCGGCCCGCACCCCACCACAAGCAGCAGCAACGCGCTGACGGCTGGGAGGAGACGCCGGCGCGGTGCCGCACGTCCACGGGGGACGCGCGGACGTGGCATCCGACGGCGTTCATCGATGAGCCATTCGGCGATGAGAAGGACGACGGCGATACCGAGGAAGATCTGGTACCGGTCCTCGGGACTGACCCCGCCCTCCGTCGACGTTGCCGTGGTGCCGATCGCGCGCACCGCGTCGGCCAGGCTCTTCGCCGCCGCTTCGCCGTCGTAGCGGATGTACCGTCCGCCGCCCTCGGCGGCGAGTCTTTCAAGACGCACTTCATCGAGCCGGCTCGTGACCTGCGTGCCGTTCGCGTCCACGAGCATCTGCTGGAACTGCCCCTTCGCGTCATAGACCGGGACCGGGCCACCCCCGGGGGTGCCGATCCCCAGGGTGAACACGCGGATGTTGCGCGCCAGATACGTCTCCAGGGGCGGCAGATCGGGCGCCGGATCCTCGCCGTCCGAGACGACGACGATCGCCTTGGCGCGCTGATTTGCGGCGTCCGCAATCGGGAACTGCGCTGCCGCGCCCTGGAGCGCGGCGCGGAGCGACGAGCCTGGACTGAGGCGAAAGCCATGTCCGGACGTATCGAGTGCGGGCCCCACGATCTTGGTGTCGGCAGTGAGCGGGTAGCGAAGAACGCTCGCGCCCGCGAAGAGGGTCAGGCCGACGCGGCTCCCGACTAGCTGCTGGCCCAGAACCTCGATCGCGTGCTGGGCCTCGTGCAGCCGATCAGTTCCGACGTCGCGCACCGCCATGCTCTGCGAGATGTCGAGCGCGATGATCGTGTCGACCGAAGACGTCGCGCCGCGCCTCGGCGCCTCTCCGATCTGCGGCCCGACGAGGGCGAGCACGACAAGAAGGCACGCGGCCCCTACGAGGATCAGCTTGGTGACCTGCCGCGCCGGGCTTGCGGACGCCAGGCGCGCGCCGGGACCGCCGAACGCGGCGAGCGCGCGGCGCCGCCGGATGAGCGAGACCGCGCAGAGCGCGACGATCAGGGCTCCTGCGATCAGGAGTGGCGCGAGCTCCGGGTGCGCGAGCGCCGTCCTCACGGAGTCCTCCGGAAAACCGTCGCGGCGAGCGCGAGCTCCGCGAAGAGGATCGCGACACCGAGCGCGAGTAAGCCGAGATGCGCCTCCTGGTAGTCGACGAAGTCGCGTGTGCCGACGTGCGACTTCTCCAGCGACTCGATGTCGCGGTACACCTCGGCCAGCGAGTTCTCGTTCGAGACGCTGTAGTAGTGGCCACCGGTGTCCTCGGCGATCTTGCGCATGAGCTGCTCGTCGACGCTGCCCGTGGTCACGTCCCGATCGGCGGTGGCGGTGAGCGTGATCGCGCCGATCGTGTAGACACGCACGTCGAGGAGCTTCGCCATGTTGGCGGCGTCCAACGGCGTGATGTCACCGCTGTTGTTTTCACCGTCGGTCAGCAGGATGACGATCTTCGACGCCGCTTCGGAATCGCGAAGCACGTTGATCCCGGTGGCGAGGCCAGTGCCGATGGCCGTGCCGCCGGCAAGCGTGCCCGTGTCGATCGGGGCGACGAGCTTCTGCGACGCGGCGTAATCGAGGGTCGGCGGCCCGAGGACGATGGCCTCGCCGCTGAAGATGACTATCCCCACGCGATCGTTGGTGAGGCCGCCGAGGAAGTCGTTGACGACGCGCTTGACCGCGTCGATCTTCGCCGAGCCGCCCAAGCCTCGCTCGGACATGGAGCCAGATGTGTCGAGCACCAGGACGATGTCGATGCCCTCCGTGAGGGACGAGACGGAGGCCCTCACGATCTGCGGTCGCGCGAGCGCGAGAACGAACGCGACGAGGGCGGCGACACGGAGCGCGACGAGCGCCCATCGCCATCGCATTCGCCAGCCCGGCGGCCCCGACGGAATGAGCCCGAGCGACGGGAAGAGCAGACCCGTCCCGGGCCGCCGCGCGCGGAGCAGATTCACCGCGAGACTCCCAGAGACCACCAGCAGAAGCGCGAGGAGCCACGGATCCTCGAAGCGCAGCGAGGTGATGTCCGTCACGAGGGCTGACCCTTCATAAGGTCGTACTGCTCGGCGACCGCGGCCCGGCGCATCGCGTCGAGCGCTGACCGGACCGCGTGCTGCGCGCGCGCGGGATAGGAGATGGCCTGGTGGAATCGGGCGCTCTCGCCCTCGCGGAGGATCTCGTAGATCGTCGCGATCTCAGTTCGATCGATGCCGGCGCGGAGCATGTCCTCGCGTAGCTCCCGCGGCGTCCTCTCGGTCGCCGACAGCCCGAAGCGGTCGCGGACATACGCGCGGAGCGTCTGGGAAAGCAGCGTGTAGTGCTCGGCGTAACGGCCCTTCTCGGGGAGGCCGAGCGAGGCGACCCGATTCAGCTCGGCCATCGCGCGCTGCGCGGGCGTGAGCAGAACCTCGTCCATCTCGGCTTCCCTGGGTCGGCGCGCGGCGGCACGGCGGGTCTGCCGGATGATGAGCGCGAGCATCGCGAGCACGACGACAGCGAGCGCGACCTGAATCGCGAGCTGCGGCACCTGCGGTGTCGCGGTGGGCAGGCGGAGTTGCGGCTTCGCTGGCTTGATGTCGCCAGCGGCCTCGCCGGGTTGGATGACGCTCGTGATGACGATCGGTATGTCGGCAGTCGGGACGACCCCGGGCCCGCCGCCGGGGGTCTGGTACGTGACGCCGATCGGCGGAAAGACCGCGTTGCCCACGCGGAACGCCGTGACCCGGTATCGGAAGGTGTAGCGCGTCCGGGCGTTGGCGATCCTGGTTACCTGGGGCGGGATCGCCTCAAGCACCTCGAACTCGCCCATGATCCGGCCGACACCGCTGTCACTGATCTGGTAACCCGGGTCGGTCTCGACGACGAGCGTAAGCGTGATCGGGTCGCCGATCGTGATCCCGCGCTTGTCGACGGTCGCGGCCACATTGACCGGCCCATCGGCGGAGGCGACCGAGCCGAGAGCCACCAGGACGAGGCTCGCGACGAACAGAACGCGCATCAGTTGCGCCTCGACCGGGCGTTGAAGAGCGCGAGCAGTGCCGGCACATACGGCCGGTCGGTAGAGAGGTCGACGCGGTCGACACCCATGCGGCTGAACGTGCGCAGGCGCTGCGCGCGGCGCTCGCGCGCGGCCCGGGTGAACCGCTCGCGGACGACAGGATCCGACGTGTTCACGTAGCCGACGCGTCCGCTCTCGGCGTCCTCGAGGGCGACGAGCCCGACCGACGGGAGCTCGACCTCGCGCGGGTCATTCAAGATGAGCGCGATGACGTCGTGCTTGTGGCCGAGCGCCCGGAGCGGCGCTTCGAAGTCGACATCGAGGAAGTCCGAGATCACGAAGACGACGTTCCGCTTCTTCGTGACGTTGGCGAGGTAGTCCGCGACGCTCGCGATCTCGGTCGGGGAGCGGCGCGGCTCGGCGAACAGGAGCTCTCGGATCACGTGGAGCAGGTGATGACGTCCGCCACCTGGCGGGATGAACTCCCGCACGCCGTCGGCGAAGAGAACCAGGCCCACGCGATCGTTGTTGTGCAGGGCGGTCACGGCGAGCAGAGCGGCGACGTCCGCGGCCAGCTCGCGTTTCGAGACGCTCCCCGTGCCGAACCACGCGCTCGAGGACACGTCGACCGCCAGATAGATGTTGAGCTCCCGCTCCTCGCGGTACTTCTTGATGTACGGCACGTTCATGCGCGCGGTCACGTTCCAGTCGATGCTCCGAGTGTCGTCGCCCGGCTCGTACTCGCGCACTTCTTCGAAATCGAGGCCGGACCCGCGGAACACGCTTCGGTACGTCCCGAGAAGGGCCTGGTCCGCGAGAATGCGGGCCTTGATCTCGACCTGCTTCACCACGCGGAGGACCTCGGGCGGTACGGACTCCCGCTGCGGTGCCTGCGCGGCGGTCATGCCTAGGGGACCGCTACGTTATCGAGGACGCGACCGATCACGGTTTCGGGTGTGATCTCCTCCGCATCCGCCTCGTAGGTGACGATCAATCGGTGACGCATGACGTCCAGCGCGACCGCCTTAATGTCGTCGGGTAGGACGTAGTCCCGGCCGTCGAGGAAGGCGTGCGCGCGCGCCGCGAGCGAGACGTAGATCGTCGCGCGCGGTGATACCCCGTAGGCGATGAGGGGTTTCAGGTCGGCGAGCTTCGGCCCCTGCGGGTCGCGCGTCGCGAACACGATGCGGACGACGTAGTCCTTGATGGCGTCGTCCATGTGCACCTGTCGGACGGCCGCGCGAGCGTCCTGGATCGCGGCCGGCGTCGCGAGCTTTCGCGGGATCGCCAGCTCCTCGATCGTGTTCCGGTCCATGATCACCCGCTCCTCGTCCGGGGTCGGGTATCCGATGACCACCTTCATCATGAAACGATCGACCTGCGCCTCGGGCAGGCGATACGTGCCCTCGTGCTCGATCGGGTTCTGCGTGGCGAGCACGGTGAAGAGCTCCGACAGCGGATGGGTCTGGCCGCCGATCGAGACCTGGCGCTCCTGCATCGCCTCGAGAAGCGCGCTCTGCACTTTGGGTGGCGCGCGGTTGATCTCATCCGCGAGCAGGAGGTCGGTGAAGATCGGCCCCAGGCGAGGGCTGAAGTCCTGGGTCGATGGGTTGTAGATCATCGTCCCGATGAGGTCCGCCGGCAGCAGATCCGGAGTGAACTGGATGCGCTTGAAGTCGGCGTCGATCGTGTCGGCGAGCGTCTTCACGGCGAGGGACTTGGCGAGGCCGGGGACGCCCTCAACGAGCAGGTGCCCGTTGCACAGGATTCCCATGAGGAGCCTGTTGATCAGGTAGTCCTGCCCGACGATCACACGGTGGATCTCGTGCAGGACCGGCGCGATGAAGTCGCCGCGCCGCAGCACCGAATCGCTGGCCGTAGGCGCGCGGAAGGGACTCGCCACTTACGAACAGATTAGAGGGTGGGCAAGGGAATGGTTCGGTCTACGACGTCGCGGTCGAGTGATCCGCCTAGGCTCGCTCCATGCGGCGGGTCTTGTTCAGCGTCTGGTACTGGTTGCCGGGGCGCCGTCGCTGGGACACGGGCGTGACTCCGCCCGAGCTCGAGCGCTTCGTTGGGTCGCATCCGCCGGGACGTGCGCTCGACCTGGGCTCCGGTACGGGCACGAACGTCGTGTATCTCGCGCGGCATGGTTGGGAGGCAGTCGGGGTGGACTTCGCCGGTCGCGCGATCGCGAAGGCGCGCCGGCGGGCACGTGATGCGCGCGTTGCGTGCACGTTCGTCGTCGGCGATGTGACACGGCTCGACGTGACGGGGCCGTTCGATCTCGCGCTGGACATCGGCTGCCTGCACTCCATTGCCGTCGCTGGTCGCGCTGGCTACGCGGCCGGTCTGGCCCGGGTCGTGCGACCGGGCGGGACCTGCCTTCTTTATGCGTTCGAGCCCGGCGGCCCGGCCGTGGGGCTTACGGCGGAGGATGTGCAGGCGACGTTCGCGGACGCGTTCGACATCGTGAGCATGGAGGAAGGCAAGGGGCGGCCGTCCGCGTGGTACACGCTCGTGAGGCGGTAGCCTTTAGTTGATCGACCCCGTAGCTCAGCGGATAGAGCAGCAGCCTTCGAAGCTGTTGGCGAGAGTTCGATTCTCTCCGGGGTCGCCGCTCTCTTAGTACTCGGGTACCAACCCGGTAGCGCTATTTGCGCGGGATTGATCTAGCGGCACGCTCGCCTTCATGCGAGCGTGAACGAAATGCGGCGACGTGAAGCCGCTCGATCAGTTTCCGCCGGTACGACGTGGCGAGCCGAAGCTCCAGTCGTGGTGTCGCGATTGTTTCGCCGCGTACGGGATCGATTACTACCGCAAGAACCGCGAAGCGCAGAAGGCCCGGCTACTTCGGAACGCGTCCATACGAAGGGCCGACAATCGCATGCGGGCGATCGAGTACCTGAGGGCACATCCGTGCGTCGACTGCGGCGAGACCGACATCGTCGTTCTCCAGTTCGATCACCTCCGCGACAAGACGGCGGATGTGAGCGCGCTGATCAACAGCGGTGCCACGTGGGCCGCAATCGAGCGCGAGATCGCGCAGCCGCTATCGGCATTCCCGTTTCGGTCGAAGAGCCGACGCGTACGCCAGTGGATCTGCCTCGCCTGTCCGAGGAGGTTTCCCATGCCTGGTACCTGCGGCAGTCGCCTAACGCGCGGCGTGTCGATGGATACGGCCGGAAGGTGCGAGATAAGCTTGCGGCCCGGATCGACAGCTACTTAGAGGAGCACCCCTGCGTCGATTGCGGCGAGTCGAACCTGATCGTTCTCGACTTCGATCATCTTCGCGACAAGACCGACGACGTGGCGGACATGGTGGCACTCGGTCGACCATGGTCAGAGATCGAGAGTGAGATCGCGAAGTGCCAAGTCCGTTGCGCGAACTGTCACGCCAGGAGAACTGCTCGGCGGATCGGCGCGTACATGCTCGCGCTGGCTTGACTGCGGGGAGGGAGGTCTGCGACCCCGGAGGTGTCTGGTTTCACCAGATAGCGGACAGATGTCTCGGGACATAGTGGACACCCTGACGGAGGGGGTGTCGCGATGGCTCTGGGACGGTACGTGGTCGACGCGGTCGTACTGGAAGGTCGCAGTCCGACGACGCTGGCGCGGGAACACAAGATCTCGCGCAGCTGGATCTATGAGCTGCTCGCGCGCTATCGCGCGGGTGGCTATCCCGCGATCGAGCCACGCTCGCGCCGGCCGCGGTCCTGTCGGCATCAGACCCCGAGGAAGGTCGAGCGCGCCATCGTGCGGCTGCGCGGCGAGCTCATCGCCAGAGGCCACGACGCGGGGCCGCACAGCATCGGCCTGTACCTTGGGCGCCGCATCGAGGTGGTCCCCTCGGTGGCGACGATCTGGCGCATCCTGCGCCGCCACGGTCTGGTCACGCCGCAGCCGCAGAAGCGTCCGCGCTCCTCGTTCATCCGCTTCGAGGCAGCACTGCCCAACGAGCGCTGGCAGGGCGACACCACGCACTGGGCGCTGGCCGACGGGACGGAGGTCGAGATCTTCGACCTGCTCGACGACCACTCGCGCCTCGCACTCGACAGCGTCGTCTTCCCGACGGTGAAGGCCGCCGACGTCGTCGACGTCTTTGCGGCCGCGAGCACGCGGTACGGCCTTCCCGCGAGCGCGCTCACCGACAACGGCGCGGTCTTCAGCGGCGAATCACGGCAGGGCAAGGTCCTCTGGGAGACGGAGCTCGAGCGCCTGGGGGTGCGGGTGGTGCACTCGACGCCGTACCACCCCCAGACCTGCGGCAAGGTCGAGCGCTTCCATCAGACCCTGAAACGCTATCTGCGCCAGCAGCCGTCGGCCCGCACCCTGGCGCAGCTGCAGGCGCAGATCGACGTCTTCCGCACCCATTACAACCAGCGCCGTCCGCACCGCGCGCTCGCTGGTCGCACCCCGCTCGCCGCCTGGAACGCGCGCATCAAGGCCAAGCCCGAGATCCCGACGACCACGCTCACGCAGTTCCGCGT